>DATKRK010000042.1:0-78925 GCA_035532215.1 Pirellulales bacterium | reverse complement strand
AGGCTTTTCATCGTGGAACCGCCGCGATTTTTGCGTTGCTTACACCTGAGCAAACGCAGCAATTGGCCCGCCTGCAGGGCGATCCGATGATTGCCGAGCGGTTGACCGATCTGGCGCAAAAAGCCAACGAAGGCGAGCTTTCAGAATCCGAGCGCGCCGAATACGAGGCCTATATCGAGGCCAATAATCTGCTTGCCGTATTGCAAGCCGAAGCCCGCTTCAGGCTCTCTGACCGCGGGCACTAATCGCAATGGACGCGCAGACGCGTGCGGCGGTGCGAAAGCGGGCGGCCGACCGTTGCGAATACTGTCAGCGACGCCAAATCGATTCTCCGATTGTTCCGCTGCAAATCGAGCACGTTATCCCGCGCAAGCACGGCGGCTCCGACGACTTGGAGAATCTCGCCCTGGCCTGCGCCGAGTGCAATCTGCATAAATCCAGCAACCTCACAGGAATCGATCCCGACACGAATGAAATCACGCCGTTGTTTGATCCCCGGCGCCAAATCTGGACCGAGCACTTCTCATGGAGCGGGCTACGCATCCTCGGGCGCACGGCAACCGGCCGAACGACAGTCCGCGTGTTGGAGTTGAATTCCCCCGAGCGGCTCCGTGTCCGCCTGGCGACATGGTCCGGCTGATGCCTGCTTGGCGCGTGGATGTGTCATCCAAAGACCTTCGCGAGCGCCTCCTGTTGCACGCTCGGCCATAAATGGGCGTAGCGGCGGCTCATCTCGGGCGACATGTGCCCTGCCCACGCCTCGACCAGTCGCTGATCGACGCCGCGGCTGGCGCAGGCGCTAACGAAGCTGTGGCGTAATGCGTGCCAGCCGCGCAGCCGTTTCCAGGGACTGTCCTTCAGCACGCGTTTCAGATGGTCGTGGGCCTCATCCCTGGTTAACGCGGCAATCGCCACGGCGCCGCGTTGCTTGACGCCCGCCATACGTTCCTTGAGGCTCCTCGCTCTCTCTTTACCCTTATGGCCGGTCGTCCGGCTCCGCGTGCGGCTGCGGTCAACGCTCACACCGTGGCAAAAGAGCCACGGACCGCCGGGGTGAATCGCCAGCCAGCCCTTAAGCACGTCGACCAGATGCGGCGAAAGCGGCACGCGGCGGGTCGTTGTCTTGCCTTTGACGCGTTTGCGCTCGCGGATCGTGACTGTTTGGCCTGACAGGTCCAGATCGGCAAGCCGGATACGGACGATTTCGGACCGACGGGCTCCGGTGTGTGCGGCGAAGCAAACCATCGGATGCAGAAAACCGTGCTTGGCCGCTTGCTTGACATGCGCCAGCAAATCCGCGAGATCGTCGACCGTTAAATACAGGCTATCCCAGAACTCGGCAATCTCCGCCTCGGTCAAGCCGCCGGCTGCAATCTGCCGCTCGATTTCGGCCTTTGTCATGAACGCCGGCTTTTCGGAAGTCTTCGGAAAACGCAAGCCGTCGTTCGGAAACCGGCCGGCGACCAGCTTCATCTTGACCGCCCAATTCCAGGCGCCGCGGAGCGTATCGATCTCCTTGCGGATAGTCGTCGGCGAAAGTTTCCGGCCCTTCGCGCCCTTGGCTTTCGCCCGCCGGTCCACATGCTTCTGCAGGTCGGCGAGCGACAATTCGGCCACAGGGAATCCCTCGCCAAGGGATTTGGCGACGTTTCGGAAATGGAGCCGAGTCGTGGCAATGGTCGAGGGTTCAAGCGAAGCCTCGTGCGTCGCGAGGTACTTCTCGCGGAGTCGTGCTAAAGTGATCGCCTTGGAATCGGCTTCGATCGGCGCCGGCCCCGGCGCCGATTTGCCGTCGTACAGCAGGAAGTCGACAATGCCGGTCGCGGGGGGAATGGAGATCAGCCCCTGCTTGAGACGCATCAGGAGGTACTCGACCTGCGATGCCTTGGACTCCGCCTCGTCTCGGGCGACTCTACCGAGCGTAAACGTCTCGCGTTTGCCGTGGTAAACGAAGAGGATCCGGAAACTGCCGTTGCGTTCTTGAAGGGTTGCCATGGAAGTGGCCCTTTGGGAAAAGGGCAACGTGGCACCAATGCAACCGCAGCCAGTGTACCAAAAGTGTACCCTTCGCAGGCATTCTATGGCGGAACTATATTGCGGGCAAACGACTTGAGGCAACCGATCGGAAAGGCCCTCAACCTGGCGCGTCTGCCAATTCCGCCATTCCCGCGTATTCGTGGGCGACTGAGGCGTAAAACCCGTCGCTCACTGGCTTGCCCCAAAGGCCTAGGCTCGCAGAGCCGCCGCTTCGCGAGTCTACAACCCTCGAACGGGCCACGACTTACAGTCTTGGCATTGTACCTCAGAGCCGCGCCTTTGCAAGTCGGCCGCCCGGCAATTGCCCGGCGGCCGCCGGGCTGGCAGTCACATTCGTCGCAATGACTCGTTCGTCAGAATTACATGCCCCAGCTTGCCGCCGCACCAACGAGGGCATAAACTCGAGGCCGCGGTCGCAACGTCTCGCCAGGTTCGCAGTTCTATATTTCCAAGCGATCGCACAAGCGGCGTTTTTCGGCAGGTGAATTCGCAAGCAATTCAAGGGGGTGACGAAATGGCCAGGTTGCAAGCTCTTGTGGCCGCGCTCGCGGCGGTTCTGTGCGCGGCGCCCTGCTGGGCGGCGGAGGAAGTGGAGGTCGTCGTCGAGTCGGCGCCCGTCAAGGTGCGCGATGCGGTTGTCGCGACCGTCAGACGCGGCGAACGTTATCGGGTCGTGCAACGGCAAGGTTCCTGGACCGCGATCGCCCTCGGCGGGGGAAACCGCCGCGTCGAGGGCTGGGTGCTCAGCGACAAGCTCCGCGCCATCGTCGATCCCTCGATCACCGACGAAACTGCGGCGCCCGGCGCTCCTTCGCCCGTTTACGCCGCAGCCGAACTCGTGCAGATGACGTCCCATTCCCAGGCGCAGTTCCTGTTCTTCCGACTCTCGCTAAAAAACGCTTCCGACGAGGCGGCGGAGTTGGCGATTGCCGACCTCGTACTGCGTATCGGCGACAAGCGGCTGCCCTACACGCGGCCCAGAACGGCGCCCTTCCCGATCAGCGTCGCTCTGCTCCCGGGCGAATATCCGCGCACGCGGGCCGATTCGCTGCTGTATTTCGAGGATTGCGTATTGCGGCCGAACGATGCGGTCACGCGCTGGTTGAGCTTCGACCTCGGAGAGTTGCGGAGCAGTCCTGGCCAATGGCTGTCGCTGGCCGAGAAGCGCTGGATTCTCGAAGGGAAACTGGGCGAGCATCCCTTCACGCTCGATCTTACCGAGAGCGAGGCGCGCGCGTTGTCGGCGAAGCTGCGGCCCGCAAACATCGAACCCAGCGTGAGCGTCATTGAATTCAGATCCGAGATCAATCTGCTGAATCTCACTAGCCTGACGGCAATTGCCGAACAAGTCCCGCTTGGCGATCCCGGTTTTGTACTGCTTCCCGCGGAGCCAAGTTGCTATTTCGACTACGAAGCCGCCCAACGTTGGCGGAGTTGGCAAGTGAGTCGGCGGCGCGACAAGGCGCCGTCGATCGTCGTGCAAACCCCTGGCGTGAATGCGACGTGGCGAAGCCGGATGTTCCCTTCGGCCCCGTCGGAAGCCGCCGCGGCCCTGGCGGTGCTGGGCCGGCGCGACGGCGCCGGGGCGACGCTCCTGCGGCACTTGCACGATGAGCAATTGACCACGCGCATTGGAGCCGCCGAGTCCCTGGGGACTCATCTGGACGAACCTGGCGTGCTGCGCGCATTGGTTGCCTTGATGCAAGACCGCCCGCCGGACCTCCGCGCAGCGGCGCTGCGTGCCCTGGGCGACCGCAAGGCGAAGGCGCCCGCCGATGCGAGGCAAGACGATTCCGCCGACACCGCGGCGCTCGTCGCCGCGATGGACGAGTCCGAAGCGGCCATCCGCAACGCCGCCGCCTATGCGGCCGGCGCCTTCGATTGCCCCCGGGCGCGCACGGCTCTGGCGGCCATGCTCGACGACTCCGACAAAGCGGTGCAGCTTGCCGCTTGCGCTAGCCTCGGTGAGTTGAAGGCCAAGGAGGGAGTCGAGAAATTGCAAGCTCTGCGGACCAGCGCCGAGCTGCAACTCAAGACGGCGGCGCTCGACGCTCTCAAATCTATCGGCGAATTGTCGGAAATCGACGCGGTGCTGGAGAAGTTCAAAGGCAGCGCGGAGTCGTCCGCCGATTTCCAGGCGCTGGCCAAGTCCAAAGACCCCCGAGCGTTACGCGCCCTGATTGCCGCGCTGAAAGGTCGGCAACGGACATTGGCGGCTTACGCGCTTGCGGATCTCGGCGACCGTCAGGCGGTCGAGCCGTTGATCGAAGCCCTGGAACGCAACCGCGGAAAGGATCGGATTCCCTTCGTGATTGCATTGGGCAAACTCGGCGATCCGTGGGCGATCGATCCGATTCGCGAAGCGCTGGCGACCTCCGACGACGATCTTTACCAACGGTTGCAATACGTCAAGGCGCTGCTTGAGCTCCAAGCTCCGGCCGCCGTCGACGAGGCCGCCGCATTGTCGAAAAACCTGCGGAGCGCGGGCGAGAAACAGCAGCTCTTGTCGGCGCTCGGCCGTCATGGCGGCGAGCAAGTCATGCCGCTAATCGAGCCGTTCCTCGATGATCCGCAGGCCTGCCGGTTCGCCGCACGGGCCTTGGCCACGCTGAACGCGCCCATGGCCGTGCCCGCGCTCGAAAAGCGCTTGCTCTCGGCCGATTACGCTCACGGACCGAAGGTGCTACAAGAACTTTCCCAAGTTCCGCGTTGGCTCGAGGACAACTACCAGTTGCTCAAGAAGGCGGGCGAGAGCCCCAACGCCGCCACTCAATCCGCCGCCCGAAAGCTCCGCGCCGGCAAGGCCCTGCAAGTAGACGACTAGCGCATGAAAAATGCCGGAGCAATCCGCCATTGCTCCGGCATGACACGCGCGGCGACGAGTTATTTCGTCTTGGCCGGCGGTTCGACGATGCCGAGCGTCTTCTTCAGCTTCTCATTCTCGGCCTCGGCCGCCTTCAGCTCTTTGGCGATGTTCGCGGTGCAAGCGGCGATCGTCTTGGCGTCCGCCGATTTGTCTTCAAGTTGCTTGGCCAGTTCGGTCGCCTTGGCATGATGACTTTCGATGGCTTTCAGATGCGCTTCAACCGGTTTGTTGCCCTTGGCCTCTTTTTCCAATTTGCTCAGTTCCTTCTTGGCCGCGTTGAGATTACGGACAATTTCCGCGGCGTGCTCCCGCGTCGTTTCGACCGGAACGTTGCTATAGCGTCGGCCGTAGTAGCCTAGCGTTTCGGCGTGCCGGATGGCCCCTTGGTGGTACGTGGAAGCCGTGTGCGGGCGGAAATACTCGCCGGTGATCTTGCGATCGGCGCGGAACGACGGGTTGTCGGCCGCGGCCCATTGAACCGAACCCAGGATGCTTAACATGGCGAGGACGAACAGCGACTTGGACATGGCGACTCTCCCGTTGGCGGATAACGTGAAGCACAAGCCGCGATACGGCACACTTGGCCGGGGCGCCTGTGCAGATCATCCAGGGAGGACGCGATTTCCATGCCATGACACTGACCGCCGGCGGCGCCGGCGGCGCCAATCAACCAATTCTCTGCCGGCGCCGGATCTTGCGCCGGGCGCAAAAACATTGGCGCGGCCTTGGCGAAAAGACCGTGGAGGCCCAATGCACCTCGGAGCGTGCGAAATCGCACGTACCTGCACAGCTTCCTAGTGCTTTGTCACGGTTAAGAATTGGCTGCTGTTCCGGGAGGCAAGTCGCTTTTCGCTCAGCGAAAAGACGTCTTTTTCGCGGAGCGAAAAGCGACTTTGGTTGCGGCTTCACGCGGAGGCTGATGCCTCCGGCTCGCCGAGTCGCTTGCGGGCCTGAACCGCCGGCTACAAAATCTCGTTACTCGCCCAGCACGCGCTTCCGCCAGGCGTCGAGCTGGTCCTGATTCAGACTGTTTTCGCGGGTGATTTCCTGCTGGGCGACTTTTTCGCCGCCGGCGACTTTGACCTGCACGGTCAGCCGGCTGTCGGCCGCGTAGCGAAACTCGACGTCGATCGGGCTGCGGGCGGGCAGGTTCTTGGGCAGATGGCGAATCACGCACGTGCCGATCGGCGTGCAGGCCTCGGGCGAAGGGCTTTCGCCTTCGACGATTTGCACCACGACCGAATCCTGGTTCTCCTTCTGCGTCTTGAACACGCGGCGGGCTTTGACCGGCAGCGGCGTGTTGCGGGGGATGAGCACGGCCGTGCGCTTGCGCTTGGTCGCCGGATCGGTGCCGACGACGCCCAGGCTGTGCGAGTTGACGTTGCGAATTTTGAAGGCCGGCGCGCGGCCCTCGCTCTTGGCCAGGATCAAGCCCGCGTGCAGCGCGGCGCCGTGCGCCACCGCCTCGTCGGCCGACACGCTAACGTCGGGCTCTTTGCCCGAGGTTTGCCGCAGCATCTCGACGACCATCGGCATCCGCGACGAGCCGCCGACCAACAACACGCGGTCGATCTCGCCCCAGTCGAGACCGGCCTGGCGGAGCACCTGCCGCGTGGTGAATTGGGTGCGGTCGAGCAAGTCGCGGGTCAGCTCCTGGAACTTCTCGCGCGCGATCTCGACGCGCATCGACTCGCCGCGGAAATGGCAGGCCACCGAAGCTTTCTTGCGCGCCGAGAGGGCCCGCTTGGCGTCTTCGCACTCGCGCCACAGCGAGCCGGCCGTGCAGGGATCGGTGCGAGGATCGAACTGCGGATTGTACTGATGGGCTTTCAGAAACTCGTCGGCCACGTGGTCGACCAGCCGCTGGTCCCAATCGCGGCCGCCGAGCTGCACGTCGCCGTCGGTCGCCAGGGCCGTGAATTCCGTGCCCTTGATCTCCATCAGCGTGACGTCGAACGTGCCGCCGCCCAGATCGTAGACCAGCACCTTCTGCGGCGCGTGGGCCTCGCCGCGGGCGTTCAAGAAACCTTGCTGAAAGCCAAAGGCCACGGCCGCGGCGGTGGGTTCGTTGATGATGTCGAGCACTTCCAGCCCGGCCATGTAGCCAGCGTCTTGCGTCGACTTGCGGCGGACTTCGTCGAAATAAGCCGGCACGGTGACGACGGCCCGCCCGAACGGGCCGATCAGCCGCGAGGCGTCTTCGCGCAGCTTCTTCAAGATGAAGGCCTGCAACGCTTCGGGCGGATACGTGACGCCGTCGATGGGCTTGTGATATTCGCGCAGGCCCAGATCGCGCTTGGCGCACTCGGCGATTCGATCGGCCTCGGTGGCCAGCGCCTTGACGGCCTCTTTGCCGACGATCACGTCCGTGCCGTCGAACAACACGACGCTCGGCGTCGTCAGATCGCCCTCGGCGTTGGGGACGGTGACGGGCCGGCCCGCGTCGTCGAGCCGCGCGACGGCCGAGAACGTGGTGCCCAGGTCGATGCCGACCGCGAGCGGAGCATTCGGGTTCATCGACGCACTCATGGAGCGTTCCCGCCGCCCGCCGGCGGCTGCTCCATGTTCCAAGGAAAGCAGCTTGGAGGCAACTGCAAGAAATTGCCGCTCGGATTCACGTAGCACAGTACGTAATAGCCGATCGTCAGGCCCAGCAGCGAGGCGAACAAAAAGCCCGACACGTTCACGATCGCCGCAATTTGTTTCGAGCGGCGGCGGCGGCGTTTTTTGGCCTGCTTCTCGTGATCGGCGGTCGCGGCTTGCTGCGAATCGCCCTGCAACAGCGGCTTCGAAGGCGGCGCCAAAGGAATCGGCGCGGGCGAGGCTGCGGCCGCAGCGGGCGCCGCCGGCCGAGCCTGTATCGGGGCGGCGGTCGGCATTGCGATGGGCGCTGCTTGAGCGACCGAGGGCTGAACCGCGACCGGCGCGGGAACGGCGCCCGCAACTGGCTTGGGCGTCAGCAGTACGGGAGTCGTCGACCAGGCGGGAATACTGCCGGCGGACGAGGCGCCGCTTCGACCCGGCGCGATAGCCTGGCCTCGCACGGTCGGACTATTCGAGGCGGGCGCCGTTGTACTTGGCACGGTTGCGTTGGGCACGGTTGCGTTGGGCACAGCGGCGTTGGGCACAGCGGCGTTGGGCGCGGCCGCGTTGAGCGCGGCGGCGGCGGCGGCTTGTTCGATGACGTGTTCGGCGAAGGCCACCGGCGAATAGGCCTCGCGCCGCTCCTGGTTCGCCTTCAATTCGTCGGCGATCAGCGAAGTGAATGCGTCGAAACCGGCGTCGCCGCTGATGACTTGCTTCCAGCGGGCCATCCGCTCGTCGGACATCGCACTCTCGCGTTCCAGTTCGAGTTGCACCTCGCGATGCGTGCCCGGCACCTGCGCCTTGACCTTCAAGCGGCCGTTGGTTCCGTACTCGTAATCGATCTCGATCGGCCAGCCGACCGGCAAGCCGGGCGGGAGATCTTTGACCACCGTGCGGCCGATCTCGGTGCATTCGCTGGGGATCGCGCTTTCGCCTTCGAGCACCTGGACCACGATCGAACGCTGCCCTGCGGCCTTGGTGACGAACCGTTCTTTGACCTTGGCCGGCAGCGGCGTGTTGCGCGGAATGACGATCACGTTGCGCTTGCGCATCGTGCGCGAGTCGATGCCCTCGATGCCCAGGCTGTGCGAGTTGACGTCGGTGACCTGAAAGGCCGGCGGCTTGAGACTGTCGGGCTGCGTGGCCAGCAGATAGCCGGCGAAAATCGCCGCGCCGCGAGCGACCGCCTCGTCCGGGTGAACGCGCTGGTCGGGCTTGATTCCGGAAAGCTGCTCGAGCATCCGGCCGACCATCGGCATCCGGGTCGAGCCGCCGACCAACAGCACGCGGTCGACTTGCTCCCAGGTCAACCCGGCGGTCGCGAGCAACTGCCGCGTGGTATAGGCGGTGCGTTCCAGAAGATCGGCCGTGATCTGCTCGAACTGCTCGCGCGAAACCTTGACGCTCGTCGAATTGCCCGTGTGATCGACGCGAATCGTCGCGTTCTGCCGCGCGCTGAGCGTGCGTTTGGCGTCTTCGACTTCGGTGAGCAGTCGCTGCAAACTGGCCGGGTTTTGCCGCGGGTCTTCGCGGTGCTCCTGGATGAAGACTTCGGCCGCCATGTCGGCCAGCCGCATGTCCCAATCGCGGCCGCCCAACTGCACGTCGCCGTCGGTGGCCAAGGTGCGCAGATCGCCGGGCCGCATGGCGAGCAACGTCACGTCGAACGTGCCGCCGCCGAGATCGTAAACCAGCACGGTCAGCGGTTCACGCACCGTGCCGGTTGGCGACAGGTAGCCGAGTTCCTCGCCGAAGGCCAGCGCCGCGGCGGTCGGCTCGTTGACCACGTCGAGCACCGGCAAGGCCGCCATCGCACCCGCGTCGGCGGTGGCTTTGCGGCGTTGTTCGTCGAAGAAAGCCGGCACGGTGATCACGACGCGCATGTCGGGCCCGACGGCCTTGTAAATGTCGGCCTTGAGCTTCTTGAGAATCCAGGCCTGAATCACTTCCGGCGGCATGTATTCGCCGGAGATCGGCCGCGAGTAGACCGGGGCGCCCATGTCGCGCTTGACGCACTCGGCGAAGCGGTTGGGCTTCATGACGCCGAGCTTTTTGGCCTCTTTGCCGACCAGCACCTCGTTGTCCTCGAACAGCACCAGGCTGGGCGTGAGCACGTCCCCTTCGCTGTTGGGGATCATCACCGTCTTGCCGGAATCTTCCACCCACGCCACGGCGGAATAGGTCGTGCCCAGATCGATTCCGACGGCTCTCGTTCGTGACATCGGCAACTAGCTTAAGGCGGAAACCGCGACGCGGCGGCGTGACCGGCGCCTTGGGCCCCGTTTGCCCGGTTTTCAAGAAAAGCGCCAAGAATTCCAGGCTAACCGATCCGCGGGGGGCTGTCCACTTCGCCGCTTGCGGCAAATTAGGCTCTGCCGGCGGGTCGAGGTAGAATGAACCAGCGCCGCGAGTTTCCGCCGCGGCCGCGAGTTTTTTTTTGCGAGATCCTGTCCATGAGCACTTCGACCATTCCGACCCACGGCGAACTGGTGTTCGACGGCTTCCGCGTTCCGGCGGGGGTTTTTGATTTCGAAAGGTTCCAGGAATGGATTCACGGCGACGACTTTCCGGAAGCTGTGCGGGCTTGCTACATCGCCGGGCACGTCGAGATCGAGATGGACCCTCGAGTCGTCGAGTCGGAGATGGAAATGAGGGGCATTGCCGCCGCCGCTGGCGATTCGGACCGGCACAAACGACTCGCCGAGATTCCGACGCCGCTGGCCGGCGAGTTGGTGTTCAACGAGTTCCGCGTGCCGGCGGAGGTTTTCGATTTCGAAAAGTTTCTCGACTGGGTGAACAGCGACGAGTTCCCGGAGAATGTCCGTGCCACGTATATCGATGGCCACATTGAGGTCGAGATGAGCCCCGAAGAAATCGAGACGCATAATAAATTGAAAGGCGCGGTGCATGCCTCGTTGTGGCATTGGAATAGCCAACGCCAACTCGGCGAGGTATTGGAGGACGGCGCCCGGTTGGTCCATCCCGAGACCAAATTCTCCGCCGAGCCGGACGTGATGTTTTGCAGTTGGGCTGCCACCGAATCTGGCCGCGTGCGCTACGCCGAACAGGTCAAGGGGAGCAATCGCTTCGTCCAGGTGGTCGGTTCGCCCGATCTGGTGGTCGAAGTCGTCAGCCGCAGTTCGGTCCGCAAGGACGGCGTGTTGTTGAGAGAACAGTATTTTCAGGCCGGCATCCAGGAATACTGGCAAATCGACGGCCGCGGCGAGACGATCGAGTTTCAACTGCTGGCCCGCGGCCAGCACGAGTTCCAGCCCGTCGCCGCGGACGCCGACGGCTATCGGCGGTCGGAAGCGCTCGGCGGCAGTTTTTTGTTGACGCGTTCGCTGAACCGCGCGGGACGATTCGATTATCGATTGTCCGGGCGCGATTGATCTTTTTCGCTTACTGCGCGGCGGTAAGGAGGGCTGGCGTTTTGCAACCGAATCCCGCAGACTCGCCGGGCGAGGGCGGCGGCCGAAAGATGAAGAAGCGGCCGGCTTGGCAGATTCTGCTGACGGCGGTGGCGGCGATCCTGCTGTGCTTCATCGCCGCTTACGCGATCGGCTATTGGCGCCAGGCGTCGGCTTTGAATGCCCAGATCGCGGCGATCCGCGCCCGCGGCGGGCCGGTGCGATTCGCCGATCTCGCGCCGCTGCCGGGCGATGAAAATCTGGCTCGCGGCGATCGGCTCTTGGCGGCATTGGAAAAGCTTAAGCCGCTCGATCACGAGTTTATCGTCGCGTTTTACGGCGAAACGCTGCCGGACGTCGCCGATTTTTCGCCGTTCCTGCCCGTCCTGGATGAAAACCGCGAGCAACTCGACGAAATCATCCGGATCTGCCGCGAGGGCGATTGCCGTTTTCGCTACGATTTCGTTACCACGATTCCGTTCGAGATTCTGCTGCCGGGCGTGGACAAGATAAACCATGTCCGGTATTTGATCATTGTCGACGTGCTCCGCTTGTTGGCCGCGGGCGAGTGTGACCTCGCCGCCGCGAAAATCTGCGATTTTCTGTTGATCGCCTCGGTGATACGACACGATTCGTTTTACGTCAGCCAGGGCGCTAGATTCCGCAGCGAAGAAACGGCGCTCGACCTGCTGGAACGATTGCTCGCGGCGGATGACGTTTCGCCCGATCGACTCGACGCGATCGACCAGCGTTTGCAAGCGACGGAAGCAAGTTGTCGCCTCGGCCCTACGGTGCGAGGAGAGCGGGCCGCGCTGATGACGAATATCGAGTGGCTCGGCAGGCCCGAAATGGCCGAACTGCTGGATAGCCTCGAGGCGCTAACTCCGGATGGCCAAGGCCAGCAGATCGTATCCGGCGCCTATTGGAAGAACCGTTGGTGGGGCTCTTGGCTGTATGCTCCCTTTCGCATGAAGGAGCAGACGTTCATGCTCGGCGAAATGAGCCGCGCGGCCGAAATCATCGACGAGCCAGGACCCGAAGCGACGGCTGAACTCTTGCGTGAGGAAACGCGTTTTCTCGCGGTGCAACGCGAGTTTCCAATCTATAGCATTTTCCGCATGAGTCCCATCAAGCTTCGCGATCTGGCCCTTTCGCATCGCCAGCGGCTGATCGCCGCCCGGTTGGCGCTCCAGGCGATTCGCTACCGTTGGCAACACGGCAGCCTGCCGCTGGCGCTCGACGAATTAGCCGCAGCGGCGAAGATCTCGACCATCGGACTGCGGACTGGGAAGCCGTTGAGCTACGAGACCAGTGGCGAGGGGTTCGCGATTTACGACCAAGGCGAAGACGACTCGCCTTGGGGACGGTTCGCCGTCGAGCCGCGGCACGATGAGCCAGCCGTCGAGTCGGAGCCAGATTAGCTTTGTCCGGTTCTTGCGTACTTTTTCCTTCGTCGCAGCCGCGGCGAAGATTCTAGATTGGATTTTTCGAGGCATCGGCTCCGATGTCCAAAGGCGATTGCGGCAAGCTTCCCACTCAGCGGCCGCCTCCCAGGCGACGACGGTTCTCTCCGGAGTTCCATCCCAACTAGCGTCCCAATGGCTTTCCTCCCTCATCCTTTGGACATCGGAGACATGCTTCAGCAAGCGGCAAGATGCCGCTTCTACGGCAGAAAATCCAACGCCGCACCTGGAGCGCGGCGCAGTGCGCTGCTTCGGGATGAACTCTCAATCAGTCCTTCAGCTTGTAGCCCGCCTGATCGTAGAACCGCACGGCGGCCGTCCAGCCGGCGTGCGTCTCCAGGCCCACCTCGCGATAGCCGGCGTCCCAGCAAGTCTTTTCGAGCGCCGCAAGTAACAGCCGCGCGACGCCGCGACGGCGACAAGAGGGCAACACGGCCAGCCAGTGAATTACCGGCTGCGCTGCGGCCCCGGCGCCGCGAAAGGCCAAGGTAATCGTGCCGACGGGCGAAGGCGCCGGCAGGCCGGCCAGCCCGGTCTCGACTTCGGCGAACCACATCCGCTCGGGCGACCACCAGGGCTTGGATAGGAACTCGGCGTCGAAGTCGGCCGGCGTCCATTGCCGCACGCCGACCTTTTCGCGGGCGAACGCCCGGTGGCGAATTTCAAGCCAAACGGCCACATCCGCCGGCCCGGCGAAAGGGCGCAGCCCGATGCCCGGCAGACTCGGTAGCTCCGGCGGTTCGGTCAGCGCGCGGTAGAGGTGCAAGACATTTGCCATCACCCGCGATTGTTCCATCTGCACCGCCGTCCACGAACCCCCTCTATCGGATGAAATGCGACGGAATACGCCGGTCCGAAGCCGCACAGCCTGAAAACAGAGGGCATAATTCCCAAGTCTCCCAGATTCTGCCTGATTGGCGTCTCCACGGAAAAACATGAAATAATTCTGTCACAAAATGATAGTTACTGCTTGAAGTTGGCAAATATTGATGGCATAATCGGTCGAAATCACTCACGGACGAGACGCTTTTTGCGAGGAAAGTGCTGGCAGTGCTGGCGGAAGAACGAAGAACCCGGCTGCTGGAGTTGGTCAGATCGCGGGGCTTTGCGGCCTTGCCCGACTTGGCCGGCGAGTTGCAGGTTTCCGAGTCGACGGTTCGCCGCGACCTGGAGTACCTGGAAGAGTCGGGCAGTGCGAAGCGGACCCACGGCGGAGTCTTTTACACGGGAGCTTCGCCCAAACTGCCCCACTTCGACGAGCGCCAGCCGGCGCAGTGGGACAAGAAGCGAATGATCGCCGCCCGCGCGGCGGAGTTGATCGAAAGCGGCGACACGTTGCTGCTGGATGGCGGAACGACGACTTACGAAGTGGCCCGGCTGCTGGTCGGCCGCTCGCTGCAAGTCGTCACCAATTCGCTGCCGGTGGCCAACCTGTTCGCCTCGGATAGCAAAACAGACTTAATCCTGCTGGGCGGCTACGTTTATCCGCGGACCGGGGTTTCGATCGGCCCCTACGCGAACGAGATGCTGGCCCGGCTGAACGTGAGAAAGACGATCCTCAGCGTGGCCGGCATCAACGACCGCGGCTACTTCAACAGCAACCTGCTGTTGGTCGGCACCGAGCAGGCGATGATGAACGCGGCGGAAGAAGTGATCGTGGTCGCCGACAGCACGAAGTTCGGGCATCAGAGCCTGGCGCACATGTGCCCGTTGGAGGCCGTCGATTGCCTGGTCGTCGACAACGAAATCTCGAACGATTGGCGCAGCAAGTTGACCGCCGCGGGCGTGAAGCTGCTCGTCGCGGGAGCCTTGGATAATGGGTGACGGGCGGGAGAATTTGGTCCTGTACTGGTACGAAACTTCTGTAGGGCACGCCCTCCGTGGCGTGCCGTGAATTGAGTTGCGGCGCGGAACGCCGTCGCGCGGAACGCCACAGAGGGCGTGCCCTACAGATGTTCGACATTGCGATGAATCACAACCAAGGTTAACGACATGAGCATGGCCGGCACGCTCGACCGCGGCATCATCGAGCAGATCGTACGCCAGATCGTCTTGCAGCGCGGCGGCGCGCCGCCCAGCGAGCCCAAACTGGTCGTGAGCATCTCGGCCCGGCATCTGCACCTGACCGACGAGCACGTCGAGATATTGTTCGGCGCGGGCCACAAGCTGACGCCGATGAAAGACCTCTATCAAGACGGCTTCTACGCGGCCGAAGAGACGGTGATGGTCGTCGGCCCGAAGAAAAAAATGCTGCCTTCGGTGCGCGTGCTCGGCCCCACGCGGCCGCACAGTCAGGTGGAGTTGGCGTTCACCGACGGCATTTCGCTGGGCCTCGATCTGCCGGTGCGAGCCAGCGGCAAGATCGACGGCACGCCCGGCTGCGTGCTGGTCGGGCCCAAAGGGGTCGTCGATCTGAAGCAAGGCCTGATCCGCGCCGAACGGCACGTGCACATGAGCCACGAGCACGCGGCGCATTACGGCGTGAAGAACGGCGATCGGATGAGCCTGAAAATCGAATCGTCATGCTCGGTCGTGCTGCGCGACCTGCTGGTCAGGGCCGACGCCACGAGCAAGCTCGAAGTGCACCTCGACACCGACGAAGGCAACGCCGCCGATTTGGACCACGCCTGGAATATTGAATTGCTGAAGCAAGAGTAACCGAGCCCGTAGGGTGGGCATTGCCCGCCTTGCAGGGAGATCAAACGTAGTTTCAAGGCGGGCGATGCCCGCCCTACAGCTTTCCGTCCTCGTTTTTGGAGTTTTGGAGTAACCATTCATGGCAAAAGCAATGGAAGCGCTGGGCATGATCGAAACCAAGGGCTTCGTGGCCCTGGTCGAAGCCAGCGACGCAATGATGAAGGCCGCGAACGTCGAGTTCCTCGGCTGGGATAAGGTCGGCAGCGGCCTGGTCACCGCGTTCGTCACCGGCGACGTGGCCGCGGTCAAGGCCGCGACCGACGCGGGCGCCGCCGCCGCCGGACGCATCGGCGAAGTGGTCAGCGTGCAAGTGATTCCCCGCCCGCACGAAGACCTCGGCGTCGTGCTGCCCATGCCGCAGAAGGCCGCCGCCAAGTAAGCGAAACGGCGAGCCGGAGGCGTCAGCCTCCGGGTCGTACCGCGATCGCACGGCGGCCAGCAACCCGGAGGCTGACGCCTCCGGCTCGCCAAGTGGAACGCCTCCGGCTCGCCAAGTGGCGGCGCCCAAGCAAACAGCTCAAACAGATTCAAACCAAACAGAAAGAATTCAGATGCAAGACGCCATTGGATTGTTGGAAACGAAGGGGTTGGTCGCGCTGGTGGAAGCGACCGACGCGATGGCCAAGGCGGCCAACGTGCAGATCGTCAAGAAGATCGCCATCGGCGGCGGTCTGGTGACGACCGTCGTTCGCGGCGACGTGGGCAGCGTCCGCGCGGCGATCGAAGCTGGCGCCACGGCCGCCACGCAAGTCGGCGAGTTGGCCGCCAGCCACGTCATCCCGCGTCCGGCGGAAGGATTGGTCAAGGCGTATTTTGCGTAAGGAGTCGCAAGCGTAGGACGGACCTCTGGTCCGTCTTCGTACAACCCGCTGCGCAGACGGACTAGAAGTCCGTCCTACTGTGGAGGAACCGCGCGTGAAAATCCTGGTCGCCAATCTGGGCTCGACAAGCTTCAAGTATCGCTTGTTCGACATGACCGACGAGCGCCAGCTCGCGCGCGGCGGAACCGAGCGGATCGGTTCGACCGAGAGCCGTTCGTTCGTCGAGATCGACGGCCAGCGGCAGGAGTCGGTTTCCGCCGTGCCCGATCACGCCGTGGCGGTGCGCCGCTGCCTCGATCAATTGACCGACGCCGAGCACGGCTGTTTGAAGTCGGCTGACGAAGTGGCGGCGATCGGCTTCAAGGCGGTTCACGGCGGGGTGTTCAGCGGCGTGCAGCGCGTCACTCCGCACGTGCTGGCCGCCATGGAATCGATGAACGCCGTGGCGCCGGCTCACAATCCGCCCTACATCAAGGCGATGCGGCTATTGAGCGAGAACCTGCCCGAGATTCCCTTGGTGGCGGCTTTCGAAACGGGCTTTCATCAGACGATTCCCGATCGGCTGCAGTATTACGCCGTGCCTTATGAATGGGCCGCCAAGCACCAGATCCGCCGCTGGGGTTTTCACGGCGCCAGCCACCGCTACATCGCGGGCCGCACGGCCGAACTGCTCGGCCGCGAGGACCTGAAGATCATCTCCTGCCACCTGGGCGGCTCCAGCTCGCTGTGCGCCATCCAGTACGGCAAGAGCGTGGCCAACAGCCTGGGCATGAGCCCGCAATCGGGCATTCCGCACAATAACCGCGCGGGCGATTTCGATCCGTTCGCCTTGCTCGTGCTGATCGAGCAGACCGGCCGGTCGCTCGAGGAGTTGCTTAAGGACCTCGACTCGAACAGCGGGCTGCTGGGCCTCAGCGGCATCAGCGGCGACGTGCGCGATCTCGAAGAGGCGGCGGCCAAGAACAACGAGCGAGCCCGGCTGGCTCTTGAAGTATTCATCACTGCGGTGCGGCACTACCTGGGCGCCTACCTGGTGGAACTGGCCGGCGCTGATGCGATCGTGTTCACCGGCGGCATCGGCGAAAACGGCGAGAACGTCCGGGCAGCGGTCTGCAAAGACTTGGAAAACTTCGGCATCGAACTCGACGCGGCCGCCAACGCGGAAGCCAAGGGCGAATGTTCGATCGGCGCCAAATCGAGCCGCACGCAAATTTGGGTCGTGCCGACGAACGAAGAGATCGTCGTCGCCCGGCAAGCTAAAGAACTACTGGAATCCAACTGAACGGTCGCCCATGTTCGTCGCCAAAGTCACCGGCAGCGTGGTGGCCACGCAAAAGACCGCCTCGATGGTCGGGCACAAGCTGCTCGTCGTCGAGCCGTACCGCATCGACGGCAGCGACCGCGGCCGGCTCGTCACCACCGGCCGCACGTTCGTCGCCGTCGACACGGTCGGCGCCGGTCAGGACGAATTCGTGCTGATCGTACAAGGCTCCAGCGCCCGGCTGACGCCCGAGACCAAGAATTTGCCGGTCGACGCCGTGATTATCGGCATCGTCGACACGGTACACGTGGACCAGAAATGCGTGTTTAGCAAGTAGGTAGTAGGCGGTAGGCAGGGATTGGCAAAGCAGTCCCTTGCCGGCCCTCATCTTCTAACACCAACCCCCAATCACTAGCCCCCAACCACCAGTTCGCCATGCAAGCCACGGAAACATTGATTCGTAGCGTCGTTCAAGAAGTGCTCTCGCGGATGGGCAACGGAACGCCGACGCCGCAGGGCCGCGGTTATGTGGGCCGCTTCGGCATCTTCACTTGCGTCGATGAAGCCGTGGCCGCGGCGACCGAAGCCTTCGAACAGTTATCGGAGCGCACGATCGCGGAGCGCAAGCGAATCATCGACCATATCCGCCGCATCTCGATCGACCAGTGCGTCGAGCTGGGCACGATGGAGATGGAAGAAACCAAGATCGGCCGGCTGACGCACAAGATCGAAAAGCTCAAAACGCTCGGCGAGCGGACGCCCGGCGTGGAATTTCTGCGGAGCGAAGTCTTCAGCGGCGACCACGGTTTGGCCGTGATCGAACACGCCCCGTTCGGCGTGATCGGGGCCATTACGCCGGTCACCCACTCGCTGCCGACGATCACCGGCAATGCCGTGAGCATGATCGCCGGCGGCAACACGCTGGTCGTCAACCCGCACCCGAGCGGCAAGAAAGTCGCCGCCGAAGGCGTTCGCCGCTTCAACGAGGCGATCTATCGCGATCTGGGCATCGACAACTTGATTTGCGTGATCGCCGAGCCGACGCTCGATTCGGCCGGCGCCATCTTCAAGCACCGCGGCATCAAGCTGATCTGCGTCACCGGCGGACCCGCCGTCGCTCGGGCCGCGATGAATAGCGGCAAGCGGGCCGTCGTGGCCGGCCCCGGCAATCCGCCGGTGGTGGTCGACGAGACGGCCGATCTCGACCGGGCCGCACGCTCGATCATTCAAGGCGGCGCCTACGATAACAATCTGCTGTGCATCGCCGAGAAGGAAGTCTTCGTCGTGGCCGAAGTCTTCGACGCGATGCTGGCCGCCATGGAACGGGCGGGTGCCGCGCGGCTCAACGCCCGCGAAGTCGATGCGTTGACGAAAGTCGCCATGACCCAAGTCGGCGAAGGAGACCACAAACACAACGCGCCGGCCAAGGAGTTCCTGGGCCAGGACGCGGCGGTGCTGGCTCGCGGCATCGGCAAGCAGGTTCCGTCGCAGGTCGAACTGCTGTTCGGCGAGACCGACGAATCGAACCCCTTCGTGCCGGTCGAGCAGATGATGCCGTTCATCCCCTTCGTCCGCGTCCGCGACGTCGACGAGGCGATCGCCAAGGCGAAGTTCTTCGAACACGGCTTCCGTCACACGGCCATCATCCATTCGAACAACGTGCGGAACATGACCAAGATGGGCCGGGCGATGGACACCACGCTATTCGTCAAGAACGGCCCCTGCATGGCCTCGCTGGGCCTCGGCGGCGAAGGCTATTTGTCGTTCTCCATCGCCACGCCGACCGGCGAAGGCGTGACCACGCCGCTGACGTTCACCCGCGAGCGGCGCTGCTCGATGATCGACGACTTGCGAATTTTGGGGAAGTGAAATGCAACTCGGCTCCGTCGTCGGCATCGCCACTTCGACCGTCAAGCACGCTTCGCTCGCGGGCTGGAAGCTGCTGGTGGTGCAGTTGTTGGCGGCCGACGGCAAATCGCCGGACGGCGAGCCGGTGTTGGCGGTCGATCGGCTGGGCGCCGGTCGCGGAGAGAAAGTGATTTTGACGAGCGACGGCCGCGGCACGCGTGAATTGTTGAAGAGCGATACGACGCCGGTCCGCTGGAGCGTGATGGGAATTCCCGACTGATGGCCGTCGCCGCGGAGGAAATCGAGAAGCTAGTTCGCGAGGCGATTGCAAGCGGCGCCAAGAACGCCGAACAAATCGTCGGCGATGTGTTGGCGAAGGTGCAAG
Organism: Pirellulales bacterium; assembly: GCA_035532215.1. Taxonomy (GTDB): domain Bacteria; phylum Planctomycetota; class Planctomycetia; order Pirellulales; family JAICIG01; genus JAICIG01. The sequence continues at coordinate 59,551 of DATKRK010000042.1, read as the reverse complement.
CGAAGGCCGGCTCGCCAAGAGAACTGACGATCGCCTCGCGAGTCGTCACGCTGGCGGAAATCGAGGGAAAGCTCGAAGGGATCGAGCAACTGGTCGTGCCTGCCAAGGCGGTGATTACGCCGGCGGCACGCGACCTGTTGCGACTGAAGCAGATTGACATTGGCTACGCGTTGCCGGCAAAGGCCGCCTCGCGATCGAGGTTGCTGCTGGTCGTGGGCGCTGCGGAAACGAAGTACGACGCGACGAGCCTGATACAAGCAGTTGTCCGCGAAGGAACGACGGTCGAGCGAATGGCCCGGACCGGGCTGGTACAGGTCGTCGGCGAGATGTGCGAAGAAGCGACCAAGGGAGGCAAGTTGGGATTGTTGCTGACGAGCGAAACGGCGGCCGCATCGTGCCTGGCCAATCGACGCGCGGGCGTGCGAGCGGTTGTCGCGACGAGCGCCGCCGCGACGCCGCGGGCCGTGCGAGCGGTCGGAGCGAACGTGCTCGTGATCGATCCCACGGGTCGCGGGGCGTTCGAAGTGCAGCGAATCGTGAGCCAGTTCGTCGCCGGCGCGCCGTATATTTGTCCCGCCGTGTATGCGAAGGAACTGACGTAGGGTGGGCATCGCCCACCAGAACTAAAGCAAAGCGTTTGGCAAAGAAACCACGGATCGTACGGATGACACGGATTCTCGAGTTCCGATATCCGTGCCATCCGTGAAATCCGTGGTTTGCGAAGACAAAGTAACGAAGATGCGAATCGGAAAAGTGATCGGCACGGTGACCTTGAACCGCTCGCACCCGAGCTTGCTGGGTGCGACGTACAAGCTGGCTGCGCCGATGACGCTCGACGAACTGGCGGCCGGTGGCGAGCCGGCGGCCGAGGCGCTGGTCGTGTACGACGAACTCGGCGCGGGGCTCGGCAGCCTGATCGCCATCAGCGAAGGGGGCGAAGCGGCCCAGCCGTTTCATCCCAACCAAAAACCGGTCGACGCCTACAACGCGGCGATCCTCGACACGGTAGACGTGAAGAAACCGTAGGGTGGGGCTGACCGCCAGAACCAAAGCAAAGCGTTTGGCAAAGAAACCACGGATCGCACGGATGACACGGATTCTCGAATTCTGATATCCGTGCCATCCGTGAAATCCGTGGTTGATTTATCGTAATAACAAATTCGCGATACGACCTCTACAAAGATGACTCCAAACCTGCACAAGCTCAAAGAAGAAATCTGCGACATCGGCCGGCGAATCTACAACAAAGGCTTCGCGGCCGGCAACGACGGCAACATCAGCTACCGCCTCGGCGAGAACGAAGTGCTCTGCACGCCGACGTTCATCTCCAAGGGATTCATGAAACCCGATGATTTGTGCATCGTCGACATGGAGGGCAAGCAAATCTCCGGCCGCCGCAAGCGGAGCAGCGAGGTCCTGCTGCACCTGACGATCATGAAGGCCCGGCCCGACGTGAAGAGCGTCGTCCACTGCCATCCGCCGCACGCCACGGCCTTTGCCGTGGCCCGCGAGCCGATTCCGCAATGCGTGCTGCCCGAGGTCGAGGTGTTTCTGGGCGACGTGCCGATCACCAAGTACGAAACGCCGGGCAACCAGGCCTTCGCCGACACGGTGCTGCCGTTCGTGGCCAAGACGAACGTGATCATCCTGGCCAATCACGGCACCGTCAGCTACAGCGACACGGTCGAGAAGGCCTATTGGTGGACGGAGATTCTCGACGCCTATTGCCGCATTCTGCTGTTGGCCAAGGATCTCGGCCGGGTCACTTACTTCGACGAAAAGCAGACTCGCGAATTGCTCGATTTCAAAACGCGGCTCGGCTTCACCGACGCGCGATTGCAGCCCGGCATGGAAAACTGCGACATCTGCGCCAACGACGTGTTCCGCGACAGTTGGCAGCAGACCGGCGTCGCCCAAAAGGCTTTCAATCCGCCGCCGCCGATGGCCAAGCAACCGGCCGGCGGCAGTTCGTCGAACGGCGCCGCCGCCACGCTCGACCAAGAGGCGCTGATTCAAGCCATCACCGAGAGAGTGATGGCGGCGCTCAACAAGTGACGATTGTTCTCGGAAATAGGTTTAGCCACGGATGAAACACGGATCGAACACGGATGACAACCGAAAGTCGGAAGGCTAGGCGGTAAAGCTCCAACGCTGACGGTCGGCTGCACTATTATCCGTGTTCAATCCGTGTTTCATCCGTGGCTAGATTCAAGGAGAAAAAGTAATCCATGAAAGTCAGCATCATCGGCGGGGCGGGGCTGGTCGGCTCGTGTGCGGCCTTCGCTCTGCAAATGGGCCGCATCGTTCGCGAGATCGCCTTGCTCGACGTCAACGCCGAAGCGGTCTCTGGCCAAGCGCTAGACCTGTTGCACGGCGCCTCGGCCACGGCCGACCAGGTGATCGCGTCAGGCGGTTACGAGCATATCCCGTCGAGCGATTTGATCTGCATCACGGCCGGCTTGCGCCGCAAGCCCGACGAAAGCCGCTTGGACTTGATCAACCGCAACGTCGACCTGTTCGTAGGCATCCTCGGCGAGATCAGCCGCGTCGGCTACAAAAAGGACGCGCTGGTGCTGGTCGTTTCGAATCCGGTCGACGTGCTGACCTATTTGGCGGCCCAGCGGCTCGACTTGCCCAAGACGCAAGTGCTCGGGCTCGGAACTCAACTCGACACGATCCGTTTTCGCAGCCTGATCGCCGAAAAGCTTTCGGCGCCGCCAACGCAGGTGGCCGCGTTGATCCTGGGCGAGCACGGCGACAGCATGGTTCCGATCTGGTCGAGCGCCACGATCGGCGGCCTGCCGCTCGACAAGTTCCCCGGCTGGAACCCGAACCTGGCCAACGAGCTGTTCACGCGCACCAAGGGCTCGGGCGCCGAGGTGATCAAAAAGAAAGGCGGCGCCGGCTTTGCCGTGGGCATCGCGATCCAGGAAGTGATCGAAACCGCGGCCCTCGATCGCCGGCGGCTGCTGCCGGTCTCAAGCGTGCAAAGCGGCTGTTACGGCATTCGCGACGTGGCCTTGTCCGTGCCGACGGTGGTCGGCCGCAAAGGCGTGGTCGGCACGCACGAAATCGACCTCTGGCCGAAAGAAGTGCAGGCGTTGCGCAAGAGCGGTCAAGTGCTGCGGCAAACGATCGACACGGTGCTGGCGCGGCTGGGCGGCAAATAACGGTTGATGGCGAGACCGCAAACTTAAGAGGATCACGAAAGCACGAAAGGACGAAAACGCGAAACCTTGCAGGCGATGATTTGGAGCGAGATGACGACGCGTTGCGAGAACGACGTTTCATCACGTGGATGGATCGGTTGCGTTTCGTTGTTTTCTTTCGTGCTTTCGCCCTTTCGCCCTTTCGTGTTTTCGTGATTCTCTAACGGAATGAGCTGACGCGCGGCCGATTTTCAAGGATTCAAAAAACACGGTTCCAATTCAGATGCAAAAATCGCTCGATCGCAAGCTGGCCGCCATCCACGCCGATCCGTCGGGCGCCAAGGATTTCATGATCGCCGACGCCAAAGACGCCGACATGGCCTTCGGCGTCGGCGCCCCCGGCAAGTCGCCGGAGATGCACGCGGGCGAAGTTCGCATGCGAACGCTGGGCGAGTACCGCCAGCAAATCCGCGAGATCGTGCGGCAAGGCGTCGTCGACATCATGCTCATGTCGGCCAGTACCAACGACGCACTGACGATCCAAGAACGGCTGTTCGAGAACAGTCACGTCACGCCGGCGGCCCGCGCCAACGATACAAGCGATATTTTCGTGGTCCGCGGCGGACGCTATGTCCAAGAGCCTTCGCGGCCATTTCGCACCGCCACGCTGGACCACATCCAGTGCGGCCACGTCGACTGCGAACCGGCCGAGCGGGCGCGCGGCGCGAATCTGGGCCTCTATAGCGTCACGTTCAACAACCGGCTCGACGAAGACCTGCGAGCGATTGAAGAGTACCGGCAATTCCGCGTCGAAGCCGAAGCCAAAGGCTTTCGCCATTTTCTGGAAGTCTTCGATCCCAACGCCCCCGTCGGCCTCGAAGGCGAACAGACCGCCAAGTTCATCAACGACTCCATTGCACGCACGCTGGCCGGCGTGGCCCAAGCCGGGCGTCCGGTCTTCTTGAAGGTCGTCTATCACGGTCCCAAGGCAATGGAAGAGTTGGTCGGTTACGACCCGCACTTGATGGTCGGCATTCTTGGCGGCGGAGCGGGCACGACCTACGATGCCTTCAAGCTCATTGCCGAGGCGCAAAAGTACGGCGCCCGAGTTGCCTTGTTCGGACGTAAGATCAACAACGCCGAATGCCAGTTGGCGTTCGTCGAGTTCTTGCGGTTGATCGTTGATCGCGTCATCAGCCCCGAAGACGCCGTGCGGGCCTATCACGCGGTGCTCGAAAAACTCAACATCCGGCCGCATCGCTCGCTGGCCGACGACCTGACGCTGCAAACCGGCGTGATGAGCTATGGCGGAGGGTCGACCGTTTCCGTGCCGGCGGCGCCTGCGGGCGGCGAAGCGGCGGCGTCAAAGCCGGCTGCGCAGTCTCACTCGCAGGGCTCTAGCCATGCCGATTGTGGCTGCGGGGGGCCGAGCAAGGCCGAGTGCAGTTGCCAGGCCGGGGCCAAGACGGCTGAGGCTTCCCCCGCACCCGATTTCAACCGCATGACCCAGGCCGAAAAGCTGGCCTACAACAAGGCCCGCCGCGACCGGATTTTCGGATAGGCTTGGGCTGGCCAGGCCCAGTCCAGGGCGCTTTCGCTTTCCGGGCGTCACGAACTTCGCCCGCCCTGGCGCTGCCGGGGAATTTGCAGGCGCGCTTGCTTCGCGATCGGATAGTTGCGAGAATGTGCAGCATCGTACTGAGTCTTTTGCACAGCGCCATTTGCAACAGGGGGCTGCGCGGCAGGTTTGCCCATTCGGGCGCATTTTCCAGCGTCAGGAGCGAATGATGTCCAACGCCTTGAAGGCAGTATTTCTGGCAGGGTGCGCGGCGGCGCTGTTGATCGTCTCGACCGCGGGCTGCGGCGGCAGCGATTCTTCTTCTTCGGTTGCGAGCGCGACCCCAACCGGCGGCGGTGCGCCGCCAGATGCTGCCATGCCCGGCGGATCTGGAGCGATGCCCGGCGGACCGGGAGCGATGCCCGGCGGACCGGGAGCGATGCCGCCAGGCGCGATGCCCCCTGGCGCGATGCCGCCAGGCGCGATGCCGCCAGGCGCGATGCCGCCAGGCGCGATGCCGCCAGGCGCGATGCCGCCAGGCGCGATGCCACCCGGCGCGATGCCACCCGGCGCGATGCCACCCGGCGCGATGCCGCCAGGCGCGATGCCACCAGGCGCGATGCCGCCCGGCGCGATGCCGCCCGGCGCGATGCCGCCAGGCGCGATGCCGCCAGGCGCGATGCCGCCAGGCGCGATGCCGCCAGGCGCGATGCCGCCAGGCGCCGCTCAACCAGGGCAAATGGCCGCTGGCCAAATGCAGCCGGGCGGATTTCCCGGCGGCAACGGAGCGCCCGGATTCAATAACGGCGACCAGTCGCCGTTCGGAACGGGCGTCGCCGCCGACTCGGCGGAATATGCGGTTCAGCAATTCTTGGAAAAGCTCAAAGGCGGAGAGTTGACCGACGTCGCAGATATGTTCAGCCGCAAAGCGACGGGCCTGGCCAAGGCGATTCGCGAAGGCAAAGCGTCCGAGGGAAAAATCTCGGAGCTCAAATCGGGCGTAGCCCAGTCGAAAGCGCTGCCCGCCATGACCCTGCAGGCCAAGCACGTGATCATCCTGGAACATGGCGACGGCAACCAGGGCGGTTTCGCTGCGCCGATCCAGCCTTCGGGCCAAGGTCGCCGGGGCCAGGGCAACCGCACCAAGCCAACGCTCCGAGTACAGTTCACGGTGATCCAAGAAGAGGGCCAGATGGTGATCCAGGACATCAAGATCAACAACACGACCGCTCAGATTCGCCAGCGCGAGCCTCGGAAGCGATAAGGGTGTCGGGATATGCTCGCGTGTAGAGTGCGATTGCAACGGATCGCATCGGTCTTGGCGCTGCTCGCCTTCGTCGCTCATGCCCCAGTTGGGCTGAGCGCCGAGCCTCAAAGCGTTGCGGCCGTGAAAAGCCCTTTGAGCCCTGAAGGCTCGCTGGCGCATTTCCATCTGCCCCCAGGGCTCAAAGCGGAAATCGTCGCCGCCGAACCTGAAGTGATCGATCCGGTGGCCATCCGCTTCGATGAATTCGGCCGGCTGTGGGTCGTCGAGATGCGCGATTATCCAAACGGTCCCGGAGCAGGGCGGCCCCCGCTTTCGCGAGTCAAGCTGCTGGAAGATCGCGATGGCGACGGGCGGTTCGAAACGGCGCACGTGTTTGCCGACGAGTTGCTGTTCGCCACCGGCGTGCAGCCGTGGAAGGGGGGCGCGTTCGTCACGTTTTCCGGCAAGGTCGAATGGATGCAGGACTCCGACGGCGACGGCAAGGCCGACCATCGCGAAACGTGGTTCACCGGCTTCGCCGAAGAAAACCCTCAGTTGCGCGCCAACCACCCCCGCTTCGCGCTCGATAACCGCATCTACGTCTCCAATGGCCTGCGCGGCGGCAGCGTGGTGAATCGCCGCCAAGGGGGCGACAAGCCGCTCTCGATCAGCGGCCGAGATTTTCGCTTCGAGCCGCGCTCGGGCGACTGCCAGGCGATCTCGGGCACGGGGCAGTTCGGCCTCACGTTCGACGACTTCGGCAACCGCTTCAATTGCAGCAATCGCAATCCGCTGATGCACGTCGTGTTGGCCGAGCACTACCTGGCGCGCAATCCGCTGTTGACCGTCGCGGCGGTGGTCAACGACGTAGCGGCTTCGGGCGAAGCTTCGCACGTTTACCCGCTCAGCCAGGCCTGGACCACGTCGATCTTGCACGCGGGCCAGTTCACCGCCGCCTGCGGCGTGGAAATCTACCGCGGCGACGCTTTGCCGGCCGAGTTTTACGGCAACGGCTTTACTTGCGAGCCGACGGGCAACCTGGTCCATCGCGAAGTGCTCGAACCGGCCGGGGCGACGTTCGTTTCGCACCCGGCGCGCGAAGGGGTCGAATTCCTGGCCTCGCCCGACGCCTGGTTTCGCCCGGTGAATCTGGAAACCGGCCCCGACGGCGCGCTGTACGTCGTCGACATGTACCGATGCGTGATCGAGCATCCGCAATTCGTGCCCGAGGAATTGAAAAACCGGCCCGATCTGCGCTACGGCGACGATCGCGGGCGGATTTATCGCATTCTGCCGGCCGACGCCGACAAGCACGGCGCAACGCCGCAGTTGGCGAAGCTGGCGGCGGCCGAACTGGTCGACGCCCTGCACAGCAAGAACTCTTGGGTGCGTGAAACGGCCGCCCGGCTGCTCTATGAAAGGCAAGATCGCTCGGTGCAAGGCCCCTTGGAGAAGCTGGCGAAAACTGCGGCCGATCCCCGGACTCGCATGCACGCCTTGTGGGCCTTGCAAGGTCTGGGCGCGCTTTCCGACGCCGTGCTGCAAGCCGCGCTCGACGACGCTCATCCCCGCGTCCGCGAGCAAGCCGTGCTGTTGGCCGAAGGGCAGTTGGCCGGAAACGCCGAGTTGAGCAAACGCGTGCTCAAGCTCGCCGCCGACGCCGACCTGCGATTGCGGTTCCAAGTCGCATTGAGCCTTGGCGCCGCACCGGGCCCGGAGGCGACGGCGGCCTTGGCCTGGATCGCACTGGCCGGCGCGAATGACGTTTGGACGCGGCGCGCCGCGGCCAGTTCGGTCGGCGGCCAGCCCGGCGCCTTGTTGACGGCCGTGCTGAACGCCGCGGCCTCGCAGGACCAGGCCCACGCCGGGCGTTTGGAACTCGTCGGCGAGCTGGCCCAATTGGTCGGCGCCGGAAAGCATGCCGATGAGGTCGCTGCCGTCGCCGCCGCCGTTTCGGCTCTGCCGCAAGGCGGCGAGACCGCGCGAATTCAAGGCGCCGTCGTGTTAGGACTGGCCAAGGGCCTGCGCTCGCGAGGCGCCTCGCTCGATCGAATGCTTGCCGGCCGGCCGGCGGCCGACGAGGTGCGGCGGCTCTTCGAGCAGGCCGCGAAAACGGCTCGCGACGCCGAGGCGCCCGCCGACGTGCGCGAGCAGGCGATCGCCTTGCTCGAATTCGCCGATTACGAGCTCGCCGGACCGGCGCTCATCGCCATGGTCGAAGGCGAAGCCGACCAGTCTTTGCGGGTGCGGGCGGTCTCCGCGTTGGCGGTTCACTCGTCGCCGGACGTGGCGGCCGTCCTCTTGGACAGCCTGCAGCAGCAAACGCCGACGGTTCGGCGGGCGATGCTGGGCGCATTGCTGGCCAATCCTCAGCGGGTGACGCTGTTGCTCGACCAAATCGCCGCCGACAAGATTCGCGCGACAGAGCTCGATCCGCTGCAAGCCGGGCGCCTGGTCAAACATCCCGACGCCAAGCTCCGCGCTCGGGCCGCCGAACTGTTGGCCGCCGCGTTGCCGGCCGATCGCTCGCAGGTCTTGGCCGACTATCGCGCGGCGTTGGAGTTGAAGGCCGACCCCCAGCACGGCCGGGCGATCTTCAAAAAGACTTGCACCACCTGCCACCGCATCGGCGAGTTGGGCGTCGACGTGGCGCCGAGCATCGCCGACTCGCGGACCAAAACCCAAGAGCAACTGCTGATCGACATCCTGCAGCCGAGCAAGGCGATCGACAACAACTACGTCAGCTATTCGATCGTCACGGCCGACGGCCAGTCGTTGGTGGGCGTCATCGCCGCTGAAACGGCCTCGTCGGTCACCTTGAAGATGCCCGAGAACAAGGTCGTCTCGCTGTTGCGCAGCGAGATCGAAGAGCTGCGTTCCAACGGCATTTCGCTGATGCCCGACGGCCTGGAGCGCGATCTCTCCAAGCAGGACATGGCCGATTTGATCTCGTTCATCAAGAACTGGCGGTATCTCGAATCCGACGTGCCGGCGCGGGCGGGGAAATAGGTTCCAGGTTCCAGGTTCCAGGTTGGCTGATCGAGGTTTTCAGCTCGCCCCTATAATCTGGAACCTGAAACTTGGAACCTGGAACCCAATTCATCCGCCCCGCAGCTTCATGAAATACCGTTGCACTTCGCCCGTGCAGCATTGCCCGCTGGGCGACATCGTGGTGCAGCGGGCTTCGGGCGACTTGGATTTGGCCAGCAGTTCGCGGACGCGCCTGGCGCCGCCTTCGCGCACGTCGGCCTCGATCTCGTCGCAGGTGAAGCCGAAGCAGCCGCAGATCGGCGCGTCGGGGTCTTTCGGATAAGCGGGCCGCGAAAGACGGTCGGCCGCCACGGTCCGCTCGAACTGGTCGAAATACGCGACCTCGCAGCGCGGAAACGGGCAGAACCAGGCCGTCTCGGGCAGATTACGGCGGTCGTCGGCCGAGAGCTGCGCCGAAAGCGTCGCGTCGCCCACCGGCACGCCCAGCGACCCGCAACGCGGGCAATGCGCCGTCCCGGTGTCCTCGGGCTCTTTGACGAAAGCTTTGTTCACGCGCTGTACAGAACCTAGAAAGAGTTTTCACGCCTGCCGACTTGCGCATCGAGTCCATCTTAACCTGTGCGATCCGGTTCGCAATGAACAACTGAAGGACAAGCCGCGGAGCGAATGGAATCGTCTGATGAGCGCGGCGGGGTTCTCGTCGGCGACGATTTGGCGCGCGATGAAGGCGCTGGAAAAGGGCAAGCGGGTATAATGCCGCAACGGGACGGCCGGCGCTTACTTGCAAGAGGCGTCGGACGAACGGCCCATGCGGCGCGGCAAGCCTCTCCCTGTGCTCGCCCGCCGCGTGGCCCGGTCCCAACAGGGAGAAATCATGGCCAAGAAGTCCAAGGCGCCCAAGACTGACGAATACGGACGCCCCACCGCCAGCATCTACGACCCGGCGATTGATGATGCAATCATCAGCGACCATCGCGAGCGGAAGCCCGTGAGCCTCGATTATCTGGTCGAAGTCGCGACAAGTTACCTTGACACGTTCGAGAGAATCGAAAACGCGCAATGCCAACAATACGACCGCGAAACGATTGTATTCCTGACGAATCGGCAAAAAACGCTGGCCGATGAGCTCGTGCGCCTCTGCCAAAACGGCGATGGCCACGTAGGCGGCATCGAGCATGGCGCCGAATGGAAAAAGCTGCGCTCGATGGCCGGGTCGGCTGAAGCCGTCGCGCGCGAAATCGTCAAGGGGCTGGGCGGCGCCAGGATGCCCGGCGTGGAGGCGGCAACATGCGTCTATCTGGGAGACGGAAAGCTGCAAATCGGCAACGCGCCCCCGATTGCTCTGGAAACGGCGCCCGGAGAAATCATCGAAGCGCTGGTCGAATTACGCGCCGCGACGACGGACTAGTTAAAAAATAAAAGCGGCCACGACAGGGCGGCCGACAAACTCAAGCGCGCCATCAAAGCCAACCCGGAACTGTCGGCCTACATCAATCTGCCCGGCGGCAAGGGCAAAGGCGGATACTCGAACTCGATCATTGATGGCCGCGCGGTAATAACCGCGTAGTATCCGGTAGCATCCGGTCTGCATTGCCTGACGGCGGCCGCCTACGATGCCTGCATGGACGCCGCCCATGCACTCTCCGCCCTCCGATCCCTGACGGCCGACGCCATCCGCACCCGGCTCGAGGAGATCGACGCCGAGGCCCACTCACTGCGCATCCTGCTGCGTTCGGCTATCGCCCGCGAGCGCGCCGCCCGCAACAAGGCCATCGTCCGCCAGCCCCAGCCGGAGGCCGCCGCGACATGAGCCCCCAGGCCGCGCGCCGCCCCAAGTCCGCCGAGCTGGTGGAGGATGGCTCTCGCTGGGAGGTCCGCACGACCGGCGAGGAGGTGAGCGATGAGACGATCGAGGCGCTGGCGGCGTGGCTGATCGAGCGGGCCGAGAGGCGAATGGGCCGAAACGAGAAGAAATGAAAAGCCCGGCTAACCGCGAGCACGGCGCCGGGCAAAGATTGGAGAACAATAGCATGTTACAGGCAAGAGCAAAGGTCGGCAACGGAAAAGCGAAATCCCCGCCCGGCGCAGAAATCAACATCTTGGGCGCTATCACGTTCACCGCCGCGCCCGGCGGCTATCAGGTCGAGATCGACGTCGCCAGCGGCAAACTCGCAATCCCGGCGGCAGCGCTCGACTCTTACGCGGCCTGCCGGCGCGAGCTGCTCAAGCGCCATGCCGTGCGGCTCGTGCTCTGGGAGGTCGAGGATTGTCGCATCGCCCGCGAGGCCCGCGCAGCGTGGCTGGAGGCAGTCGATATCGCCGTGCAGCGCGGGAGGGCGACCGAGGTAGCGAGTTACTTGAAGTCGGGCGAACTGGACGGCGTTTATCAAGTGCGATTCTGGCGAGGCACGTTCTGGCTCTGGCGCAAGGGCTGGTACGGCGAACTCCCGCTGAGCGAGGTTCGTTCGCACCTGGCGGGCCATCTGAATCAGCACTTTGCCAAGTTGACGACCGGGATTACCGCGAATTGCCTGATGCAATTGCAGGCGCAGACGTTGCTCGGCTCGCACGTCGAGGCGCCGGCATGGCTGCCGGGCTCTGACGCGCCGTTTCCGGCGTCTGAAACGCTCGTGTGCCGAAACATGATGGTTCATCTGCCCGGCTACTTGGACGGCGCGGAGAGGCTCTGTCGGCCGCTTACTCCCCGCCTCTTTTCGACGTGCGGCCTGGACTTCGATTTTGAGCGCGACGCGCCGGCGCCCGTCGAATGGCAGAAATTCTTGCAAACGCTCTGGCCCGACGATCCCGACAGCATTGACACGCTGCGCGAATGGTTCGGGTACTCGCTGTTGCCCGACACCAGCCAACACAAGATCTTGATGTTGATCGGCCCCAAGCGAAGCGGCAAGGAAACGGTTGCCCGCGTGCTGCGGCGGCTCGTCGGCGAACGGAACTCGGCGGCGCCGACCCTCGCGAGCCTGGGGACCAACTTCGGCCTTCAGCCGCTCCTCGGCAAGACGCTCGCGGTTATCGGCGATGCTCGACTTGGCGGACGCGCCGACCTTCCCCAGATCACAGAGCGGCTGTTGTCGATTAGCGGCGAGGATGATTCTGGCGACTGACCCCGGCTCGGGGCTGCGCTCGGCCGCTCGCATTCAACGAGGCAACACCCTCACAAGATGATTGCACCATAAAACTTTGAAAAATGACGCAACCCGACAACCCACAACTGCTTAGCACTGCGACGCATGCCGATGATGCGCCGGCCGACGCCTCTCCAGTCAAGCGGCGAGGCGGTCCGAATCGGCTCGCTCATGGATTGCGCGCCCATAGATGGCCCAAAGGCTGCCGCCGCGCAGCCAACCGGGTGAACAAGTTCGGCCACTTCCTGGAAGCCAGGGTAATCAAGCGCTATGGCGAGATCGACGTAGCGGCCGCCTCAGCGATCGACGTAGCCGTGCGATGGCAAAAGCACGTCGAATTAGCTCAGCGCTGGCTCGCTATCGAATACGACCGGCTCTCACCTGCCGAGCGGTTGCACTTCAGCAAAGAGGCAGCCAAGGGCGCTGAGTCGCGCGACAAGGCAATCAGGCTCTTGCGGCTTGAGCGCAGCCAGGAGGCCGAAATTGACGCCCTATACGCCGAGTTGCGTTCTGGGGCGTTGGATGCCGCGCCCGTCAAACAAACATCTCCAGAGCCACAAAATGGAGGCCAGGAATGAAATCCTCCGAGTTCCGACGAAATGCCGCCGACCCGATGCACTTCTTCGGCCAGGTGAACGTAGCAACGCCCGATGGCCCGGTGCAATTCTCGGCCGTCATGCAGCCGTTTCAGCGTGAGCGCTATACAGCACTCGCCCCAAGCCTCCAGGCGGTTGCCGCCGGCAAGCGCCCGCCCGTCGGCCGCTACTAGTGGGAATGCGTCAAAGGGGCATCGAAAACCTCCGACATGGCCTTGGCGTTGCTGTGGCTGCTCGTGTTCAGCCGCCGCGAACTGCTGATTCAGTGCGGCGCCGCCGACAGCGACCAGGCCGACGAAGTCCGCAAGGCGATCAGGACGACACTCTCGCTCAATCCCGCCCTAGAGCCGTACATCGACGTGCAGAACTGGCGGGTTATCTGCCGGCAGACGGGCAGCACGATCCAAATTGAGGCCGCCGACGCGCCTTCAGCCCACGGAAGCCGCCCCTCAGTCGTCGCCCTGGACGAGCTGGTTCACGTCGAGAACCGGGAATTCGCCGAGACGCTGTTCGACAACCTCACGAAGATGGCCAACGGCTTAGGGATCATCGCCACCAACGCCGGCCACACCCGAAGCTGGCAAGCCGACTGGCGCGAGCTCGCCCGCACTTCGGACAATTGGGACTTCCGCCAGCACACCCAGCCGGCGTCTTGGCTGAACCCCGCCGACATCGAGGAAGCCCGACGGCGCAACAGCCCGACGCGATTCAATCGCCTGTTTCGCGGCATCTGGTCGCCCGGCGGCGGCGATGCCATCGAGCAAGCCGACATCTTGGCTTGCATCAAGCGCACCGAGGCGACTTACGCCCCCGAGGAAGGCATCGAATATACGATCGGCCTGGACCTGAGCACGAAACGCGACCGCTCGGCGATGACGCTGCTCGGCTCTGACCCACGGACCAACCGAATTCACGTTGCCTTGTGCCAATCGTGGTCGCCGATCGCCCGGGGCATGGTCGACCTAATCTCCGTTCGCGAAACCGTCGAAACGACTGCCCGCGGCTTCTCTGCCGACGTGGTTTACGACCCGCATCAAGCCGGCCTGCTCGTTCAGGAGTTGACCGCGGCCGGCGTCCGGTGCATCGAGATGACTTTCGTGGCGAGCAACTTGTCGTTGATGGCGACGAGCCTGATGCAGATTTTCCGACAGAAGCAAATCGAGCTTTACCCCGACCCGCAATTGATTGCGGACTTGCAGCGGCTGTCCATCGAGGAGCGCGGGTTCAATCATTGCAAGCTGGTCGCCCCGAGCGACCGCGAATCGGGCCATGCCGACCTGGCTATCAGTCTGGCGATTGCCGCCCCGCGTGCAATCGAAGCGGCAAGCCGCGACGTGCAAGGCGGCAACATCATGGGGCCGTTGCTCTGCGGCCAAAGCAATCGCAGCGGCGTGCCGTTCGGCTACCGGCTTTCCTCTCGAAATTCACTCTGGGGCTAACGAACGCGTCCCTTGTTTTGCAAAACGGTTTGATTCGATGAACACGTTACAAGAAATCGAGAACATGCGAGCGGATACCGCCGACGAGCGGTTCGAGCGAGCCCGGCGGCTGTCCGAGTCGATGCTTGAGGCGGCGCAAATGGTGCGCAGAAACCTGCCTTACAACAGACTCCCCACGCACGTCCGCGAGCACCTGGAAAATTGTTCGGACACTTGTTTCCGTACCTTTGCCGACATTGTTCAGGGTCGGCGTCGCAGCAGCACTACCAGCCAACGAAAGGTATTGTAATGTCAGGAGTAGCAACCTTACTCGACCGCGTTACTAACATCTTCGCCACCGAGGAAGAAACCGCGGACAAGCTCTATCGCCGCGCTGTCGCTGGCGCAAACGTCAACGCCGACGAATTGGCCAAGGGCGCAACAGGTCGCCCGCTCTGTACGGAAGTGACTTCGCTGCTGGGATTTACCTCGCACCAAACTCATCTGAGGCAGCTTGAGCCACGGGATCAAAATCCCACAAAAACAGGGGTTTTGGCCGCTACGGATGCGGGCGGGCCAACCACCTCAACTGCTTGGTAGCCCAACAAATCATCCCCCGAGCGATGAAGGCCCAAAATCGCTACGCTCGCAGATCATCAAAACGCTGTAAAGTCCGCCGCAACCACGGCTTGCGCGAGAGCTGGCGACCTGTTGCGCCCATTGGCCAAGGCAATGCGACGGCTCGGCAAATCGCCCGCCGAATTGGCCCGCGAACAAAACGAGTTCGCGCAACGAAAAGCATGGGCGGAAACCATCAAGGCCGTCCCCGCACTGCAAGAAAGGCTCGACGAATTCGGCGCCGCGCAGCGCAAGCTGATCGAGGATTTCCAAAACGCGGGCCGCGTGTTGCAAGAAAATCTCGCCGCGCAATGGCGGCTTGAGAGTTTGGCCGCGGCCGAGTTGCAGGCCGCTCTCGATGCCAAGGCGCAACTTGCCGCCGGGCGCCCGGAGCATGCCCCGCGGATTTCGGAATTGAGGACACTCATTGACGCCCCGAAAGGCCGCCTGACCGACTTGCGGGCAGCAATCGCAACCGCGGAGGAGGGCTTGGCATTCTGCCGCCAGGCGATGAAACATCCAGGTCGGCCGCTCGACGAAAAGACATTGTCCCTGCCAACCAATTTTTCGGCGCGCAGCTACTGCCCGACGTGCAGGTGTCCGTTCCGGCCGAGCAAGTAGAACGCACCTTCAATTCGCTTACTATCTCGCACGGCGAATGCAAACACGAACTATCGCAGCTCGAAACCGCCGTGAAAGCGGCGGAAAAAGAAATCGCCCAATTGGAGACGCTGCAATTGCAGCCTTAACCGATGGACTTGCCAAACCGATTTTCTCTAACCACAAGGATCGAACCCATGAACCCCGACCTACCCCGCCGCGCACCGACGGCCAAGCCCGACCAATTCAATGCGATGCGCGCGCTGTTGGAGCAAGAGACCGGCATCGCGTTGCCGAACGATTGCACGATCAACACGCTCGTTCGCGACCTGTTGACGGCGCTTAAGACAATAGTGGCCGTCAAAGACGTTCAGCGTCGCGAAGATGCTGACGATTCAGCCGACGACGACGACGAAGTGGAGGAAAAGCTGCCGATTCAGTTTTCCACGGACAGCGACGCCGATGAAGCGCGGCGAATCGTCGACGCGCAGTTAAGCCAGTACGGCGGCGTGGGCGGTTGTTACCAGTCGCGAGCCTAGGCCGCAGCCCGGCCGGCGTGGCGGCACCGGTTTTTTTTGAGAAAGCAAAATCATGTCCAGTCAAGGACCAATCATCGTCGCGACGGGCGTTGATGGCGGCGAAGATCCCGGGGGCATCTGGGTCGACCCCACTGCGGCAAGCTCCACCAGCAGCGCGAGCTTTGCCTCCGGGCAGGCCGGCTATTCCGCCTCCCTGAACACCAACACGCTCAAGTGCCAATTCAACGCAGGACAATTCGGCATCCCCGCCCTCTACGCCGTGACGGGGATCAAGATTACATTCCAGGCCCTCGCTTCCAGTTCGGGCACGCCGATCGTCAACGTGCAGTCGGTGAAAACTTCGCTGACCACTAGGGATGCCTCGGATGGCGCCAGCCTGGGAACGACGTTCGCCAGTTATAGTTACTCAATGCCCATGAGCCCGCTGCTGCCAAGTGCCGTCAACGGCGCCTGGGAGATCGATCTTGTATTTAGCTCGCCTGGCGGCGCCTCCTCTGGGAATGTCGATGTCTACGACGTGGCGGCGACGGTCACTTACGAGCTGATCGACATCAACGATCCGGGTGCCATCGGTATGGATCCCGTTTCCATAGTTCGCCGGCGCCCTCATTTCCAGCCGCCGCCGATTGAGTCGATCGATCCGCACGCGTTGACGCTTCCCAATGCGCCGGAACCGATCCACCCGGAAGTGCTCGCGCCGATGTTCGTGTCTCGTGCGCCGACGCCGCAGAGCCGCACGTATCTCGCCCCCATCATGGGCGACTACGACCCCACGAGCCTGACGCTTCCTATTTAATGCCCCCGAGCCGATCCACCCGGAAAACTATCCGGCGATGTTCGTGCAGCGGGCGCCCGATCCAGTGCGGCAAGCCTGGCAAATGCATCTGATGGGCGATTACGATCCCGCGGTTTTCCTGTTGCCTGCCCAGCCCGAGCCAATCCACCCCGAAAACTATCCGGCCATGGCGCTGCTGCCCTATCCCCGGCCCGAGCGACAGGCTTGGCAATTTCCGATCATGGCCAGCACGGATTACACCAGCCTGCTTGCTGGCGAGGCGGCGCACCCCGAGACGACCAGGCAGGCCAACCAAGACTTGCCGCGGCGCGATTTCCCCCGGCAGTACCAGCCGCCGATGGAAGCGATCGACCCTGGCGCGTTATCGTCGCGCGAAGAGCCGAATGCAGCGATCCTGCCCGGCATGTCGCAGCCGCGGTTGCCACTGGCGACAGGTCGTGTTCCGCCGCTCTCAGGCGAGTTGGCCGGGGAAACGATCGATTTATCGCAAGCCGTGCCGTCCGACTACGAGCCACCCCTAGCGCAACCGGCGTATCGTCGCGGAGGAGTCCGCCAACCGGCCGTCGAGGCGACCAGCTATGTCTGGGCCACACCCGGCGACCCGGCGCTCTATCCCGACCGCATGGCGATGCAGACGCCGCAACGGCATTTATCTGCGAGCGCCGACAGCCGGTCCCCGTCGAGACGGTCTTACTAGACGCCTGGAGCGCTCAACAGCTCTTTGTCGAGCCCATGTGGGCGCCATCGCCGGCCGATCGCCGAGTGCAGCAGCCTGGCGTGCAGTCCGGCATCACGCCGCCCCAACATTTTCAGGAAGCGCAGATTGTCGCCTGGGCCGTGCCGCTCTCGCAGCCGCAGTTGCCACTCGCCCTAGGTCGCGTTCCGCCGCTGCAAGGCGAACTGGCTGGAGAAACGGTTGAGTTATCGCAGGCCGTGCCGTCCGATTGGGAGCCGAATCAACCTGTCTTGCTCAACCAGCGGCGCAGCGCGCGTACAGCGGCAGGCGAATCGCAGGTGCGTCAATTACCGTCTGCCGTCGAGGCCATCGACTGGATGGCGCCCGAGCCGCAAGCCGCGAGGATGGCAATGCCAGAGCAACCGCCTATCGAGTCACGGCCCGCGGGCGTAGGTTTGGCTACGCAAGACAGACTGTTGATCGAGCCGATGGGACTTCCCGTGCGGCAGTTGCTGCGCCCCGAGACAGCGCCGACACTGGCCGGCGTGGAAACGACGCCGCAAGTTGTGCCGCCGTCCTATGCCTTCTTGGACTACGACCCGGGCCTATTGCAGCCAGTAAGGCAGGCCGCCCGCACGCTCAAGCTGCCCGTCGAATCGGCGGCGCTCGATACGATCACGCTTTCGCTGCCAATGGCCGAGCATCCGCCGCTTGCGTTGCCCGTGTGGCCCGCGGCGCAACCGCAACGCACGAGCGACCTGGCGCCGCCCTACAGCGACGCCACCAACGCAGCGGCCGATTCGGTCGGCTTCATGGGGATGCAGCAGCCGCGGTCCCTGGTCCGCACGCCGCAGCCACCAGCGACGGAATCGCCTCTGGTGGTTACGCCCTCGAACTTGCAAGCCGGCTTTGCGATCGAGCCGATGTGGGCGCCGCTCGCAGCGTGGCGCGAGCCTCCGCGCGCCCCGGCCCGTAGCGGTTCGCTCATCGTCGACGCCCAATACTTCGCGAGCGTACCCGACCCGGCGGATTACGAAGCCCAATGGATCGTTCCCGCGCTGCAGCCCCGTTTGCAGCCCGTGCCGATCGAAAGTGCCAGCACAACGGTCTTTTTGGTTGGCGCGAACCCGGCGCCGTTCACCGGCAGCGGCGCGTTCATTGTCGCGGCTGGCGCGGTTTACGACCTGTCGCCGCGGGCGGGCAAGAAAGTGCGCGTAGTCGGGCAACCGAGCGACAGGCGGTCTGTAGTCCGTCTGGAGTATCACCCTCGGGGGCATGGGTTTCTTTTTGATTCTGGGCTACTCACCTGGAGTCAAGGAAGGACGCAAGGGGGACTTCCGCGCTATCTTGTGCTGGGATCAAGACCGCTTCGGGCGGTTCGATTCCATCGAGGCCGGCCGCTGGATTTATCCCCTCCGCAAGGCCGGCGTGAAGCTTATCACGGTCGCCCAAGGCGAAATCTCTTGGGACGATTTCCAGGGGCGGCTGATGTACACGATCAGCAGGAGGGCAAGTATCAATTTCTGCTCGACCTGTCGCGCAATAGCGTGCGCGGCAAGATCGCCAAGGCCGCCAGCGGTCACCATGCGGGCGGCCCGGCGCCCTGGGGCTATGATCGCATGCTCTGCGATGAAACGGGCGCGCATCGCCAGCGCGTCCGCAGCGGCGAGAAGGTCGCCAAGCCGAAGGGCTGGACGACGACGCTGGTGCTGAGCGACGACAAGGAACTGGTCGAACTGATTCAAGGCATCTTCCGCCGCTATGCGTCGTCGGCGATCAGTATGAGCGGGCTGGTCGGCGAATTGAACGCCCGCGGCAAATTTGGCCCGGGCGGCCTGCACTGGACGCGCCAGCAAGTGCGGCTGATGCTGATGAACCAAGTTTACTGCGGCGATCTGGTTTGGAACCGTTCGCGCATCGGCAAGTATCATGTCACCATGAAAGGCGAAGTCGTCGCCAAGGCCAAGGCGCTCGCCGGAGGCGACATTTCGCCGAACCAACAGCGGACCAAGACGGCGCGAGAGGACTGGATTGTCCACCAAGACCGGTTCCCGGCGCTCATCGAGCGCAAGATCTGGGAGAAGGTGCAGAAGAAAATCGCCAAGCGGTCCACCGGCGGCGCGGTCCGCACGGGCGGCTACCTGCTTTCGGGCGTACTTTACTGCGGGCATTGCGGGGCGAAGCTCGGCGGCTACGTGCAGAAGCGCAAGCATCGCGATCCCTTGAAGCCGGATTACGTTTATCGGTGGTATTCCTGCCCGCGGTACGCCGAGACCTCGGGGCACGCCTGCAACGGCGCCCACAACGCCGTTGACGCCGATGCTCTGGAGCGGTTCGTCGTCGAGGCTATCCGCGACGCCGTTTTGCAGCCCGAGCTTATCGAGCGGCTGAAGGCCGAGATTCGGCGCCAATTGAAAACCCGTTCGCACGCGCCAGCCGCCGACGCGGGGCGCCTGAAACAACAGCTTGCCGAACTCGATCGCAAGATCGAACGAGGGACGGAAAACCTTCTGCTGGCCGAGTCCGAGAACCTTGCCGCAGCGCAGGCCATGTTGACCAAATGGCGCCAGGAGCGGGCGGCGCTCGATCAGGAGCGGCGAGCCCAAGGAAAGGGCGCCAAGCGGCCCGAGCAGGATATCGACGATTTGGCCGACCGCGCTCTGGATGAGCTTGTACGACTCTCCAAGGGGCTTGGCGACGACGACCCCGCCATCGTCAAGGAAGTCATCGGCCAATTGGTCGAGCGGGTGGAGGTTTGGTTCGACGTGCGGCAGCAGAAGCGGCAGAAATGGTCCTATTTTTCCCGTGAATTGCTGGTTTTGCGTCTGCCTTCTTTTTTTTGGGAACTGTCAACGCTCTCTTCATACGATCACCATAAACCGCCCGCGACCGCGCCGCCAGACCTGCGACGTTGGAGGGCTTTCGGTCCGACCGGCGTTCAGCGAGCTTGGATAAGTTATTGTTTCACAGCCCTCGAATGCGGCTTGTTCAATCGGCAAACCGGACTTATCCTGTTTTGTATGGCAGACCACTTGCAAGACCTGCGCGTCAAATTGGCCGAGTTGCAGACCAAGCTTTCGGCGACGGGAACGCTCGACCCGGCGGATCGAGCGCTGATGGAAGAAGTCGTCGCCGATATCGAACTGGTGCTGGCCGAGCAAGCCAGCGGCGCGGCGCCCGGCGAATCCGCTCGGGCGCCCGGCTCGCTTGTCGAACGCCTGGCGACGACCGCCCGCAATTTCGAAGACACCCATCCCACGTTGTTCGGCGCCGTCGGCAGCGTGATCGATGCCCTGTCGCGGATGGGAATTTGATTCATGCGACGAGGGAAGCGGGGGAACCACAGAGACACAGAGACACAGAGACGAAGAGTCGAGAAAAGTGATTCAAAAGCCGGTGCATTGCCAGAACTCAAGGCGATCCCGATTTCGATTTATTGCTCTGTTTTCCGGCGCCGCTCTCCTAAATCTTATCGTCGTCTTATTCTTCTTCTCTGTGCCTCTGTGTCTCTGTGGTTCATCTCCTGCCCCGAGCTCCCGCTTGCCTTCGCCGATGAACCACTAGACGGGCGCGAAGGGCGGAACCTGGCGCTCGACCAATTCCGGCCGAGGCCGCAATTGAAAGTGACCGAGCATTTGCCGCCGCGGGCCAAGTTGCCGGTCGTCGACGTCCACGTACACCCGCGGATTCGCTTCCATCACTCGCCCGAGCAGCTCGACGATTTCGTGAAGCTGATGGATGCGCAAAACATCGCCGTTTGCGTCAGTCTCGACGGCGGGCTGGGCGCCGAGTTCGACGAGCATGCCCGCTACTTGTGGACGAAATATCGCGACCGTTTCGTGATCTTCGCCAACATCAACTGGCAAGGCGGCGGCCGCGCCGACGACCCGGCCAGTTGGGATTGCCAGCGACCCGACTTCGGCCGCCGGATGGCCGCCGAGCTGGCGGCGGTCAAGAAGAAAGGCGCCAGCGGCCTGAAGGTCTTCAAGCTGTTCGGCCTGGGCTATCGCAATCCCGACGGGTCGTTGATCGCGATCGACGATCCGCGTTGGGACCCGATCTGGGCGGCCTGTGGCGAGCTGGGCCTGCCGGTGATCGTGCACACGGCCGATCCTGCGGCGTTCTTCGAGCCGATCGACGAGCGCAACGAACGCTGGGAAGAATTGCACCGGCATCCCGAGTGGAGCTTTTACGGGCCGCAGTGGCCTTCGCGCGAGGAACTGCACGCGGCCCGCGATCGCGTGATTGCACGGCACCCGAAGACGACCTTCATCGGCGCCCATCTGGCCAACGACGGCGAGAACCTGGAGCAAGTCGGCCGCTGGCTCGACGCGCATCCGAACCTGGTCGTGGAAATGGCCTCTCGCATCGCCGAACTCGGCCGTCAGCCTCGCACGGCCCGGCGGTTCTTGATCGAGTACGCCGACCGCGTGATGTTTGGCACCGACGGTCCCCGGCCGGCCGGGCGGCTGCTGCCCTATTGGCGGTTTTTGGAAACCGAGGACGAGTATTTCCCCTACGCCGAAAACCCGTTTCCGCCGCAGGGCTTTTGGAACATCTACGGCGTCGGCCTGCCCGACGACGTGCTGAAGAAGATCTACCACGAGAACGCCGCTCGGATCATTCCGGGGGTCAAGGAGAAGCTGGCCAAGCAGAAGCTGAAGGAACCGTAGACTAGCCGGCTGGATAGTTCGCCACGGAGAACCCAGCGCGGCCTTCGGCCGCAACCAAAAGGAAACATTTGTCGGCTGCGGATCATGCAAAACGCAAAATGCAAAAGTCAAATTGGCGGAAATGCGATTTCCGATATTGCGATTTACATTTTGCATTTTGCGTTTTTCAATTTGGCTTTCCGGGCACGGAGCGTCTGAATCGCGGCATGAAATCTTCGCGGCCCGGAAAAAAATGGACCATTTGTAGTACAAAGTTTTTTGGGGCCGCGGATTCGCACGGATTTCCCAGCGCGGCGAAGCCGCAGCCAATGTCGCTTTTCGCTCCGCGAAAAAAGCGTCTATTCGCGGAGCGAAAAGCGACTTTCTGCAGCTTGAACTTTAAAGCATGGCGCAAGAGATCTACGTCAGCACCGACATCGAGGCCGATGGGCCGATTCCGGGCCCGCACTCGATGCTGAGTTTGGCCTCGGCGGCGTTCACCGCAGAGAAGCAGCTCGTCGGCACGTTCAGTTGCAATCTTGAAACGCCGGCCAGCGTCACTTCGCTCCGCCCTGCTCCAACACCCACTGCGCGGCGTACCGGGCCAGATCGGTTCCGTCGCTCAGGTCCAGCTTCTGGCGGATGCGAATGCGGTAGGTTTCGACCGTCTTGACGCTGAGGTTGAGCTGCTTGGCGATCTCCGCGGTTTTCACGCCGTTACCGATCAGCCGCAGCACTTCCAGCTCGCGATTGGAGAGGGCCGCGACCGGCGAGCGGGCAAGTTCCGGACCGGCCTGGCCGACGGCCCGCTTCAGCAGTTTCTCGGTCATGGCCGGCCCGAGATAGATCTTGCCGTCGAGCACCTGGCGGATCGCCTCGATGATCTGGCCGGTGGCCTGTTCCTTGGTGATGTAGCCCATCGCCCCGGCCCGCAAGGCGCGTTCGGCGTAGAGTTGCTCGCTGTACATCGACCAAACGATGGCGCGGAACGCTGCGTTGCGCGCCTTGAGCCTCCGGATCAGATCGAGGCCGTTGCCCGACTTGAGCGCGATGTTGACGACCGCCACGTCCGGATCGGCGTCGGCGGCCAGCCGCAGGGCCTCTTGGGCGTCGGCGGCCTCGCCGCAGACCTCCAGATCCGGCTGCGCGGCGATGCGGATGGCCAATGCCTCGCGCACGGCCGGGTGATCGTCGACGATCAGCACCCGGGCGGCCCGCTTACGCGTCTTGGTTTTGCTCTGCATCATGATTCGGACCGTGGTGGACCGTGCACGAGATGAGCGCGCCGGCGGGCTCCGCTCGAACGATGGACAGCGCCGCGTTGATCAGGCCGGCCCGGTAGCGCATGGTTTTCAGTCCCATCCCCTTTTCCTCTACTTCTTCGGGCGGGAACCCGACCCCATCGTCCCGGACGCGCAGCGTGACCGTTCGATCGTCGCTCTCGAGGCTGATCGTGATGTGCTTCGCCTGACTGTGCCTGAGGGCATTGGTGACCGCTTCGCGGGCAATGGCGAAAAGCTGGGTGGCCGTCTGGTTACTCTCTACGAACACCGGCTTGTGGCACTCGAAGGTACATTTCGCCGCGCCCAGTTCGTCCGTGTGAGACGCCAGTTCCGCCAGGGCGGCCATCAGTCCGGCGGCGTCCACCTCCACCGGAATCAACCCTCGGGCGAGCATCCGCACTTGGGACAGCGTCTGCTTGAGCCCGGCGGCGATCTTGCCCGCCAGCGCGGCCTCGGCAGGGGCGTTTTTCGCGAGCCCTTCGATGAGACTCTCGGCCAACAACCCCAGCGCGGTCAGTTCCTGACCGGTGGTATCGTGCAATTCCTGCGCAATGCGGCGTTGTTCGGCCGTCGCCGTTTCCAGCACTTCGCGCTCCAGGGCCCGGCGGGCGCTCAGATCGTGATGGACCCCGGCGAACAACCGTTCGGGACCCTGCTGAAACTCGCTCACGGACAGCTCGGTGGGAAAGGACGATCCGTCCTTGCGGCGGCCCTGGACTTCGCGGCTGACGCCGATCACCTGATTCTCGCCGGTTTGCAGATACCGCGCCAGGTAGCCATTGTGCTGTTCGCGGTAGGGCGACGGCATCAGCATCGCGACGTTTTGCCCGATCATTTCGGCGGCCAAATAGCCGAACATCCGCTCGGTTGCGGGGTTGACCGAGCCGATGATCCCGTGCTCGTCGATGGTAATGATGGCGTCCACGGCCGAATTGACGATGGCCTCGAGCCGGTGCTCGCTGTCCTGCTGCGAATCCTCGGCGTGCTTGCGCGCGGTGACGTCTTCGATGGCCAGCAGGATCAGTTGATTGGGCTCTCCTTCAAGCTGAATCACGCGATGCGCGTTGAGCAGCATCGTCCGGCGCCCGATCAACGGGAAATCGTGCTCCAGCTCGTAGTTCTCGAAGTGGCGGTTCTGCGGCAGGAGTTCCTCCAGCAGCGTTCGCAACCGCGGGATGTCCCATTGCTGGTCGCCCAACTCGTAAATCAAGCGGCCCTCGGTCTCGGCCGGGCGGGCCCGGAACATCTGATAGAAGGCGCGGTTCGCCGTCCGTACGCGCAACTGGCCGTCCAGCACGATCAACGCCTCGCGCACCGTTTCGACGATGCTTAACGCGTAATCGAGCGATTCCTTGACCTGCCGCTCGCGGCGTTTGAGCACATCGACGTCGATCAGCATCACGATCACGCCGCCGATTTTGTTGTCGGCGGTTTTGTACGGCCGGATGTGCAGAGAGTGCCAGCGTCCCTGCTCGTCCAGGACTTCGCGTTGCGCGGTTTTCAGCGTGTCGATCACCTCGCGGGCCAGCGACTCCAATTGCGGAAAATCGAACTTGAGCTTGAGGTCGCCGATCGGCCGGCCCAGGTCGCCAGGACGCAAGTTCAGCGCCCGCTGGGCGGTGGGAGTGAACCGGCGGATGTTAAGATCGACGTCGAGGACGAGAACGGGGATGTTCGTACACTCGATGAGGTTGACCAGATCGTCGCTGAGTTGGTTGGCGGTGCGGATGCGGTTCTGCAATTCCTCGTTGACGGTCGTCAGCTCTTCGTTGGTGGCCTGCAGTTCCTCCTTGGCGGTCTCCAGTTCCTCGTTGGTGCTTTGCAACTCCTCGTTGGCCGAGACGATCTCCTCGTTGGCGGCCCGCAGTTCCTCGATGGCGCCTTCTTTCTGTTCGATCACCGATTGCAAGTAGGCCTTGGTCGCCTCCAAGTCCTGTTTCAGGAGGTTGACTTCCCGCTCCTTCTCCGATTCTTCTTCGGGGGCGACCGCCGCGCGCGCCTCGGGCTCGGCGCCTTCCGCCCCGACCTTGGCCGGAACTTCTTCGAACAGCACCACGAAGTGGCGCGCTCCCGAAGCCAGGTCGGCGATCGGAATCACGTGCAGTTCGATCTGTTGAAAATGGCTGTTGGTCCTGAATCGCACGCCCGCTTGCTGCACCGGGACGTTGTCGCGCTTGGCGCGGTCCAGAGCGTTGTTCAAGGCCCGGATCAGCCCCTCGCGAGCCAACTGAATCAACTCGGCCGTGGGCGGCCCCGGCGCCGGCTTGAGAAACCGCCCCGTTTCGCCGCGGAACTGCACGACGTGCAGGTTTTCGTCGACCACCACGCCGGGCGGGGCATAGCGAGCCAGCACGACCCGATCGGCCTCGCGGTAGACGTCTGGCAGGCCGCGGCTCTGCGCGATTCCGGCTTCCTGCACGACGACCCGCGTCTGCGAAGGGGCGCCAGCCGTGTAGCCGAACGTCAGCCGGCTGGGGGTTGCCGTGCGGACGAAGAACTTGTGCCGGCGGTCCGCCGCCTCGAACAGATCGGTGAAGGCGCCTACCGATTCGGAATTACCCAGCACGAGGAAGCTGCCCGGCTTGAGGGCGTAATGAAACATCGGCAGCACGCGGCTTTGCAGGCCCGGCCCGAGGTAGATCAGCACGTTGCGGCAGCTAATCAGGTCGAGTTGCGAGAAAGGCGGGTCTTTGGTCACGTCCTGGCGGGCGAAGACGCACAGGTCGCGCACCGATTTGTTGATCTCGTAACCCCGGTCGGTTTTCGTGAAGAACCGTTGCAGCCTTTGGGGGGAGACTTCGGCCGCGATTCCTTCGGCATAGGCGCCGGCCCGGGCCGATTCGACGGCCCGCTCGCTGATATCGGTGGCGAAGATCTTGATCGGCGCGGTCTGGGACGTGGCCCTCAGGAACTCCAGCAACAAGATCGCCAGCGAATACGCTTCCTCGCCCGAGGCGCAGCCGGGCACCCAAATGCGCAACGGCATTCCGCGCTGTCGGTTTTGCATCAGGCGCGGAAACACGACCTGCTTGAGCGACTCGAATGAGTCCGGATCGCGGAAGAAGCTGGTCACCTGGATCAGCACCTCGTCGAACAGTTTCTTGCGCTCGGCGGCGTCCTCGCGCAGGAATTCCAGATAATCGTCCAGGGTTTGCAGCCCCAGCAGCAGCATCCGGCGCTCGATGCGGCGCCGTAGCGTCGAGTGTTTGTAACTCAAGAAATCGACGCCCGTGAATTCGCTCATCAGCCGCAGGATTCTGTGGAACTCGCTTTCGTCGGGCGGCCCGGCCTGTATTGGCCGGGCCTGCAAAGGGTGGTGGGCGATGCGCAGCAATTCCGCGGCGATCTGCCGCGGAGGCAGGACGTAATCGATGCAGCCGGCGGTGACGGCGCTATGCGGCATGCCGCCGAATCGGGCCGACTCGTCCTGAGCGAAGTTGATGCCGCCTGCTTCCTTGATCGCCTTCGCGCCGTACGTGCCGTCCGAACCGGTGCCGGACAAGATCACGGCGATGGCGCGGCTTCCGCGCTCTGCGGCCAGCGAGCGGAGGAAGACGTCGACGGGCATGTGCGGGGCCCGCGATTCCGGGCGCGGAGCGAGGTGCAGGGTCTTCCGGGCCAGGACCAGCTCTTGGTTCGGCGGCATGACGTAGACGTGGTCGGATTCGACGAGCATGCCCTCTTCGACGTCGCGGACCGGCATGGCGCACGTCCGCGACAGGATTTCTCCCAGGGCGCTCTTGTGCTCCGGATCGAGGTGCGAGATGACGACGAAAGCCAGGCCGCTTTCGGCCGGAATCGCCTGCAGCAGTCCCGTCAGCGCTTCGAGCCCGCCCGCCGACGCGCCGATGCCGACGACTGACATTTCTCGTCGCCGCTCCTCGCCATCCCCGCTCGACGTCGCGACGCCGGGCGTCGGCGCCGACGGTTCGGATTCTTTCCGCGTTGGCGCCGGCGGGGCGGGCGCCTTTTCCGTCCCGGCCGAGGCCGAAAGCTTCACGTTCTTCTTGCGGGCCATAAATCCTTCCTTGCCATTGATTCCGCTAGCGTATCCGCGATCTTGCGGCAAACAAGAGTTGAGACGAACGGCCGGAGGCGTGTCAGGGAATCACTTACATCGATTGTCGGCCCCGGCCCGACTTTCGACTTGCCGGCGATGCACGTACCATGACTTTCAATCGCGACGGCGCCTTTCGTGGCCAGGGAAGCGGGCTGCCGTCGGAGTGGCGGAGTTTACCGAAACAAAGGCCAAAACGCGCCGCGCTGGGAATCCATGGCGGCTGAGACTGGCTTCCATTGGCCGGGGGTGCTTTGTGACGCGCGTGCTATCTGTGGATCGTTCGGCAGAAAATGACGCCCAGGCGCCGGCCGTGTTCCTGGCCGACGGCGACCAGGACTTGTGCGACCTTTACCGCCTGTACTTTTCGCGTAGCGGTTGGCGAGTCGAGACCTCTGGAGACGGGATTGAGTGCCTGGCACAACTGCGCCAGTCGACGCCTCAGGTTCTGATCCTCGACTTGCAATTGCTCTGGGGCGGCGCCGACGGTTTGCTCTCCGTGATGCGCGACAACGCGGCTTTGGCTGAGATTCCGGTCATTCTGACTTCCACGGACACGCTGCCCGATGCTTATTCAAGCTTGACGTCGCCGCCCGTGGTGCAGGCCCTGGGGAAGCCGTTTTCATTAACGGTATTGCTCGAAGCCGCGCGGGCTCAACTGCTGAAAGAGTAGCCGGCGCCGCCGGCCGCACGATATTTGTTCGAGAATGGGCGAGGTTCGAAAGGGGGTCGTCATGGCGCCGCATTTCATCCAACTGGCCCGACAGGCCCGAGAGATCCAAAAGCACCTGCACTTGCTCGAGGAATCGCGGCGCGAGCTGATCGAGGCTTATCGCAACACGATCGAAGTCAGCCGCGAACTCCGCGCACAGCTCCAAGAAGCGAACGCGATTCTGGCCGAACTCGACGGCGATAGTAGGGCGGGCTAGGGGTTCTTCACGTCTAAGTTGATCAGTGAGGGTGGCTGGTGGCAGAGCGAAGCGATGCCCCAGCGAACTGGGCTTCGCCTAGGCTCAGCCGCCAGCCACCCGACTGTCAAAATGGCTTTGAAGAGGCACTAGGGTTTCGGCTGGCGGGATTCTTCGAGCATCGGTTCCAGTTCGTCGACGAAATCGCGGACGTCTTTGAACTCGCGATACACGCTGGCGAAGCGGACGAACGCCACTTGGTCCAACTGGCGGAGGTGCTTCATGACCAACTCGCCCAGATACCGGCTTTCGACCTCGGCGTCGACGTTCGCGTAAACGTCGGCTTCGACCGCGGCCATAACCGCCTCCATTTGCTCGTCGCTGACGGCGCGTTTCCAGCAGGCCTTTTCCAGCCCTCGTCGAATCTTCTCGCGCTCGAACGGCTCTCGAATGCCGTTCTTTTTGACCACCTTGATGGCCTGCTCTTCGATGTGTTCGTAAGTCGTATACCGCCTGCGGCACGACAAGCACTCGCGCCGGCGGCGGATGGCAAAGCCATCCTGGCTGGCGCGCGAGTCGATCACGCGGTCGTTGTCCATGCGGCAGTAAGGGCATCTCATGCTTGCCACTATACCGCAAGTCGGGGGTTAAAACAGCACAAATGGCGGGCCCAGGCCCGGCTTCAGCGAACTGGCGCCAAGGGCGTGACGCGCGGCGAACCCTCGACGACGATCAATTCCTGATCGGCCGCCAAATCGGCGAACTCCTGCGTCAGGCCCGATGGCCAATGGATTTGCAGCTTTTCCACGCGCGCCAGGCCGGCGAGCCCGAAGATCAACTCTCGCTGGTTGCTCGCCTGGTAGCCATCGGCCGCCGTCAGCCATTGCCGCTGGACCCGGCCGCCGGCGGTGATGGTCGCGGTCGCGCCGGCGGCGTCGCGCGGCGACTGCACGCCGCGGAGCTGGACGGCCAGGAAATGTCCGGAGGGTTCCGTCTGGTTCGTGAGCAGCGCCAGGGGCGAATTGAGGTGCATGACGATCAAGTCTTCGCGCCCGTCGCGATTCCAATCGAGCCGGGCCATGACGCGGCCGAAGTATTCGCCTTCGAAATATTCGCCCAGGTCCGCCGCGGCCAATTCCACGAACCGCGCGTCGCCCAGGTTGCGGAAATACTGCGGCGGCATTTCGCAGGGCGTTTGCTCGTCGGCCACGTCGTCGATGTGGCCGTTGGTCAGCGCCAGATCGCGCCAGCCGTCGAGTTCGCCGTCGATGAATTGCACGCCGAAGCCCAGCATGTCGTAGCTCGGCGCTCGCAAGCTCGCCTGCGCCGTGGCGTCGCTGAACAGTTCGCTGTTCTCCTGCAAATACAGCGTGTTCGATTCCTTGTAAAAGTTAGTGACGAACAGATCGAGCCGGCCGTCGTTGTCGGCGTCGGCGGAGGCGATGCCCATGCAGGCCTGCGATCGCCCTTCTCCGTCGTAGGCCAGGCCCGCCAGCACGCCGCGTTCAAGGAATTTCGGCGGGTCGCCCGGCTGCGGCGTTTGATTGATGAAGTAGAAGTTGGCGTCCTGATCGTTGCCGATGAACAGGCTCAAGCGGCCCGAGCCGTCGAAATCGGCGGCCACGATTCCCAGGCCGTTTCCCTCGGGCGCCGTCAGGCCGGCGGCGGCGGTCGCCTCCTCGAACCGCCCGTCGCCGAGGCTAACGAAGAACCGATCGGGCTGCGAGAAGAATTCGGCCGGATTGCAGGTGCGGTCTCGCCCGTTCTCGTCGCGGCAGACTCGTTCGTAAATGTTGGGGCCTTGCACGTAATTCACGTCGTAGACGTCGGGGTGCCCGTCGCCGTTGAGGTCGGCCAGCAGGCAACTGGTCGTCCAGGCGTCGCTGGCGAGCCCTGCTTCGCGAGTGATTTCGTGGAACGTGCCGTCTCCCTGATTGACGAATAGCCGATTGCCGCCGATGTTGGCCAGGTACAGATCGGCAAAGCCGTCGCTGTTGAGATCGCCCACGCCGACCCCCTGGCCGAAATTGCCGTCGACGATTCCGCAATAGCGCGTCGCGTCCTCGAAGCGGCCGTCGCCCAAATTGCGGTACAGCCGATCGAGATGCCTGGTTTGCTCGGCACGGGGCGGCCAATCGCAGCCCTGCGAGAGATAAACATCGGGCCAGCCGTCGCCGTCGAAATCGAGCACGGCGATGCCGCCGGCCATGATTTGCTGAATCCTGCGTCCCGGCGCCTTGGGATGACTGCCGCTGAAATAGGTGAAGTCGATGCCGCTCTGCAAAGCCAAATCCTTGAACCTCGGCCGCCAGGAAGCGGGCGCCGATGCCACGGTCTGTCGCCCGGGAATGTCTAGCCGCGGCAAGGGATAGCTGGAAAGGTCGACCCAGCGCGAGGGATCGGCCGTTTCCTGCGTTTGCGGCAGGCTGCTGTGCAACGCCGCCTGCAGTTTCAGGGCTCCTTGCCGCGCCCAAGGCAATTGGGGATCGACGCTGAGCGCCATGCGGCGCCAACCCCAGGCCTCCCAGATTCGGCCCAGCGACTCGCTGAGTTCGGAGGCCAGGCGAATTTGGTTCAGGTCTTTGCGATTGCCATAGAGCGCCCCCACTGCGTTGGCCAGCCTTTGCAGCAACACGGCGCGCTCGCGCAGCCGTTCGACGGCCGGCGAGGGCTGCAGTTCGGCCAGCAATTGCGCCAACTGAAAGTTGGCGGCGGCCAGGTTGGGATCGAGACGCAACGCCTCCCAGAAACAGCGGGCCGCCGCGCGAGGCTGAGCGTGGCGGCTGGCCCACAGCCCGCGGATCCGCCAGATATCCGGGTGTTGATCGGCCGCCGCCGGAAGTTGGGCAAGCCATTCGACCAGTTCGTCATCCTCTGCGGCGTTCAGGAGGGCCTGTCCGAGGGCGACCTGCGCTTCGATCAGTTCGGGCGCCGCGGCCAAAACCTGTCGAGCCAGTCGCTTCGCCTCGGCGGATCCATTGTTGCGCAGAGCGATTTTGGCATAGCCGACGAGCGGCGCCGCGTCGCCCGGGGCCGCGTCGCAAAATTGCCGCAGTTCGTCGAGCTGCACGATGGTCGCCGCCCGATCGCCGACCAGGAACAACACCTCGGCCGAAAACTGCCCGTGCCGGAGCAATTCGAACAAGTGGGGCAGCGCTTCCCATCGGCGCCCTTCGACGCCGTACAGGTAGCCCAGCCGGTTGTGGGCCAAAATATGCGCCCGATCGATGGCCAACGTTTCCAGAAACTTTCGTTCGGCGTCGGTCGCGTGATCCTGTTGGAGCAGGATTTCTCCCGCCGCGAAACAGCCCTCGGCATAGTCGGTATCGCCCCGGTTAGGAATGCGCGCGTAAAGCGCCAAAGCGTCCTGGCGCCGGTCTTGTTTCGCGGCGGCGTCGCCGGCAATCAGCAGGGCCTGTGCGAATTCCGGCTGCCGCTCGAGGAGCTTGTTCGATAACTCTTCTGCAAGACGATAATCGCCGGCGTCCAGCGCCTGGCGGGCCCGCGCGAGCAGGCGTTCGTTCGAGCCCATGACGGAGCGCCAAGCGAACAGGGCGCCGGCCGCCAGCAAGCCCGCCAGCGCCAGCAGGCCTGCCAGCGCCGTCCAGCGTCGACGTCGGCGCGCGCGGGGAGCGGAGGGTGCGGTGCGATCAGGGCCGCCGTCAAAAGACGCTCGTTGCAAAGGAAGATTCTCCGATGCGCAATCGCGCTTGCATCTCGACGACCGCCTGCAAGAACGCGACGCGCCCGATTGGCATTGCACGGCGGGCGTCCCCCTCAGCGTACCCGAGGCAGGCGCGTGAAGCGAGGCGCTCCTTCGACGAAGATCAATTCCTGATCGGCCGCCAAATCGGCGAATTCTTGCGTCAGGCCCGAAGGCCAATGGATTTGCAGCTTTTCCACGCGCGCCAGGCCGGCGAGCCCGAACACGAGCTTCCGCTCGTTGCTCGCCTGGTAACCATCGCCCGCGGCGAGCCATTGGCGGCGGCTGCGACCGCCGGCCTCCAGCGTGACGATCGCGCCGATCGCGTCGCGGGCGGATTTTACGCCGCGGAGTTGCACGGCCAGATAATGGCCCGCTGCGGTCGAGTCATTGGCGAGCAGGGCGGCCGGCCCGTCAAGGTGCGAGACGACGAAGTCCTCGCGGCCGTCTCGATTCCAATCGAGCCGCGCCAGGCCGCGGCCCAACGACTTGCGCTCGAAGAAGGCGCCCAGTTCGGCGGCCAGCCGCTGGTCGAACTTGCCCCCGCCGAGTCCGCGGAAGTATTGCGGCGGCATATCGAAGGGAATCTGCTGATGCGTGAAGTCGTCGATGTGCCCGTTGGTCATGACCAAATCGGGATAGCCGTCGAGTTCGCCGTCGATGAACTGCGCGCCGAAGCCCAGCATCTCGTAGCTGGCCGCGCGCAGGCCGCTGGCCGCGGTGGCGTCGCTGAACAATCCGCTGTCATCTTGCAGATAAAGCGTGTTCGACTCTTGATAGAAATTCGTCACGAACAAGTCGAGCCGGCCGTCGCCGTTCGCGTCGCCGGCGGCGACGCCCATCGACGCCTGGGCCTTGCCGCCGGCGTCGTAAGCCAGGCCCGCCAGCAACGCCTGCTCGACGAACTGCGGCGCCGCGCCCGCTTGAGGCGCTTGGTTGAGAAAATAGAAGTTGGCGTCCTGGTCGTTGGCCACGAACAAACTCAGCCGGCCAGAGCCGTCGAAATCGGCCGCCACGACGCCCAGACCATTGCCGCCGGCGACGTTCAGCCCGGCCGCCCGGGTGCGATCTGCGAAACGGCCGTCGCCCAGGTTCAGATAAAAGCGGTCGGGCTGTGATGCGAAGACGGTCGGCGAACAGGCGCGGGGCAGACCGTTCTGCAGGCACCGCTTTTCATACACGTCGTCGCCTTGGACGTAATTCACGTCGTAAATGTCGGCCAGTCCGTCGCCGTTGAGATCGGCCAGCAGGCAACTGGTCGTCCACGCTTCGCCGTCGAGGCCGGCCTCGACGCTCGCGTCGCGGAAGGTTCCGTCCCCCCGGTTGATATAGAGCCGATTGGCGCCGACATTGGCCACGTACAAGTCGGCGAAGCCGTCGTTGTTGAAATCGCCCGCCGCGACCCCCTGGCTGAAGCGGTCTTCGGCCAGGTTGCTGCGCGCGGTGACGTCTTCGAACGTGCCGTCGCCGAGATTTCGAAACAGCCGGTCCAAGTGCTCGCTTTGGCCGGGCGCCGCAGGCCAGCGGCAGCCCTGCGTCAAATAGATATCGGGCCAGCCGTCGGCGTCGTAATCGAGCACGGCGACTCCGCCGCCGGTGAACTGAAACATGCGCCGTCCGTCTTCGTAGCTTTCCTGGCCGGCGAAGTAACGGAAGTCAATGCCGGCCTGCTGCGCCAGATCGACGAAAGTCGCCCGATATTTCGGCAACTCGGGCGCCGATGGTTGTGCGGCCTGTAATTCGGCGTCCCAGTCAGGCAAAGCGAAATCAGAGAGATCGATCTGCCTGGCCGGATTCGCCGCATCCAACACGAGCGGCGCGCCTTCGCGCAGCATGGCTTGCAAACGCTGAACGCTTTCCTGGTTGGCGGCTTGCGGAACGACGCCGAGCAGGACGCGATGCCATGCCCACGCCTCCCAGATACAGCCGAGCGATTCCGTCAACTCGGCGGCCGAGCGGAGCAGGTCCACGTTGTCGCGGTCGTGAAACAGCAAGTCCGTCACGCCGGATAATTTTTGCAACTGCGCCGCTCGGGCGCCGAGCCGCTCGGCGGTCTGCGATTCGCCCAGCGACTCCAGCGTTTGCGCCAGTTGATAAGTGGCCGCCTGGTGCACGGGATCTCGCTCGATCGCTTCCCAAAAGCAGCGCGCCGCGCCGCGGGGATCGCCCCGCTGTTTCGCCCACAGCCCGCGGGTCAGCCAGACATCGGGATGCTCTTCGGCTCGCGACGCACCGGCGACGAGCCACTGCGACAGCTCCGGGTCGGCGGCGCTCAACAGCAACTGTCCCAGCTCGGCCTGAGCCTCGATCTGTCCGGGATCCTTCTGCAAGACCTGCTTCAACAATTGCTTTGCTTGCGCGATGCGGGTCTGCCCGATCGCCACTCGCGCCTCGCCGATCAGGGGCATGACGTCCTCGGGATCGGTTTGGCGAAACTGTTCCAGCTCGCCGCTCGCCTCGACCGTCGCCGCATGATTCCCCAGCAACATCAGCGTCTCGATCGAGCATTGCCCGGCGCGCAGGAGCGCGAACAGATGGGGGAGCGATTCGAAGCGGCGTCCCTCGATGCCGAGCAGATAGCTCAGGCGGTTGTGGGCGAAGAGCAATTCCAGATCGACGGCCAAGGCCCGGCGAAACTGGGTTTCGGCGGCCGAAGCCCGGTGCATTTGCAGCAGAATGTCGCCCGCGGCGGCAAAGCCGACGGCGGCCTCTTGGCCCCCGTCCGCCGGCATCTGCGCATAGTAGCCCAGAGCTTCGGTCAGTCGGCCCTGCTTCGTGGCCGCTTCGCCCGCCACCAAGAGCACTGCAACGGAAGGTCCGTCGCGGGCGATCAATTGCAGGCAATCGTCTTCGGCGGCGGCGTAATCTTCGGATGCCAGCGCCTCGCGCGCCCGAGCGAGCAGGACTTCGGCGCGGACTTCCGGCATCCAAAAGCGATAGCAACTCAAGCCGGCGGCGAGCAGCGCCGCGGCGGCGATCGCCCAAACGAGTCGGCGCCGCTTCGGTTCGAGACGCTTCGCCGCGGCGTCCGCACGCCGCGCGTTCAACGCGGCTTGAGCGGTTTGACGTGCGGAGTCGCGTCGTTGGCGTTTCACAAGGCGACCAAGGCGGTTTGACGATCCGCCATGATCGCGGACGCGCTACTGGCTGCGCCCGCTTCGCCAGGCGGGACAGGAGCTACGAGCCCGCTTCGGGCGCGGGCAGATCGGGGTCGGCGACGCCGGCGGGTTGCGAAGGCGACGCGTTTTTGTGGCCGGCGCCCAACGTCCAATCGCGGCGCTGGCGCGAGCTGGGAATTTTCATCGCCTTGCGATACTTCGTCACCGTCCGCCGGGCGACCGTCAGACCGTGCTTGGCCAATTCG
The DNA here is from genome assembly GCA_035532215.1 of Pirellulales bacterium. Lineage (GTDB taxonomy): Bacteria > Planctomycetota > Planctomycetia > Pirellulales > JAICIG01 > JAICIG01. The sequence goes on along the minus strand of DATKRK010000042.1, from coordinate 24,254 downwards.
CGGACCAGTTCGTCGTCGCTGAAGGGGTTTTGCTTGTCTTCATGGTCGACGATTTCTTGCAGCTTCAGCCGCACCGTGTCCCAGGCCACCTCTTCGCCGTCGGCGCTGACCGTGCCGCCGCCGAAGAACCGCTTCAGCGGAAAGATGCCGCGCGGCGTTTGAATCCACTTGTCGTCGACCGCCCGACTGACCGTCGTCACGTGAACGCCGACTTTGTCGGCGATCTGCTGCATCTTCAAAGGCTCGATGTATTCGGGGCCCTTGTTGAGGAATTCGGTCTGGTGGTCGACGATCGCCTGGGCGACGCGGGTCAGCGTGTTGCGGCGCTGCTCGATCGATTCGATCAGCCACTGCGCCGAATTGATCTTGCGCTTGATCCATTCCTTCTCGGCGTCGGTGGCGTTGCCCTGCAACAGCAGCTTGCGGTAGTAAGGGCTGATGAACAAGGTCGGCGTGCGACCGTCTTCCAGCACGATCTTGTAGCGGCCCCCTTCGCCGACTTCCAAGAACACGTCGGGCGTGACGGTCGGCGCGTGAACGTCGGTGAACAAGGCGCCGGGCTTGGGATTCAGCTTGCGCAATTCGCCCAGCGTTTCGTGGATCAATTCCATCGAATAGCCGGTCTTTCGCTCGATGACCGGCAGGCGATTGTGTTCGAGATCTTCCAGATGGCTGGAAATCAGCGTCCGCATCTGCTCGTAGTCGTGCATGCCCGGCATGAGTTGCAGCAGCAGGCATTCGCGCAAATCGCGGGCTCCGACGCCGGCCGGATCGAGCTTTTGCACCACGGCCAAGGCCCGGCGGGCCACGTTCAATTGCTCGGGGCCTCCCGTCGGATCGATCAGGTCTTCAAGCCGGCCCGGCAAATAGCCGTTCGAATCGAGACTATAGATGATGCGATCCGCCATCTGGCGAGTTTCATCGTCCAGGTCGAACCAGCCGAGTTGCTCGCGGAGATAGTCGTGCAGCGATTGCGGGCGCGAGACCATGTTGGCCATGGCGTCGTGCTTGCGGTCGCTTTCTTCGGCCAAACGCGTGCTCGACGGGCGGGGACGTTCATCGAAGGTCTCAGGCCATTCCTCGTCGAGATTCAGCAGCCGCTCGAAATCGGCCTCGTTGTTCTTCGTTTCGTCGACGACCAATTCCCGCTCTTCGGCGGTCGGGGCGTCGGGGTTTTCGTGCTCGACCGGCTCTTCGGGCAGATCGGGGTCGAGTTCGGCCTTTTCCAGGCAAGGGTTCTCGGAGATTTCCTGCTCGATGCGTTCTTCCAGCGCCATGACCGGCAACTGCAAGATTTCCATCGACTGGATCATCCGCGGGGCCAGCTTCTGTTGCTGGACGAGCTTCAGTTCCTGACCGAATGAAAGTCGCATAACGAACCAAGCAAGAAATAAAAGTAGGTCAGGCTTTCTAGCCTGACAGTCAATCAATAACCACGCTTAATCAGCCGCGGACGTTAGCCACGGATTGAACACGGAAGAGAACGAGAGGTCGGCGAAACCGTCTCGCATCGGTTCATCCGTGTTCGATCCGTGTTTCATCCGTGGCTCCTCTTCAGCGGTTATTTTGTAATCGGCGTTTATCAGGTTTTTTCACGCTGTCTTTGTCAGGCTGGAAAGCCAGCCCTACGAGCCTCGCCTGCTAAAACTTCTGCCGCCCGCTGAGGGCGTCGGACAAAATCTCTTTGTTGGCGAATTCTAGCACGCTGCCGGTAGTGATGCCTCGCGCCAGCCGCGTGATCTCGATCGGCAAGTCCTGAAGCTGGTTGGCGATGAACAAGGCCGTACCGTCGCCTTCCAGCGTTGGGTTCGTGCCCATAATCACCTCGCGGAACGAACCGTTTCGCACGCGTTCGACCAAAGCTTCTACGGTAAGTTGCTCGGGGCCGATCCCTTCCAGCGGTGCGATTCTCCCTAACAATACATGATACAATCCGCGATACGTCCCTGTCTGCTCTAACGCCATCAAGTCTCGCGGCTGCTCGACGACGCACAACAACGTGCGATCGCGCTTCGGATCGCGGCAAATGCCGCACTCATCCGCTTCGGCCAAATTATAACAAACTGCGCAATATCTGACGTTTTCCTTGACGTTGCGAATGGCGTCGGCCAGCCCCAAGGCTTCGCTCTTGTGCACGCGCAGCACGTGATACGCCAGCCGTTCGGCCGATTTCCGGCCGATCCCTGGCAGTTTGGCGAACTCATCGACGAGTTTGGCGACCGATTCCGTCAGCAACGACACGCGTTGGCAATCCTTTACGATAAATCCTTAACTCTCTTGGGGACCGTGGCCTTAAGGACCGCAGCCTTGGGGATCGTGGCCAGTCAGCTTGGCCAGCGCCTCGTCCAGCCCTGGGAGGTTCACGCCTCCGGCCAGGTTTTTCATCGCCTCGGCGTGCAGTTGCTTGGCCTTGCCGATGGCCTGATTCGCCGCGGCGCAAACCAAATCTTCGATCAGCTCGCGGTCGCCTTGCGCAAACAGGCCGGGGTCGATGCGACAGCCGAGCACTTCCTCCAGCCCGTTGACTTCGATTTCCACCAGCCCCCCGCCCGCCACGCCCGTGGCGCGCTGCCCGCGCAATTCGTCGCCGACGCCGGCCAAGCGACCTTCGATTTGTTTCGCTTGCTTGAGCAGGGCGCCCAGATTTCCTAATGCACCGAACACGGCGTACTCCCGAAATTACGATGTCGCCTTGGGCTCGGGTTCATCCACTCGCACGGGACGGGCGGCAAACAGTTCCATCGCCCGGCGGACCAACGGGTTCTCGGCTTTCTCCATGAGCCGTTCGCTGGGCGAGGCCGCGCGCCGCACGACGGCCGCGGCCTTCGTCTCGGCCCCCGGCGCCGCGTCTTCCAGCACGAACTCCAGCCGCAGCGGCTGCCCCGCGACTTCCGCCAACGTTCTTTCCAGTTTGCTGAGATGCTCCGGCTTCTCGCAAAACGACTTCGAGAAAGTATACGCCGCTGGGAAGTGAATGGCTAGGCGGTTTGGCGCAGAAGTTGCTACACACTTGCCCTCGCGAGCATGGTCGGCCAACATACCTGTAAGCCGTGTAAGGGTTTCCGACCAAATCCGTGCCGCGGTTTCGGGGCCGGCGAGGAGCTTCTCGCGAGGCAGCTCGGCGGGCATGGTCGCCGCCGGGTCAGTTGGTTTTTCGCCGTTCAGCCATTTTTTTTTTGCCGGCTCTGGCGGGGCGAGCGACGGCCCTGGCGCCTGGTTGACGCGCGCCGGCGGCGGCAGCCCGTCGCGAAGACGCCCAATCAGGCCCGACAACCGCTCCAGATTCTCCAGACTGCAAATCCGCACCACGGCCAATTCGGCGAGAATCCTGCCGTGCGTGCTGTACCGCAATCGGGCGATCGTTTGGTCCAGAATCTGCATCACGGCCAGGATGGTTTCGAGGCCCAATTGACGGCCGGCTTCGAGCATGGCCGGCTGTTCGCTCGGCGAGGCGTAGAGCAGCGATTCGGCCGGGCAGCCGACCGCGGCCGCCATCATGTCGCGGAAATAGCCGAGCAACTGGTCGAGCAACGGGCCAATATCGACTCCTTCGGCCACCGCCGCGTCGAGCTCGCCCAATGCCGCGGCGGCATCGCGCGCCGCCAAATGCCGGGCCAACTGGCCGAGCCGCTTGTCGCCGGCCGTGCCCAACATGCGGTGTACATCTGCCAGCGTGATTTGCTGGCCGCCGAAAGCCAGCAGTTGTTCGAGCAGCGACTGGCTGTCTCGCATCGAACCGGCCGCGCGGCGAGCGAGCGCTTCAAGCGCCTCGGGCTCGGCCGTGACGCCCTCGGCGGCGACGATCTGCGCCAGCCGGGCCGCGATCGACGGCGTCTGAATGCCGGCGAAATCGAACCGCTGGCAACGCGAAAGGATCGTGATCGGGATCTTTTCCGGCTCGGTCGTGCAGAAGATGAACTTCACGTGCTCGGGCGGTTCTTCGAGCGTCTTCAACAGTGCGTTGAAGGCCTCTTTGGTGAGCATGTGAACTTCGTCGATAATGTAAATCTTGAACCGGGCTCGACTGGGACGCACGTTGACGTTCTGCCGCAGTTCGCGCATTTCGTCGATGCCGCGATTGCTGGCGCCGTCGATTTCCAACACGTCGACGTCGTCGCCCGAACTGATGCTGCGGCAAATATCGCACTCGTTGCAAGGCGTGGGCGTTGGCCCGTGGACGCAATTCAGCGCCTTGGCCAGAATCCTGGCCGACGAGGTCTTGCCCACGCCGCGGGCGCCGGTGAACAGATACGCGTGCCCGACGCGTTCCGACGAAATCGCGCCGGCCAGCGCCTGGGCTACGTGTTCCTGGCCGATCAGGTCGGCGAAGGTTTGCGGCCGGTAGCGCCGCGCCACGACGATGTATTCGCCCGCTTTGGCCGGCGGCGAATCGGAGTTGGCGGTTTGCGACGCGGACATCGACGGCCTGCCTTGGCGGATTTCAGTTCCTGACGCCGCGATCGGCGGCCGATGAGAGACCCGCCGCACAAAGGGCTGACTGCTTATGGCTGCTGGATTTCTCCCCTGACCAGGTTCACAGGTCCCCATTGCGGGGGCCTCTCACCGGCAGCCGATCTTGGCGTAATTCAGATGATGTGTAGTTGTACGTGTTGGCGGGGCCAGCGTCAAACGGCGAAGCTCGCGCATCATTCTGCACCGCGGCTGGTGACAAAAATCTTTTCGGCGGCTTCGCGGCCCAAGGCCGTTTGTTGATCGTTCGCCAAGACGGTGACGATGCCGGCCTCGACGCGGTTTGCGACGACCTCGCCCAGAGTGCCGAGGGTCAGCCCCGATTCGGTCAAGAATCGCAAAAACTCGGGCGACTGATCGACGACCCGCGCCAGCCGGAATTGATAGCCCGCGTGGCATTCGGCCAGCGTGCGGCTGGCCGGCGTATCGAGCGAGCCGTCGGCCCGCGGAATCGGGTCGCCGTGGGGGTCGACTTGGGGATGGCCGAGATAGACGTCGATGCGGTCGACCAGCCGATCGCTGACCGCATGCTCCATGTGCTCGGCCTCCTCGTGAACTTCGTCCCAGCTCAACGACAAGGTTTGGGCCAGAAACAACTCGATCAGCCGGTGGCGGCGCATCACGCGCAGCGCCAGGGCGTTGCCCGCCGGCGTGAGCCGCACGCCTTCGTAGGGCGTATAAGTGGCCAGGCCGCCCTCGCTGAGCGTCTTGAGCATGCTGGTGACCGTGCCCGGCGAAACGTTCAAGGCCGCCGCCAACTGCCCCGTGGCCGCCGGCTTGCCCGACTGGCCCGAGCAGATCTGAAAGATCGTCTTCACGTAGTTTTCGACGGTCAAACTGGGCACGATCGACTCCCGGGCTTGGCCAGCTCCGCGCGGAGGCTGGCAAGATTTCGAACATTCGCTGAGCGCTCGTTCATTCTACTGAAGTCGGTGGCCGGGCAAAGCGCGGCTGTCTTTCGATGACAAAGGCGCATTGAGAAGAGGGAAAGCCGGAAAGGGATCTTGTGAGTGGCGATGCTCCGTAATCGCGACTGAAACCTGCGAGCAGGACGCTATTCCACGGACGACCAATCGCCCGGTTCGCGACGCCCTGGTTGCGTTTCGGCCCGCAAAAAGCGAATATGGCTCTCAAACCAACCTTTGATCTCAAGCGAATTCTCATCGTGAATCTGAATGAACGAGCCGCGGCGTTGTGCCGCCGGCAGATCGAACATGCGGGCGTCCTGCGAATCGAGTCGCATCAGACGGCCGGCGCCACGGTCGTGGATTTCGGGGTGAAATCCCCCGGCGGTCTGGCGGCGGGGCTGGCTTTGGCCGAAATCTGCCTGGCCGGCCTGGGGCGCGTGAGCCTGACGCCTGCCGATCCGGCGTTGTGGCGAGGTCCGGCCGTGGCGGTCGAGACCGATCAGCCCTTGCTGGCCTGCTTGGCCTCGCAATACGCCGGCTGGCAAATTGCCCGCGGCAAGTATTTCGCGATGGGCTCCGGCCCGATGCGCGCGACCGCCGGCAAAGAGGCCCTGTTCGAGAACGTGCTGATTCGCGAACCGTCTTCCTGCGCCGTCGGCGTGCTGGAGACCTCCCAACTGCCGCCGGAAGACGTGATTGAATACCTGGCCGCCGAATGCGGAATCACAACGGGCGCGTTGACTCTGCTGGCCGCGCGAACCGCCAGCCAGGCCGGCTCTGTGCAGGTGGTCGCTCGTTCGGTCGAAACGGCGATGCACAAGCTGCACGAACTCGGTTTCGACCTGACGCGGATCGAAAGCGGCTGGGGCGTGGCGCCCTTGCCGCCCGTTGCCGCCGACGATTTGACCGGCATCGGCCGCACGAACGACGCGGTGCTGTATGGCGCCGAGGTGACGCTCTGGGTGCGGGGCGACGATGCGAGCCTGGCGGCGATCGGGCCCCGCGTGCCCAGCAGCGCCTCGGCGGACCACGGCCAGCCGTTCGCCGAGATCTTCGCCCGCTACGGCCACGACTTTTACAAGATCGACCCGCAGTTGTTCAGCCCGGCGGTCGTGACCTTCATGAATCTCGACACCGGCCGCACGCAGCGTTTCGGCCGCACGTTGCCGGAGGTGATCGCCCGGTCGTTCGTGGGGTGAGCCGCTCTTTTCATCCTTCCTCGTCGGCTGCGCTATGAAATAGCCCCGTGAAACGCTACCCCGTCCCCTGAAACTGTTTTGCGCTTTTCAGGCAGAATACTATTATGAAATGTCGAGTTGGCCCTCAGGGGATCGAAGGTCCTGTTTGATGACAGCCACGGGCATCTGAAAGCAAACCATATTGATGTCGATATACCCGGCATCCCGATCAAGAAGATCAAGTTTGTTTGAAGGAGATCAATGATGACCGCCGTTGAATCACTGAAACAAAACATCCTCGCCGAATGCGACGACGATCACGTCGGACTCTGGTCTGTAATTCGAGATGTCGAGGAAGCTCTCCCTAAGTTGGGACAAGCTGCCATCCGGGATCACGTCTTGGGGGTGCTGCGAGAGTTGCTAGTTGCCCAAGAGATCAAGGCCGGTTATCCCACGGCAACAGGGGGCTTCCGCTCATTGCGAGCGACCCCCGATAAGATTCTAGCGCAGATTGAGGCCGACTGGCCCGTTGGTCATCGCCCGACCATAGGGGAAGGACCGTGGTTTACTAAAGCGAATAAGCGGAACCCACTGGTTGACTTGTTGGAGACGGTAAAGAACGACAAGGAGAGCGGCAAGTACCCGGTCAAAATCAACCCAAGAAAGTACGGCTTCAACACCGAGGATGAATACTGGAGGCGCGTTCGAGAGTTGGCAGGCTTGCCGGCGCGCAAGACTTCATGATGCGAAATTCGCTCATCCGACGCGAAATTTAGCTCATTTTTCGGAATTCCAAAGCGCAGCCCTGCCTGCTTCGTCCCCCCGCTTCCCGCATGCTCCTCGCCGTTCTCGGTTCGCCCGACAGTTGGTACTTCAAAGATCTCTACCGCGCCGCCGCAGGACGGCACGAGTTGGTTTCAGTCACGTTCTGCGATTTAGCGTCGGCGCTCGGCGAAACGGCGGTTTCGGTGACCAGCGGCGATTGCCGCTTGCTTGACGTCGACGCCGTGCTGGTGCGGACCATGCCGCCGGGTTCGCTCGAGCAGGTCGTGTTCCGTATGGACGCCTTGGCCCGGCTCGAAGCTGCCGGCAAAACGGTGCTCAATCCGCCGAAGGCGGTCGAAATCGCAGTAGACAAATATCTCACGTCGGCCAGACTAGCGTCGGCCGGATTGAGAATTCCCCGCACGATTGTCTGCCAGACGGCTGACGCCGCGATGGCCGCCTTCGCCGAGTTGGGCGGCGACGTGGTGCTGAAGCCGTTGTTTGGCGCCGAAGGCCGCGGCATCACGCGGCTTGTCGACGACGCCCTGGCGCTGCGCGCTTTCAAGATGCTCGAACAGCTTGGCGCCGTGCTCTATCTGCAGGAATTTATCGACCACGAAGGCGCCGACTTGCGGCTGCTGGTGATCGGCGAGCGAGTGCTCGGCATGCGCCGGAGCAATCCGCTCGACTGGCGCACGAACGTCAGCCGCGGCGCCCAGGCCGAACCGTTCACGCCGAATGCCGAACTCATCGAGCTGGCCCATCGCGCCGCCGCCGCCGTCGGCGCGCCGTTGGCCGGCGTCGATCTGTTGCCTGGTCGCGACGGGCGGCTCTATGCGATCGAAGTCAACGCCGTCCCCGGCTGGAAGGCGCTGAGCCGGGCGCTAGAGGTTGATGTCGCGAAGCTGGTGCTGGAATACCTGGAAGCGGGGAACAATTCGGGTTTCAGACAAGCGTGAATGGCGCCCATTCCAACGTCGCTTCTCGCCTTGCCGCGTTCGCGGCCGAGGCGCCCGAACGTCCGGCCGTGTTCATGCCGCAAGGCCGCGATCGCAACGGCAAGCGACAATATGCCTCGCTCACGTTTCGCGAACTGGACCAGGACAGCGATCGGCTGGCCCGCGGACTGCGAGAACTCGGCGTGCGGCCGGGCACGCGGCTGGCGCTGTTGGTCAAGCCGAGCATCGACTTCATTTCGTTGGTGTTCGCGTTGTTCAAGGCTGGCGCGGTCACGATCCTGATCGATCCCGGCATGGGACGCAAAAACCTGCTCGCCTGCCTCGAAGCCGCCGAGCCCGAGGGCTTTGTTGCGATTCCCGCCGTGCAGGCCGTGCGAACGATTTTGCGGCGCCGCTTTCCGCAGGCCCGCCACAATGTGACGGTCGGCCGGCGCTGGTTCTGGGGCGGCGTCACGATCGACCAATTGCGCGGCGGACCGTGGACCGGGGCCGAACTGGCGCCGACCGCGGCCGACGACCCGGCGGCGATCATTTTCACTACCGGCAGCACCGGCCCGCCGAAAGGCGTGCTCTACCGGCACGGAAATTTCGACCGGCAAGTGACGGAAATTCGCGACTTCTACGGCATCCGGCCCGGCGAGGTCGATCTGGCGGGCTTTCCGCTATTTGGCCTGTTCAACGCCGCGATGGGCGTGACGACGGTGATTCCCGACATGGACGCTTCGCGGCCGGCGAGCGTCGATCCGGCAAACATCGTCGAGGCGGTCGTCGATTGCCAGGCGACCCAGGCCTTCGCCTCGCCCGCCGTCTGGAATCGCGTCGGGCCATACTGCGTCGAGCGCGGCATTCGGCTGCCCTCTTTGCGACGCGTACTTTCGGCCGGCGCCCCCGTGCCGCCGCACGTGCTCGAATCGATGATGAGCGTGATCGGCGCCGGCGGCGAGATGCACACGCCTTACGGGGCCACCGAATCGCTGCCGGTCGCTTCGATCGCGGCCAGCGAAGTGCTCGCGGAAACCGCCGAGCTGGCGCGTCAAGGCGCCGGAACCTGCGTCGGCCGAAAGTTTCCGGGCATCGAGTGGAAAGTGATTCGCGCCGTCGAAGGGCCGCTTGCGACCCTCGCCGACGCCGAAGAACTGCCCCAAGGCGAGATCGGCGAATTGATCGTCCGCGGGCCGGCGGTAACGCGCGAGTATGCGACCCGCACCGAGTGGAACGCCCTGTCGAAAATCGCCGACGGCAGCGACGTCTGGCATCGCATCGGCGACGTCGGTTACTTCGACGATCGGGGGCGTTTCTGGTATTGCGGCCGCGCCGCGCACCGCGTGCGCACGCCAGTCGGCCCGATGTATACGGAATGCTGCGAAGCGATCTTCAACAACCACCCGGCGGTGTTTCGCTCGGCGCTAGTCGGCATCGGGCAAGCCGGCCTGCAGCGGCCCGTCATCGTTGTCGAACCTCGGCCCGGCAAGATGCCGCAAGACGAAGGCTCGAAGCAAGCCTTTTTGGAGGAGCTGCGCACTCTCGCCGCTTCGAGTCCGTTGACCTCCGCAATCGCCGACTTTCGCTTCCACCCCTCGTTTCCCGTCGATATTCGCCACAACGCGAAGATCTTTCGCGAGAAGCTGGCGGCCTGGGCGGCTGCCGCACGTAATTGAGTTGAGCGATGGTTGACGGCGTAAATCGTTCGCGCTCATATTATTGTTTCTCCCCGCTACGGGCCGCAATGCCAACGCTCGGCCCAATCGAATAGGGGCGGGATTGTCGCGAAATTCCGCAGGTAGTTTGGTGGCAGTATGGTCGATATCGCCGAGCAAGAACCAACCACTGCCGCCGAACATGCGGAAATGGCCGTCGGTTTCATTGGCTTCGGGTTGTTGCTGCTGCTTGCTTTGGTCATCATTCCGCGTGCCCCAATTCTTGCAAGCGCGTTAACCATTTCCATTTACATTGGCGTGTGGCTCGCGTCGCTCGTGGTCGCAATGCTCCGAGCTGAGAAGCGGAGAGCCGAACGGCTGACTCGACGACCCGCAATCCGCTCGCTTCGTATCCAAAAGATGTGGGTAACACTGAGGCGTAAACGCCTGGGCTAGGTAAAAGGACTCCCTCCGCGTCGCTTTCTAACGGCTGAGCGACTTGCGTAACGACGAGGGACAAGCCCCGTCGTGGCGAGAGGCCGTCCACGCGAATGTCGAAATGTCTCATTCGTGACCGCGTGAAGTTTAACTTGACCCGCCTGAAGCCGCTGTCTTTAATAAAGGTTGCTGTCGGGGCTTGCGGGGGGCATCAAACCGGCCCGCAGCCAGTAACTTTTTTTGGCCGGAAGGGACAGACGATGCTCTCCTCGCGTCTTAAAACCAGGGTTCGCTCGCACGGCGCAAAGGCGGCCCGCTCTCGCGCGGCGAGAAAATCAGTTCGTCGTCGTCCGCTTCGCTTGGAAGGGCTGGAACGCCGAACGCTGCTCGATTCCGGCGGGCTCGATTCGACCTTTGGCGCCGGCGGCGTAGTCACCACGCCCGTGGGAACCAGTGCCTGGGTTGACAGCGTGGCCGTCGAGCCGGATGGAAAAATCGTGGCGGGCGGCGCGGCCACAATCGGCGGCCAAAGCGAGTTTGCTTTAGCACGGTACGACGCCAACGGCAGCCTCGACACATCCTTTGGCAATGATGGAATCGTGACCACCGCTGTCGGCGCGGGAGGCTCGCGCATCAACGGGCTGGCCGTCTTGCCTGACGGGAGCATCGTGGCGGTGGGCCAATCTTTCGACGGATCGGGGCTGAATTTGACGATTGCCCGGTTTAAGGATGACGGCAGCCTTGACGCGAGTTTTGGCAGCGGAGGCATCGTCGAGACGTCAGACGGGACGGGCGCGCAGGACGGATTTGCCGTCGCCGTGCAGTCCGATGGAAAAATCGTGGTTGCGGGCGGTGGCAACGCGGGCATCGCTTTGGTGCGAGTGTTATCCGACGGCAGCCTCGATTCTTCTTTTGGCGTCGGCGGCGTAGATATCCTCGATCCGGTTCCAGGGGGCGCCGGGTATGAATATGCTAGCGGCCTGGCGATTCAGCCCGATGGCAAAATCGTCGCCGTAGCCGGCGGCGGCAGCGATTTTTCGGTGGTTCGAGTCAATGCAAACGGCAGCGTCGATGCCAGCTTCGGCGAAAATGGCTTTGTTTCCCAGAAGGTCGGCTACTCGGGAGGCTCGGGCGGCAGCCAGGCGGTGGTCCTTCAGCCCGACGGCAAAATTGTCGTCGGCGGGGCCGTCGTTACGCAGTTGGCCGCGAAGCCCAAACCGCCTGTCCTGCCTGGGCAGGTTCAGAATGACGTTGAAACCCAAGATCCGGCGTACGTTTATTTTGGGCTGGCCCGTTTCAACGCCGACGGCAGCCTCGATACGACGTTTGGCAGCGCAGGCGTCGTCACCACGAAGGTCGCGGGCGGCGGGGATGCGCTGAACAGCTTGGCGCTGCTGCCGGACGGGCGAATCGTCGCGGGCGGAGGCGCGGAAATCGATCCTGACGGCGCCAATCCGCAGGGAGCGTTTGCTGCTGCGATCTATAATGCCGACGGCAGTCTTGATACAAACTTCGCCAACGGCGGAATCTTCGTTTCGCCAACCGGCGCTACGCCAGGCGGCGGTCTTGCCGCCGCGCTGGATTCCGCGGGCGATATTTTGATCGGCGGCGCTGCGGGGAGCAACGGCCAGAGTCAAACGTTTGCGCTCGCCCGCGTTACGATCGACAGTACGCCATCGTCTCCTCCTCCGCCCACGATTGCATTCCTCGACCGGCTCTACGAACAGTTTTTGGGCCGCTCGGCAGACGCTGCCGGACTGGCTTACTGGCAGACCCAGATCGCCCGAGGGACGTCAAAGAGCACGGTCGCCGCAGACTTCTTGTCGAGCACGGAATATCTCGACCGTGCGATCGGCCTTGATTATCAGCGTTTGCTCGATCGCAATCCCGACGCTGAGGGCCTTGCCTTCTTCGCTTCCGCCGTGCAAAGCGGCCAGTCGGACTTGAACCAAGTGGCCGTCGACCTCTTGAGCTCGCCGGAGTTCTCGCTGAAGGCGGGCGTTGGAAGTGCAGCGTGGGTTAATTCGCTCTACACGCATTTCCTCGGCCGCTCCGCCGATCCGGCCGGGGCGGATTCCTGGGTCGGGGCGCTCGACGACGGCTCGCTCGCTCGCCCACGGATCGCGCACGATTTCGTCTACAGCGACGAAAACTTCCGCGCGGAAGCGGTCGCCTGGTACGAAGGCTTGCTCGGCCGGGCGCCGACGACGCAAGAAACCGCGCAGGTCGCGGCGGAGTTGGCGGCCGGGCAAAGCCAAGAGTCCGTACTCGCGGAAATCTTGGACGCCAGCGTCTAAGTTCATTCCCGCCCGGCTTGTTGCATGAATACGCAGTAAGAAATGAGCTTCTGCGAATGGTTCGCTGCCAATTCTCCGCTCCGTGGGTTCCGCCCATCTTTCAGTCGTCGCTTTGCATCAACGCACGCAGCTTGGCGACCATCTCGCGCCCTAGCGGACCGTGGTCGACAACGCGGCCGGCGCGGTCGATGAGGATGCAGTAGGGAACCACCGGGGCGGTGTAGCCGGCGATCTTACGGTCGTCGCCTTCGCTCGTCGCCGAGGGGATGTAAGTCGGATAACCCAGTTGCAAATCATCGATCAGCTTGCCCGCCTCTGCGGCCGAATTGCCGGCCGGATGCAGGCCGACAATGGTCAGGCCTTGCGCGGCCAGTTCCCTCAGCGTCAGCAGATTTTCGCGGCTCGGTCCGCTCCAGGCGGCCCAAAAGTGAATCAGATAAGGTCGATCGGCCAACTGCGGTCGCGGGCCGCCGATCCAGCCTTCAGCCGGCAATGCAGGCGCCGGCTTGCCGACGAGCGCTTCGACGGGGGCCATCATTTTTTCCAGGCGAGTGGCGTCAACGTTCGGTTTTCGTCGCTCGGCGTCGACCAATTCCCAAAGCTCGCTCTGCCTGCGACCTGGCTTGTAGCTGTAGTTGATGACCACGCCAAAACGCTGGTCCTGGATTGGCTCGCCTTCCCGCGGCCGCAGCGAGTTGACGCGCTCGGTCAGATCGACGTCGGTTCGCACCTCGTCGACGGCAACCCACAGGCGAATGTATTTGCGCCGCTTTCGGTCCATCGCTGCGGGGTGAGTAAAAGCCCGGTCTTCGCGAAAGGGAATCCAGACGCCGGGAGCGATTTCGCGGTAATTGCGGAAGCGGATTAGCTCGTTGGGGCCGAAACGATCGAAATAGAGTTCGCACCACGCCCGTGCGATTTCTGTCTTCTGCCGACGGGAAGTCTCTTCGCCGAAATACCAGTCGGTATATTCCTGCTGCGAAGCAATCGCCTTGCCGGCGATTTCACGCACGCGAGGGTGCTCGTAAAACGGCTTTTCCGGCCTATTGCCGCGATAACGATAGATCAACACGCCGCGCAGCCGTCGCGATTTGCGACCGATCCACAGCCGCTCGGCGCGGCTGGGCGATTCGACGAGATCGCAAAGCTCGCCGTCGAATAGTTCGGTGGCGATGAACCGATAGTCTGCCTCCTCGGGTGGAACCAGGCTGATCGTATCGTCGAAGTAGTCGGTTGTGGCCCACCAGAATTGGTGCGGCGTCACCCGGAAGTAAGCCAGCTCGTTCAGTTGCTGCTCCCAAAGGGTATCCGGCGTCTGAGTGAAGATGAATTGAGCCGGCTGATCCGCAGCGGCGCCGCGTTCGAAGGACAGGTCTTTCGTCCAAACGCGGTCTTGTTGCGAACTGTCCGGCTTCTCTCCCAAGCGTCGTTGCTCCCAATGCCCGTCACTCAAAAGAACATGTTTCTCGGTCCACGCCAAAGTGACGCCGCGTTGGCGCCAATCGAACATTGCCACGGGGCCGTCGAGCGCCTCTGTCAGACCTTCGATCGAACACTCCGCCCAATGGCGCATCGTGTCCACGTCGCCGTTGCCCGACTTGATGCGATAGAAGAACCTCGGCAGTCGATCCATCGCCGTCGCTTCCGCATGCGCCTTCAACGCCAGCGCTTTGGCCTGTTCGGCAGAGAGACGGTCGCCTGACGGCTGTTCTTCGCGTTTTGCGGCGACGCGCGATGCGTCGTGCCGGCTCGCCGGCGCCTCTACGTCCGGCCCGCTCGCAGATTTCGCAATTTGCTGTGCTCCGGCCAATGCTGCTCCGCGTTCGACGCAGCAACCAGCGAGCACCATAGCGCCAAGGGAACTGAAGAGCCATTTGCGTTTCGCGACTGGCGGCATGGTCGGCCTCCCGGGGATCGGTGAACCTCCGGCCATTGTGTCCCATCTGGGCCCAACCGCCAAGACTGCTCGCGGCTCACTCCGTGGAGGGACGGGCGCCCCCGCCCGTCTAGACGCCAAGAACCCGACGGGCGAGGGCGCCCGTCCCCTCCACTTTTTGAAACCGCTTGCACCCTTTCGCCCGTTTACGGCACTCTAAGGGCATGGCGATCGCCACGATCAAGCCGCCGAGCGAGTTTGCCGAACTGGTGCGGACGCACCAGACGGGCGTTTGGCGGTATCTGCGGTTTCTAGGGGCCGACGAGACGCAGGCCGACGACCTGACGCAAGAGACGTTCTTGTGCATCTATCGCCGGCCGTTCGTCGAGCAGACGCCAGCGGCCACCGCGGCCTATCTGCGGACGGTCGCCCGGCGGCGGTTGTTGATCTCGATCCGCAAAACGAAGCGGCGCCCGCCCTTGGCGGATTTGGAACTGGCCGAAGAGGTTTGGTCGCGGCTGGCCGGCGACGACGGCGGCTACCTCGATGCCTTGCGCGAGTGCTTGGAATCGCTCGAAGGCCGGGCCCGCGAGGCGATCGAACTGCGTTACCGCGACAGCCGTTCGCGGGCCGAGATCGGCCAGTTGCTCGAGATCGGCGAAGACGGCGTCAAAAGCCTGCTGCGGCGGACGCGTGAACTATTGCGCTGCTGCGTGGAGAAAAGGATCAACGAACCATGAACGATCAGCATACCCTTCGCGACGACCTGGAAGACCGCCTGGCCGAGCAGGCCCTCGGCGAGCTCTTAGGCGGCAAACGCCCGCCCGATTTGAGCGAGCGGATTTTGGCCGCGGCCGCTCGGCCAGCAGCGGCGAAGAGGCGGCCTCGGGCGCGATTGGCGCTGGCGGCGAGCTTGCTGTTCGCTGTCGTGTTGGGGAGCGGCTATGCGGGCTACGAAAGGTTGCGACATCGAAGCTCGCCCGAGGACGGCAAGCAGTTGATTGCGACGCGTGGAGAGTCGGACCTATCAGAGCCGGCGCCGACCGCGATGCCTATTGCCCGTGAGCAGGTTATCGGCGGTGTGACAAGCCCAGCCCCGGCAAAGCCGCAAACGGAACCAACCTCGCGTCGCATTCGTTACGAAAAACTGGCTGGTCTGGTCGACACCTTCAATCACCTGATGGACGAACACCGCTACGCTGAAGCCGAAATCGTTGCCAAGCGCGCCAACAAATTGGCCCCGGATGAACCGGTCGCAAAGCAGATGGCATTGACGGTCAAAATGATCACAAGTACTCGCGACGCGCAGGATCTTCGTGATGCTAAGGAGCAGGGGTTTTTCCGGGCTACGGCCAACGTCGACATTGCGGCCGTCCCGTTCGACGACGAGAGGCCGTACCAGTTCGGGCCAGTGAAGGATTGGGAGCGATTGACAAAGTCTCGCAGTGCGTTATCGCAGAGTCGAAAGAAGGATGAACTCTCAAAGAATAACTTTTGGATCGATCCGGTATCGCATAACAAGTATTTTGTGGGAGTGCAGTACCCAGAGGACGTCAGCGGGGCAGCAGATTCAGGCCAATATTTCATTTCCGTTTCGAGTTCGGACAAGAATTCCGGCGTCTCAGTCGAGCAGCGGCTCAAACGCCCTGTTAAGGTTAACCTTCAAAAGAATTCCGCTCCCATTCCATTGCGCGACGCGCTCAAGCAACTCGGCGAACAAGTCGACTTGAATTTCCGGGTAGATTCAGAAGGGCTTGCGAATGCGCCCGTCTTGATTGAGCTGAGCCAAGAAGTTTCGGTTAAAAGCGCGCTGGCCGTGGTCCTCCACTCGCTTGGCATGAGCGCGACCTTCGAAAAAGATCGCATCCGAGTCGCCACGTACCCCTCGCCCGACCAAGGCCGCGGGCCGGGCGAGGGGGGCGACCGCTATAGCCGGATCGTCGAAAACCCGTTCTTGGGCGCGGCGGACAATCCGCTGTCGACGTTTTCGATCGACGTCGATACGGCCTCGTACGCGAAGGTACGGCGATATCTGCTCGAAGAAAACGCGCTGCCACCGGAGGATGCGGTGCGGATCGAAGAACTGGTCAATTACTTCAACTACGATCTGCCGCAGCCCGAGGGCGACGCGCCGCTGACGGCGAAGCTGGAAGCAGCGGCCTGCCCCTGGCAGCCGAAGCATCGGCTGCTGCGGGTCAGTCTCAAGGCCCGCGAGATCGCTGCCGAAGCGCGGCCGGCGGCCAACCTGGTGTTTCTGCTCGACGTGTCGGGTTCGATGGAGCCCGACGACAAGCTGCCCCGCGTCCGCCGGGCGATGCGGCTGTTGGCCGAGCAATTGCGCGAGCAGGACCGCGTGGCGATCGTCGTCTATTCCGGCTCGTCGGGCCTGGTGCTGCCCAGCACGTCGGGCTTTCAGAAAGAAAAGATCCTCGCGGCCCTGGAATCGCTTTCGGCCGGCGGCTCGACCAACGGCGGCGAAGGGCTGGTGCTGGCTTACGAAACGGCCGCGGCGAATTGTATCAAGGGGGGCGTGAACCGGGTGATTCTCTGCACCGACGGCGACTTCAACGTCGGCGTCACCAGCGACGGCGAGTTGGAACGGTTGATCGAAGACAAGGCCCGCTCGGGCGTGTTTCTGACGGTGCTCGGCTTCGGGATGGGCAACCACAACGACCAGATGCTCGAAAAGCTGGCCGACAAGGGCAACGGCAACTACGGCTACATCGACACCGAAGCCGAAGCCCGCAAGCTGCTCCTCGAGCAGGCGGGCGGCACGCTGGTGACGGTGGCCAAGGACGTGAAGCTGCAACTCGAATTCAACCCGCGGCAAGTCGCCGCCTATCGGCTGATCGGCTACGAAGACCGCCTGCTGCGGGCCGAGGATTTCAACGACGACCGCAAAGACGCCGGCGAGCTCGGCGCCGGCCACGCCGTGACGGCGCTCTACGAATTGATCCTCGCCGGCCAGCGTGCAGGCGCAGACGAGGACGCGGTTTCTGGCCAGATCGAAGTCGAACCGCTCAAGTACCAGCGGCCGGCGAGCCTGACCGACGCGGCCGGCAGTGGCGAGTTGCTGACGCTCAGAGTGAAGTACAAGGCGCCCGACGGCGAGACGAGCAAGGAGGCGCTGGAATTCACCGCCCGCGACGAAGGTCAGGGTTTTGCCAAAGCCTCGGCCGATTTCAAGTTCGCCGCCGCCGTCGCCTCGTTCGGCATGTTGCTGCGAGGTTCCGAATATAAAGGCGATTTCACCTACGACGCCGTGCTGGAGATCGCCCAGGAAGGTCTCGGCGCCGATGGACAAGGCTATCGGCAGGCGTTTCTGGAAATGGTGCGGAAGGCGAAGGAATTGGCAAACAGGAAATAACGCGTTGGGGGCAATTTGCCAGCCACGGATGAAACACGAATCGAACACGGATCAGGATTCCGGATTCCATCTCAAACCCAAGCCATCCGCGTTTCATCCGTGTTCGATCCGTGGCCAACAACTGCTTCTTCGGCTGCATGGAGGGACGGGCGCCCCCGCCCGTCTGTGTTCGCGGCCATGACGCGGGAACGGCCCGAATCGCTGGCGATTGCGAGCAAGCCGCCGGGGCGATAAGGTCGGTTTGCTCACCCGGCCCCAAGCCAGCGCGGGGTCGTTCGACGGCTCGTGCCGCCAGTTCCGAGCGCTGCTTGCCGAACTCGCACGGTTGGCGGCCGAAGAACCGCCCTGGAAAGCGAAAAATCGTGATTTATACGCCCCTCGAAATCATCAACCGCCGCGAAGCAAGAAACGGCCAAAACCTCGGCCCGCAGGCGAAAACGCCGATCTCGGTGATTTATGGATATGCGTCGAAACCGGCGCCAAGTGGGCGCCGGTCAGGCATGAAATGCCCGGTTTTGGCCGCCGCTCGATGGCCCCGCGCGGCGCGAAACCCTTGTTTTCTCGGAGAATCCCGCGACGCGGCGCCGATTCGCACGCGCGCCGTGCGCGGCGATATAAATAAATCGGCCGAAATATAAATCACCGCGGCCGTAGCATCGGGATGAATGAATGTCGCGGATAGGCGTTGCAAGGGGCAAGTAAGACGGCTTCGAGCAGGAATGCACGAGAACGAGAGCCGCAACCTCGGAACCATCTGGAACAGAAAAGGAACCCGTAATTCGATATGGCCGCAAGCGCAGGCGAGCCCGGCAATGATTTCTCGCATCAAAACGAGCGAAGCGGGGTGCAGAAAGCAGGACGATCGCTCCATCAGACGGGCGAGGGCGCCCGTGCCTCCGTAAGACGGGCGAGGGCGCCCGTGCCTCCCTTCGATCAAGAGCGCTCGGCGAAGGTTGCGATTTCGAGCGCCGCCAACCGCTCGATCAGTTCGTGCGGCGTTTGCGGGCGGCGCAAGGGCTCTTTGGCCAGCATCGAGTGGACGAGCCGCGAAACGCCGAGCGGCAATTGCGGCACGAGCGAACGCAACTCGGGCGGTTCGGCCTGGCGGTGCTGCTCGGCCAGCGAGGCGAGATCCGCTCCGTCGAACGGCGGCCGGCCGGCGAGCAGTTCGTAAAGCGTCACGCCCAGGCTGTAAATGTCGCTGCGGATGTCGGGCCGCAAGGCCGAGGTGACCATCTCGGGGGCGATGTAATGCACGGTGCCGCACACGCAGCGGTCGATGGCCGAGCCCCCTTCTTCGGGTCGCCGGGCGAAGCCCAGATCGAGCAGCGTGGCGTGGCCCGAGGGCGAGACGAACAAGTTGCTCGGCTTGACGTCGGCGTGCATCCAGCCGGCAGCATGCAGGGCTCCGAGCGCCTCGGCCGCCTGACGCACGATCCACAGCGCGACTGGCAGCGACGGGCGTTTGCCTGCGGCCAGCAGTTCGGCCAGCGTCGAGCCGACCAGCCAGGGCATGACCACGAAGTAAGGCGCGGCGCCGACGTGGGCCGAAAGAATCGAAATCAGGTGCGGGTGCGAGACCTTCCGCCCCACGATCGCTTCGCGGCGCATGACTTCGATGGCCGCCGCGTCTGCTTGGCAACTCTCCTTCAGCGCCTTCAATGCATAGCCGGCGGGCCGATCGGCCGGGCCGTCGGCAGGCCGGGCCTGATACACGCGGCACAGTTTTCCTTCGGCGATCGGCTTGACCAGCCGCCACGGCCCGATTTGCCCGAGCGGCGCCGGCGGGGCGGGCGCCGTCTGGAGGGAACTCGTGCGGCCGGCGGAGCGAGGTGGCATAAGCGGCGATTCGCGGTGCGGCGCTTTCGGTGCTATCGCTAGGAGTCTGTTGATTGAATCGGCTATTAGGGGGGCGGAAGTTGAGGGAGGTTGGCAGTAGGCAGTAGGCAGTAGGAGGTAGGAGGTAGGAGGTAGGAGGTAGGAGGTAGGAGGGGTGGGATACAGCATAAAGCGCGGTCAAGAGAATCCCTGCCTACCGTATGCCGACTACCGCCTACTTCCTACCGCCTACCTTTTGCTGCCCCTGCGGCGCAAGAACTCATCGAGCAAGGCCCCGAACAATAGCGCACTGCCGATCACCGTGTACTCAAGCTGCGACGATACGCCCCACATGTTGGTGAAATTGGGCAGAATCCAGAGGATGGCCGCCCCGATCATGATGCCGGGCACGGTTCCTTCGCCGCCGCGCAGGCTGCAACCGCCGAGCACGGCGCCGGCAATGGCGTACAGCTCGAAGAAGTTGCCGGTCGAGCTGGGCTGGGCCGAACTTTGCTCCATTAGAAACACGATCGAGAAGAAGGCGGCCAAGGTCGAACAGATCACGTAGGCCAGCACTTTATAACGGTCGACGGCGATGCCTGCGTAACGGGCGGCCTGCTCGTTGCTGCCGATGGCGCTCAAGTAGCGGCCGTAGACGCTCAGGTGCAAAAACACGGCGAACAACGCGGCGAGGAGCAGAAAGATCACCAGCGACATCGGCAGCCCGAACACGTCTTTGCTCTGGTACAAGCAATACTTCAGCCAGCCGGCCTTGTCTTTCAAGCCTTGCACCTGGTCGCCCGCCAGCCAGCGCGCAATGCCGCGGTAAATGAACAGCCCGCAGAGCGTGACGACGAAAGCCTGCACCTTGAGCCGCGTGACCAACAGCCCGTGAATCGTGCCGATCGCCGCGCCCAGGGCCAGCACCGCGGCGACGGCGGCCAGCGCCGGCCAATCGTACTTGGCCACGAGCATCGCCATGACCGTGGCGCACAAGCCCACGACCGAACCGATCGACAGGTCGATGCCGCCGGAGATGATCAAGCAACCGGCGCCGAGGCTGATGATGCCATACAGCCCGATCCGCTTGCCGAGGTTGAAATGGTTGATCGCCGAGCGGGCACCAGGGTCGGAGGCCAACAGCAGCAGATACAACAACACCAGAAACAACGCCAATCCGAGCAACTTTTTCATGCTTCCGCCAAACCCCCCGTCGCCAATTGCATGACCGCCTGTTCCGTCATTCGCTCGCGCGGCAGGCCGCCGGCCAACTCACCTTGGTGCATGACCAGCACGCGATCGCTCACGCCCAGGATTTCCTCCAGATCGCTGGAGATCATCAGCACGCCCACGGCGCCGGCGGCCAGTTCGCGCATCAAGGCGTAAATCTCGGCCTTGGCGCCGACGTCGATGCCGCGCGTCGGCTCGTCGAGAATCAACAGCCGCGGCGAGCGGGCCAGCCACTTGGCGATCACGATCTTCTGCTGATTGCCTCCGCTGAGCAGGCCGGCGATCTTTTCCACGTCGGGCGTGCGGATGTTGAGCCGCTCGCGCATCCGCTCGGCCAGTTCGCGTTCGCGGCGCCGGGCAACGAGGCCCAGCACGTTCAAGCGATCGAGCGAGGCCAGGCTGATGTTCTGGCGAATGTTTTGTTCGAGAATCAGCCCCTGATGCCGGCGGTCTTCAGGAATCAAACAGACGCCCGCGGCGATCGCGTCGCGCGGCGAGCGGACGCGAACGGCGCGGCCGTCGATCAGGATTTGCCCGGCGGCCATCGGCCGCACGCCGAACAGCGCTTCGGCCAACTCCGTGCGGCCGGCGCCCATCAACCCGGCCATGCCCACGATCTCGCCGCGGCGGATCTCGAAATCGATCGGCCGCCCCTGTGCGTGCGTCAGTTTCAAGCCGCGAACTTCCAGTGCGGCGGGCTGGCTCTCGGCCGCAGGCGCCGGCGCGGCGGCGGGGCGATGAAAAAACTGCTTCAGCTCGCGGCCGACCATCAGCCGCACGATGGCGTCGTGCGAGATATCATTACGGGCCAGTTCGCCGGCGTTACGCCCGTCGCGGAGCACGGTCACTCGGTCGGCCACTTCGAGGACTTCGGCCAAGCGGTGTGAAATGTAGAGGATGCTCACGCCGTCGCGTTTCAGGTCGCGGATGACTTCGAACAGCCGGTCGGTTTCGCGCTGCGTGAGGCTCGAAGTCGGCTCGTCCATGATCAGCACGCGGCTGGCCAGCGACAGCGAGCGGCCGATTTCGACCAACTGCTGCTGGCCGATCGAAAGCTGCGAGACGAGCGTGCGCGGGGAGCAATCGAGCCCGAGCCGCTCGACGATCGCCTGGGCTTCGCCATAGATGCGGCGATCGATTAATTTCAGCGGCCCCGCCCAGCGCGGTTCGCGGCCGAGAAACAAGTTGCCCGCCACGTCGAGCGACCCCGCCAGGTTCAATTCCTGGTGAATCAGCGTGATGCCCAGTAGTTGGGCCCGCTCGACGCTGCCAATCTCGACCGGCCGGCCGTCCATGCGAATCTGGCCCGCGTCGGCCGCATAAACGCCCCCCAGGATTTTCATCAACGTCGATTTGCCGGCGCCGTTTTCGCCGACGACGCACAGCACTTCGCCGCGGCCCAAGCGCAGCTCGACATCTTCCAAGGCGCGCACGCCCGGAAAACTTTTCGAGACGCCGCGGGCTTCGACGAGCGGTGGCGCATCACCGTCGGACGGCCTATTCATGGGCTCGAATTTCCCATCGCCTTCGGACTGAAGATCCATAACTTCGGTGATCGGTCATCGTGAAAACTCCGCTACTTAGATCAACCACGGATGACACGGATAGCACGGATAATTGAATTGAAAATCCGTGTTATCCGTGCCATCCGTGGTTTCACAAGTAACGTCGAACGATCGGAAGGCCTCCTGAGCGCTGCGGCTTACTTCTTCAACTCTCGCAGCTTGTCCCAGAACTCCTTCACATTCTCTTTCGTAATCACCTGATAATCGACATACATGATGCCGCCTTCAGGAATTACCGACTTGTCGCCGCGAGCAACGCCGGCCAAGATTTTGATCGATCGGTAACCAAATTCGAACGGTTGTTGCACGATGCTGCCGACGATGTGTCCGTCCTTGATGCCTTTCAGGGTTTCTTCGTTTTCGTCGAAGCCCACGATATGCACCTTGCCTTCCAGTCCAGCGCCCTTGACGGCGGCCAGCATGGCCGGCGGATTGTACTCCCACAGCCCGACGAGGCAGAGCGTTTCGGGTTCGCCGCCGTGTTTGGCCAGGGTGTCTTCGACGTTGGCCTTGCAGTTTTCTTGCATGGAATTGTCGGTCATCGTGTCGAGCAGTTCGAAATCGCCCAGGTCGGGCCCCTCGGCGTCTTCCTTACCCGCCAGTTCGTCGATCACGCCTTGGCGGCGCTCCATGGCGTTTTGCACGTCGAGCTTGCCGACGTAGATCACCACGCGGCCCCCCTTGGGCAAGGCTTTCTTCACCAGTTGTCCGGCCGCCTTGCCGGCCAGGTAGTTGTTCGTGCCGATATAGGCCAGCCGCTTGCTGCCTGGCGGCAGGTCGCTGTCTTGCGTGAGCAGCGGAACCTGTTCGGCGACTTCGTTGAGGAACGAGGCCTGATTCTCGGCGTCGTTGGGGCTGATCGCGATGCCTTGCACGCCCTTGCTGAGCAGGTCTTCGATGATCTGCCGCTGCTCGGCCGGCGTGCCCTGGGCCGGCATCCGGAACTCGACGTCCGCATTGAATTCCTGGGCGGCCTTTTCCGTGCCCTTGCGGGCGATGGTCCAAAACTCGAAAGGGTTGTTGCTGATAAAGGCCAGCTTCGGTCGATCGCCGCTCGAACCTTTGCCTGCCGGCGCCGTTTCCGGCGTGTCGGCCGATCCCGCGCGCTCGCCGGATTTGACGGCTGGCGTTTTGCCGGTTTCGCTGGAACAACCCGCCAACGCAGCCGCCAGGGCTGCAATTCCGCACAGCGTCAGGAATTGGGAAGATCGCATGGCCTAGCACCTCCTAAAGCGATACGCGTTTTTTCTCGACGCTAGGGTCGAACCTGTTTGGTCCTCGCCGCCTGGGGATTTCGAGCGGCGCAAAGTCATGATAATAGCTTAGCCGGCCAGCGGGGGCCATCGGTGCGAATCTCCGCCCCCCGTTCTGGACTTGCCGTGGCTCGCGGCATGCCGCTTGCTCTTCTTGCAAATCAACCGCTTCATTCGTGATCGAATATGCGGAATAAACCAGCTTTGAGGCTCGCCGGGAAGAGAGCGCCGACACATGGACGCCGATCTCAATGAACTCGCACAGCGCGCTGCAGCGCTACGCGCTCGGGTCGAAGCGCTCGAAAAGGAGTTGGGCGACTTAACCTTGCCGCTGGTGGAGCTCCAAGCGGACCTCGAACAAATCGACTCGCATCTGGCGGAACTAGCTGGCAGCGGGCTCCGATAAGGCGACTTATTCTTCACGCGGTCTGAAACGAGACATTCCTGCCGTGGGGCGGCCTTCCAGGCCGTCGACGATTGACGGCCTGGAAGG
>DATKRK010000041.1:0-27141 GCA_035532215.1 Pirellulales bacterium | reverse complement strand
CGCCTCATCGGCCGGCAACAAACACATTCCTTGTGCGCTCACGGTCACAGCCTCCTTGCTGCCTTGGTGGGTTCTTTTCCAAACCCCAAGGTACTCAAGGACTGTGACTTGCGCCTATTTCAACGGTATTGGGCTTAGCCCCCATGGCACGGTTCCAGAGATTCTCCAAGACCTCGCGCGCCTCGACCGGATTGTTCACGGGCTGCGGGTTTCCGAACAATCGCCCTTGCTCGTCCTCAACGCAGAAATTGCCGTGACCGTCAGGATAAACGTAGAGACGCAAATCAAGACGCGCGCCCTTAGGAGTTTCTTGAATCGGAATTGCCGTGAGCCATTCATCGAACTTCATGAGCTTCTCCTCATGTCAGATTTGTTCAATCTAGAGTCTGCACTGATTGGCTGAACATTCTCGTCATTCTAGTCGCCCTTGGCAGGCGGCAGCAAACTGAGGATGCTACCAGGTAACGGCTCGTCTCGACGCCCGCTCCGGCAAGCACTACAATCGCCGGATTCCGCAAAGTCGCGCCCGGCCCTTACGTTCGTTTCACGGTGTCGTATGAGTTCTTCGTCGCGATCGGGCCGCCGGGTGGTGATCACCGGGCTGGGCCTGATCAGTCCGTTGGGAAATAGCCCTGAATCGCTCTGGGAGTCGCTGTCGGCGGGCCGCAGCGGCGTTGACGCGGTTCCGCCCGGCAAGCTACACACGGCGTTTGCCGCTCCGGCGCGCCATTTCAGCGGCGCCATCAACGACTTCGGCCCCCTGGAAGCCGAGCAGAAGAAGCAAATCCGCAAGGGACTTAAGTTGATGTGCCGCGAATGCCAGATGGGCGTCGCCGCGGCGCAGTTGGCGCTTTTGCACTCCGGCCTGTCGGCGGACAAGCGGAACCCCGAGCGAACGGGCATCGTGTTTGGGTCCGACTATATGCTGTCGGAACCCGACGAACTCGTGCCGCCGGTCGAGGCCTGTCTTGATCCCGACCGCAGCTTCCATTTCGATCGCTGGGGCGCGCAGGGCTTGGCCACCATGAACCCCTTGTGGCTGTTGAAGTATCTGCCAAACATGCCGGCCAGCCACGTCGCCATCTTCAACGATTTGCGGGGGCCGAACAACTCGATTACCCAGCGCGAGGCTTCCTCGCACCTGGCAATCGGCGAGGCGTTTCGCGTGATCTCGCGCGGCCACGCCGATGCAATGCTCGCCGGGGCGACCGGTACGCGCGTCCATCCGATGAAAGCAATCCACGCCCGGCTCAACGAACCGTTGGCCGCCGAGAGCGAAGCGCCGGAGAAAGCGTCGCGGCCATTCGATCTCCATCGCACGGGAATGGTGCTGGGCGAAGGCGCCGGCGCCGTGGTGTTGGAAGAATTGGAGCACGCCCGGGTTCGCGGCGCCGCGATTCATGGCGAAATCGTCGCCGCGAGATCTTCAGCGGTCGCGGATCGCAACCTCTCGGGGCGGCGCGAGCAGGCATTGACGAACTGTATGCGGGCGGCGCTTGCCGAGGCGCGCTACGACGCCGATCAAATCGGCCACATTCAGGCGCACGGCTTGAGCACTCGCGAGAGCGACCGGGACGAAGCCCGTGCGATCCGCCAGGTGTTCGGGGGGCACGCCGATCGATTGCCGGTGACGGCGGCCAAGAGCTATTTCGGCAATTTGGGCGCCGCCAGCGGAACGGTCGAACTGATCGCTGGGGCCTTGGCGCTCGACCGCGGACAACTCTTTCCAATCCTGAACTTCGAGACGCCCGACCCCGAGTGCCCCGTGACGGTCGCTCTCAACGGTGCCCGAGCGGGCGATTGCTTCTTGAGCCTAAGCGTAACACCTTACGCTCAGGCCAGTTGCATCTTAGTGCGCCGATTCGACTAGGTCTCCGTTGACGATGTTCGGCAGCTTGACACCCGTAGCGCGGGCCGCTATCTTTACAGGATTGCAGACTTGGCTAAGTTCGTTGCCGAGAATGGGTTCGAGCTCTTCCAAGTCGGCAGGTGCGTGTAAACGGCAAGGTGCGTGTAAACGGCAAGGGCGATTTACGGCAGACGCGACTGGCGGCGGCTCCAGCTTTTAGAAGACTCGCGGCTCAGGGCGCCCAGCGATTCGATAAGGCGGCACGGCATTCATGGCAGGCGTAATCCTCGAGCGCGTTTCGAGGGTTTACCCTGGCGGGGTGACGGCGGTCAGCGAACTCGACCTGGAAGCGTTCGACCGCGAATTCTTGGTGCTGGTCGGCCCCAGCGGCTGCGGAAAGAGTACGACGCTGCGGATGATCGCCGGCCTGGAGCCGGTCTCGGCAGGGCGGATTCGGATCGCAGGCCAGGTCGTCAACGATACGCCTCCCGGGCGACGGAACATCGCCATGGTGTTCCAGGGTCAGGCTTTGTACCCGCATTGGACCGTGTACAAAAACCTGGCCTTCGGCTTGGAGTTGCGTCGTCGTTCAAACTGGCTCGGGCGATGCTGGCAGCGGCTGCCGTTCGGCGGGCATGCGGCTCGGCAAGATGTGCGGCGTGAGATTGACGGTCGGGTGCGCAGCGCTGCGGCGCTGTTGGGAATTGAAACGTTGTTGGCGCGCCTGCCGAGCGAACTTTCGGGCGGCGAGCGGCAGCGAGCGGCCTTGGGCCGAGCGATGGTGCGGCAGCCCAACGCGTTTTTGTTCGACGAGCCGCTGTCGAACCTGGACGCGCAGTTGCGGGCGGAAATGCGGCGCGAGTTGAAGAAGCTTGGCCGGCAGGTGGCAACGACGGTCATTTACGTCACTCACGATCAGGCGGAAGCCCTGACCTTGGGCGACCGGATCGCCGTGCTCGACCGGGGCCGACTGCAGCAGTTGGCTGCACCGGCCGAGGTGTACGACTGGCCGGCGAACCGCTTTGTCGCGGGGTTTATCGGGTCGCCGCCGATGAACCTGGTGGAAGGCGGTTGGATTCAAGACGCCGACGGCGCCTGGCGTTTCGTCGGCGGAGGTTGGTCGGTCAGGGTGGCGGAGTCGAGTCTCGAGGGCTTGGCTTGCCAGCCGGGTCGCCCGGTGGTGTTCGGCTTGCGGCCCGAGCATCTGCGGTTGGCAAAAGCCGGCGGAACGGAAAAACCGGCCGAGTGGCTCCCGGCTGAAGTGACGGCCACGGATCTGCTCGGCGACGCCATCGCCGTCGAGTTGCAGCCGACAGGCAGCGACGGTGAGGCCGCGGGGAGCTCTAGCGAATTCGCAGGCGGGGGGGCGCAGCGGCTGCTGCTGTGCAAGACGAGTGCAGATGCAGCGTGGAGTATGGGAGACCAGGTGCTAGTTGGGTTTGACATGCGGCGGGCGCATTGGTTCGATGCCCAAACGGGCCAGAACCTTTGCCGTCCGGGGGGCGTGCGAGGGTAACCGGCCTTTCGTGCCCGCAAGCCGAGCCAGCGCCTGGTGCGCCGGCCGCGCGTGGGTTAGGTTGGTTGCCGTTTTTCGTTTTTTGGCGGAGTGAAAATCAAGCGGGGCCGGACCTCAAACCGAGTCGAACAGGAGCCTCATACGCCGAGGGAGCAGGGCCGAGCGCCCGTTTTTTCGAGAAACTCACAATCCGACAACTCGAACTGAGATCGCCACGGGCGACGAAAGAGTAAAGGCTTATGAATCCGAGCGAACTGCTGCGAATCATCGATACGATTCATCGCGACAAGAACATCGAAAAGGAAATCGTGTTCCAGGCCATCGAGGCTGCGCTGGTCTCTGCCGCCAAAAAACAGTACGGCGAAGACCAGGAAATCGCGGTCCAGATCAATCGCACCGACGGTTCGATTTCGGGCACGCACAATGGCGCCCCGCTCGATGAAGGCGAAACGCTCGGCCGGATCGTCGCCCAGACCGCCAAGCAAGTCATTATTCAAAAGGTGCGAGAAGCCGAACGCGACGCACTTTACGACGAATACGACAAAGAAAAAGGCCAACTGGTCACCGGCGTCGTACAAAGATATGAAGGGGGCGCCGCCACGGTCGCCTTGCAGAACTGCGAAGCCATTCTGCCGCGCAGCGAACAAATCCCCGGAGAAACGCACCATGCCAACGAACGGGTGCGGGCGACCGTGTTCGAAGTCAAGAAGGCCGGCAGCCGGGTCAAGGTGATCCTCAGCCGCACCCGGCCGGCGCTCGTAGGCCGCTTGTTCGAACAGGAAATCCCCGAGATCGCCGACGGCGTGATCCAAATCCGGGCGATGGCCCGCGAACCGGGCTACCGCACCAAGGTGGCCGTCAGCAGCACCGATCAGCGCGTCGATTGCGTTGGAGCCTGCGTCGGGGTGCGCGGCAACCGCATCAAAAACATCGTCGACGAACTGGCCGGCGAGCGGATCGACATCGTCCGCTGGAGCGACGACATGCAGGTGTTGATTCCCAACGCCTTGCAGCCGGCCGAAGTCGAAGAGGTCATTCTCTGCTCGATGCTCGGCCGGGCGATCGTGCTGGTGCGCGAGGACCAGTTGTCGTTGGCCATCGGCCGCCGCGGCCAGAACGTGCGGCTGGCCAGCAAACTCTGCGGCTGGGACATCGAAATCATGACCCGCGAAGAGTTGGACGAACAAATCGAGCGGGCGGTGGCCGGCTTCAGTTCGTTGGAAGGCGTGGACGAAAACCTGAGCGAGAAGCTGGTCGGCGAGGGCTTTTTGTCATACGATGACTTATCGGTCATCGAGCCCGACGCCCTGATGGAGATGGGCGAGCTGACGATGGAGCAGGTCGATAAGATCGTCGCTCAGGCCGAGACCAAGGCCGAGGAGGCGGAAGCCGCCGCCAGCGAGGCCCGGCGACGACAGCGCGAACAGGAACGCATTGACGCCGCAACCGCCGCCCTCGAAGCGCAAGAGCAAGCCGCCCGTGCCGCTGCCGGCGAAACGCCGCAGGCCGCCGAAACCGGCGAAATGCAGGAAAGCGAGAGCCTGGCAGAAGGAACCGGCCCGGCGGCGGAGGACGTCCAGAGCGTTTCCGCTCCGGATCAAGCCGAAGAGACTGGTTAGCGTTGGCCTGCGTCCGCCTCGGGGCTAAGGACGTAACAGGGAGATTGTGGTTATGAACTAATGTGGATAATTTGACGGCGTCTCGGGCTTGAGAGCAAGGCTTCCGAGACAATCTGACGGAGAATTGAAACTTGGCCTCACGGATCTACGCGTTAGCGAAAGAATTGAAACTGGACAGCAAGGTCTTGGTGGACCTTTGCGCCAAGGCAGGGGTGACCGGCAAGGGTTCGGCGCTGGCCAGTTTGACCGATGAAGAAGTGGTCCGCATCAAGGCCTACGTGGCGGGGGGCGCCAGCGCCGCCAAGCCGGCCAAAGCGGCCGTCGCGGCGAAACCGGTTCCGGCCGCGCCAGTCGCCGAAACGGGCGCTTTGCGAAGAAGCGATTACATCCCGCCGACCGGCGTCGCGCCCTCCGGACGTCCGCCGGTCATCGGCGCCAAACCGCAGCCGATCGCTCCTGAAACTCCCAAACGGACGCCTTTCGAAGGCGGCAAGCCGCCGCTTCGCGTGGCCCCGGCGATTCGCGTGGCTCCGCTGCCAGCCATCCAACAGCCAGTGGCTCCGCCCAAAGCGCAGGAACCCGCGCCGCAAAAGCCCGATATCAAGCTTCCGCCCGACGCAATCCGCGCCAGCAAGGCCGGCGGCGCCACGCCGTTGCAGGCGCATCTGAAAAAACAAGAGTTGAAGCGCAAGGCCGAAGCCGCTAGTTCGGCCAAGCCCGCCCCCGGCAGAGCCGGAGGCCCCGCGCGCCCGGGCGGCCCGCCGGGCGCTCCTTTGCCGATCTCCGAAAGCGAACGCCGCGAACGCGCTCGTCGCGGTAAAAGTCCCGCCGCCGCTGCCGGCAAAACCGACACGATGATGGGCACTCGCGAAGATCGCCAGCGCAGCCGCAAGCGGACGCCGACCGCCGGCGTGCGGCCGGGACGAGTCACGCCCGCCGGAGAAGAAGAACGCCCTCTGCGCAGACCGCGCCCCCGACAGAGAAAATCGGGCGTCAACACGGCCGCTCCGCGCAAGGGGCACGTCGTGATTCAGTTGCCTTGCAACGTGCGCAGCTTTTCCGCCTCGATCGGCGTTCCCGTGCCCAAGGTGCTCTCGAAGCTGCTTTCGCTGGGCATGATGTCGAGCGTCACGGCCGATCTCAATGCCGAGACCATCGAACTCCTGGCCGTTGAATTCGGCGCCGAGGTGGAAGTGCGGCAGGCCTTCGACTTGGAGAATGAATTGCTGACCTCGATCGAAGAGCAGCAGGATGCGCCCGAGTCGTTGGAAGCGCGTCCGCCGGTGGTCACCTTCCTGGGTCACGTCGACCACGGCAAAACGTCGCTGTTGGACAAGATCATTGGCATCGACGTGGCTAGCGGCGAAAGCGGCGGAATCACGCAGCACATTCGCGCGTATCGCATTCAGCGCGACGGCCGGCCGATCGCCTTCGTGGATACGCCCGGTCACGAGGCGTTCACCGAAATGCGGGCTCGCGGGGCGAACGTTACCGACGTCGCCGTGCTGGTCGTGGCGGCCGACGACGGCGTGATGCCGCAAACCGAAGAAGCCATCAGCCACGCCCGCGCCGCCGGCGTGCCGATCATCGTGGCGCTGAACAAGATCGATCTGCCGGGCATCAACGTCGATCGGATCATGCAGCAACTGGCCGCCAATGAATTGCTGCCGACCGAATGGGGCGGCGACACCGAAGTCGTGAAGTGCAGCGCATTGACCGGCCAGGGCATCGAAGATTTGCTGGAAACGCTGCTGACCATCGCCGAGTTGCACGATTACAAGGCCAATCCCCACCGCCATGCTTACGGCGCCTGCCTCGAAGCCGAAATGCACGAAGGACGCGGCGTGGTGGCCAAGCTGCTCGTGCAAAACGGCACGCTCAAGGTCGGCGACGTCGTCGTCTGCGGAGCGGCCTACGGCCGCGTCAAGGCGATGTACGACACGCTCCAGCCGCGCGAGACGTACGAAGCGGTCGGGCCTTCGACTCCAGTGAACGTCACCGGACTCGATCAAGCGCCCGCGGCGGGCGAACACTTTTACGTGTTGGAAGACATCAGCCAGGCCCGCGACATCGCGGAAAAGCGGAGCAATCTCTCGCGGCGCGTGGCGCTCAGCGGGCAATGGACGCACGTCACGCTGGAAACGCTGCACGATCGATTGGGCGGCGACGAAGTGCAGACGCTGAACCTGATTCTCCGCGCCGACACGCAAGGCTCGATCGAGGCGATCCTCAAGGAACTGACCAAGCTGCAGCACCCGGAAGTGCAAATCAAAATCTTGCAAAAGACGGTGGGCGGCGTCACCGAAGCCGACGTACACCTGGCCGATGCGTCGGACGCCGTGATCATCGGGTTCAACGTGGTGCCTGACGAAGGCGCCCGCGTTCTGGCCGATCAACGCGGCGTACAGATCCGCCGTTACGAGATCATCTACCAGGTGTCGGACGACCTCAAAGCGGCTCTGGAAGGCATGCTCAAGCCGGAAAAACGAGACGTCGATCTGGGCCGCGCATTGGTGCAGCGCACCTTCACCATCAGCCGCCTGGGCACGATCGCCGGCTGCCGCGTGCTGGCTGGGACGATCGAGCGCAATAGCCGAGTTCGCGTGATACGCGAAAACCGCATCGTGGGCGACTATCCGTTGGAATCGTTGAAGCGCGAGAAGGACGATGCACGCGAAGTGCGCGAAGGCTTGGAGTGCGGCATGAAGCTGCGCGGTTTCAACGACCTCAAAGAAGGCGACGTGCTGGAAGCCTACAAGGTGGAAGAAGTCGCCCGCACGCTGTAGTTTCGTTCGCCGTTTCGAGCAACCGCCCGCTAGATTTCCGCTATGTCGTCCCGTCGCGTTTTGAAAGCCGCCGAAGCCGTCCGCGAGGCGGTCAGCATGGCCATTTTGACCGGCCTGAACGATCCGCGCGTGCAGGACGTGACGGTGACGTTCGTCGAGATGACGCCCGACATGCGGCAGGCGAAAGTTCACGTCTCGATCATGGGCGACGAGACGAAGCAGCGGCTCAGCCTGGCCGGGCTCAAAAGCGCGGCCGGCTACTTGCAGTCGAAAGTGGCCAACCGGATCGAAACGCGATACACGCCGCGGCTTGAGTTCATCCTGGATCAAGGGGTCAAACGCTCGATCCAGATCGCCGAGATTCTCGGCCGCGTGCTGCCCAAGCAGCCGGCGGGAGCGGCCGACGACGAAGATTCTTCCGGCGAAGACTCGCTCGACGCCGATTTGACTGGCGGCGAAGACTCTCCCGACGACGCACTTCCTGAAGACGAGCACGAGCAAAGCTGAGATAGGCATGGCAAACCCGAACCGCATGGCGTTGTTGACCAAGATGCACAAAGTGCTGAAGAAGCACTACAAGCCGGCGCCGATTCCCGATCGCCCGGTCTTGGAACACTTGCTGTACGCCTGCTGCCTGGAAAACGCCCGTTACGAGCAGGCCGATAAGGCGTTTATCGCGGTTTCAACCTCGTTCTTCGATTGGAACGAGGTGCGCGTGAGCACGGTCAAGGAATTGGCCGAGGTGATGAACATGCTGCCCACCGCGACGGCGGCGGCCACGCACCTGAAGCGCGCTTTGCAGAGCGTGTTCGAATCGACCTATTCGTTCGACTTGGAGCCGTTGAAAAAGCAGAATTTGGGACAAGCTCAACAGCGACTGAAGAAACTCGAGGGCACGACGCCGTTTTCGATCGCCTATTTGACCCAAGCCACGCTCGGCGGCCACGCGATACCGCTCGATCGAGGCTTGATGCAGGTCTTCGCCGTGCTCGGGCTGGTCAGCGCGGCGGACCTGGCTGCCGGCGTCGTGCCCGGTCTCGAGCGCGCGATTCCTAAAACCAAGGGCGTTGAATTCGCGTCGTTGGCGCATCAATTGGGCGCGGAAATGATTGCCAACCCTTATTCGCCGAATTTGCACAAGATTCTGCTGGAGATCGCGCCTGACGCCAAGGACCGCCTGCCGAAGCGGCCTGTGAAAGGCGCGAAGCCCAAAGAGACTGAACCGCCGAAAGAAACGAAGCCCAAGGCCGAATCGCTGGCGAAAGGCTCGGCCGCCAAGAAGACCGCTCCCGCGGGCGGCAAAAAAAGCGGCGCTCCGCAAAAACCCGCTGCCGACCAGCGGGCCTCTGCCAAGAAACCAAGCGAAAAGAAAAAGACAGGCGCCGTCGGGCTATCCAAGCGCAAGCCCCGCTAGTGCCTCTTCGAAGCCGTTTTGACAGTCGGGTGGCTGGCGGCTGAGCCTAGGCGAAGCCCCAGTTCGCTGGGGCATCGCTTCGCTCTGCCGCCAGCCACCCTCACCTATCAACTCAGACTTGAAAAGGCATTAGCGGCTCCGTCAAAAGTGGAATGAGACAGGCCGTTCGGGTTCCCCTTTGGCCCTGTATTTTGCGGCAATGAGCCGCACTGAGTAGGGGATGCACGCCGGCCGGCTGAAGTGGCGTGCGCAGGGCTTGCTTGGTAAAATAAGCGTGTCGCAGGCCAAGACGCCTCCTATCCGGTTGGGTCGGTTCGTTTGTTTAAGGAGATTCGCCGTGCGCTATCGTCTGTTTCGTCGGCGTCTCTGGGGTTTAACCTGTCTCGGGTTTGCGGCGTGGGTCGTCGGAATTCCGAGTGCGACCCGCGCACTCGCCCCCCAAGAACCGGCGCCGCCGCAAAATGCTCCGCCTACTAAGGCCGCAGCGACTGCTGCTCCGCCTGTCGATTCGACCAAGCGGCCGTTGGAACTCGACGACGCTCCCGAGCCGTTCGTCCCCGAGCGCCCGGCGAGCGCTGGCGAGCGCGAGCGGATCGAGGCGGTCAGCCTGTTCGCCGCCGGCCGAATGAAAGAGCAGCAAGAAGATTACGCCGGAGCGCTGCGGATGTATGAACGCGCGCTGCGGCACGATCCGAATTCGCTCACGGTGCTGCGGCAGATCGTGGCGCTGGCTTTCAAGCTTGATCGGCAAGACGAAGCTTTCCGCTATGCATTGCGGACGGTCCAGATCGATCCTTCCGACGCCCGCTTGTTGCAGCAACTTGCGGCCATGCTCAGCGCGCGACAGGAGTACGACCAGGCGCTCAAGCTGGTGCGTCAAGCTTTGGCCTTGCAGGCCGACAAAAAGTCGGCCGGCCGCGCCGTGTTGATGCTGGAGGCAGGGCGGCTGTTCTATCTGACCGGCCAGCCCAAAGAAGCCGCGGCCGCATTTGCCGAAGTGATCGAAGCGGCGGAGCATCCGGACGAACACGGCCTCGACGCGCAGACCAAAAGAATGTTGCTCGAAGGCCGGGGCGCCGACGGCAACGCGTTGACCGCCGCCGATCGCACGTATGAAATGTTCGGCGAGGTTTTCTTGGCGGCCGATCGTCCGGACGCGGCGCTAGCCGCTTTCGAAAAGGCGAATTCACTCAAGCCGAACGCCGCGCTGTATGCGTATCGACTGGCCCGCGTCGAAGCCCAGCGCAAGCAGCCGGCCAAGGCATTGGAATCGCTCAAGAAGTATTTTGCAGAGCACGAAGCGAGCCAAGGCGCCGGCCCCTATGAACTGCTAGGCAAGCTGCTCGCCGAGCTGGGACGCTCGAACGAAGTGCTTCCGGAATTGGAGCGGCTGCGCGCCGCGGACGCCAAAAACCAGCCGTTGCGGCTGTACTTGGCCGAGCAATACCTGGCCGCCAAACAATTCGATAGGGCCGAGCCGCTGTTCGCCGCCGTGGCGGCTGGCGGGCCGGCGCAGTCGCCCGAGCAGGCTGCCGCCTACCAAGGGCTCGCCGCCGTCTACCGCCAGACCGACAAGGCCTCGGCGCTCGTAAAAGTGCTCGGCGAGGTCGTCGACCAGACGAACGGCCTTAGCATGCTGGGCGAAGAGGCGCAGACGCTCGCGCACGACGAGCATGCGTTTGCCAAACTGGTCGCCGCCGCCCAGAAGTTGCGCGAAGCCAACGCAGAGTCGCTCGGCTACGCTCAGCGGTTGGCGCTGGGGCTG
This sequence comes from Pirellulales bacterium, assembly GCA_035532215.1. Taxonomy (GTDB): domain Bacteria; phylum Planctomycetota; class Planctomycetia; order Pirellulales; family JAICIG01; genus JAICIG01. Next base: position 16,192 of record DATKRK010000041.1, on the reverse strand, counting down.
TTGGCATTGGAAGCCAAACGCTTCGACGTCGCCGAAGAGTTCTTCAACGCCGCGCTCGAGCTCAATGGCGACAAGGCCCGAGAGGTGCTGCAAACCTGGGCCGTGGCGCTGCTCGTGTCGGAACGTTACGAGGATTCCGCCAAGGTCTTGCAACGCGGTATCGACGAGCGAGTTTTGCCCGCCGACGATCCGACGTTCCACTACTTTTTGGCCGCCGCGTTGACGATGGCGGACAAGCCCGACGAAGCCCTGGCCGCGGCCAAACACGCCGTGTTGCTCAACGACAAGAACGTCCAGGTGGCCGCCCGCGTGCCGTGGATTCTGTACCATGCCAAGCGGTACGACGAGGCCGCCCAGGCCTATCGCGAGTTGCTGGCGCGGTTCGACTCCGGTCATCAGGCCGACGACGTTCGCAAAGAGCTTAAAACGGCGCGGCTGATTCTCTCGAACATCGCCGTGATGAAAAACGACGTTGCTCAGGCCGAAGAGTGGCTCGAGCAGGTGCTCGATGAGTATCCGGACGACATTTCGGCCAAGAACGATCTGGGCTACCTCTGGGCCGACCAGGGCAAGAACCTCGAGCGGGCCCTGGAAATGGTTCAAGACGCCGTGGCGGCCGAGCCCGAGAACGCCGCCTATCGCGATAGCCTCGGCTGGGCTTTTTTCAAGCTCGGCCGTTACGACGAGGCGGTGGTAGAATTGAAGAAGGCGATCGAGGTTGAAGAGCCCGACGGCGTGATCCTGGAGCACCTCGGCGACGCTTGCCAGGCCGCTGGCCAAACGGAACTGGCCCGCGAAACTTGGCAACGGGCGCTTGAACACTTCGAAAAACACCATGAGGCCGAAAAGGCCCAGCGGACTCGTGAAAAACTGGCGTCCGAACCGAAGAAAACGCCGGCCGGCAAGGAAGCGACGAAGGAAGAATGATTTCGTTGTTCCTATCCCTCTCCCCCTGGGAGAGGTTAGGTGAGGGCTGAAGTGTCTGGCAGTCGTCCTTCCTTTTACTGAATCACAACAAACATTCCGGCATCTCTTTTCGGAGCATTGCTGATCGATGGCAGGTCATTCCCACTGGGCGAACATCTCCCGCAAGAAAGCGCTAGTCGACAATAAGCGCGGCAAGCTGTGGAGCAAGCTTTCTAAATACATCATCGTGGCGGCCAAATTGGGCGGCGGCGACCCCGACGCGAATTTGCGGCTGCGCTACGCCATCGACAAGGCCCGCGCCGTGAGCATGCCCAAAGACAACATCGACCGGGCCATCAAGCGCGGCACGGGCGAGCTCGACGGCGGCAATCTCGACGAGGTGCTGTACGAAGGCTACGGGCCCGGCGGCGTGGCGGTGCTCTGCGAGATCCTCACCGACAATCGCAACCGCACGGCCAGCGAGATCCGCAAGATCTTCGAAATCGCCGGCGGCAAGCTCGGCGAGTCGGGCTGCGTATCGTGGATGTTCGAGCGCAAGGGCGTGTTCGCGATTCCTGAAAAACAAATCGACGAAGAAGCGCTGCTCGAACTGGCTTTGGAAGCCGGCGCCGACGACGTGAAGCGCGACGGCGACCTGTTCGAAGTTTACTGCGACCCGAGCGCGTTCCAGCAAGTCAGCGACGCGCTGGCGGCCCGCGGCCTGGAGCCCGAAAGCAGCCAGATCAGCCGCATTCCGACCAACACCGTCGATCTCGACGCCGAGACCGGCCGCACGGTATTGAAGCTGGTCGAAAGGCTCGACGATCACGACGACGTGCAGAGCGTCTCGGCCAACTTCAACATTCCGGAAGAAGCCATGGCGGAGATTGCCGGCGGCTGACGCGAATCAAACGCGCGGCGGGCGTAAGAATGGGTACGCACGGTCGGTTCTGTAGGGAACGCCCTCTGTGGCGTTCCGAGAATCGCGAATCAATGCAATTTGTGAGTTCAGGGCCCTCCGCAGAGGGCACGCCTTAACAGACCGTGCCGCGAACGTTTGCTTGGGCCGAAGCCCGGGTGAATTCGCGTTTGCTGCGCATGAACTGACGGCAGGTTGCGCCAAGATTTGCGCCTCGCCAGCGAATTAGGCTGTGTGCGAAGTCTTGTTTACCCTGCAGAGCGAATCGCGCGTTAGGCGGCCGCCATGTTCCAAGCAACGACGTTGGCCGTGCTCGTCACGACCTACAGCCTTGTCGGTCTCGTCGCCGTCTGGGGCGCCTTGGGCCGCGGGCATTGGTTTGGGCGAGTCGCCGCCGTACTGCTCTTCCTTTCGGCTTGGCTGGCCGCGCCCGATTATGGGATATGGGTTGCTTTCCTGGTCCAATCGATGATTGTAATCGCGGCGCTATTGTTCGTCAGGAGCCTGCGGACGCCCGCTGAACGCGCGCTCGAAGACGAATCGGGGCCAGCGGCGCGCCCTCGGGCGCGACCGAAGTTTACGCTGTCCGACTTGCTTCTGCTGACGCTGGTCGCTGGAGTCGTGATTTCGATTCTGGCCTGGGCGCGGCCCGACATGCAGGGCCAGTGGCTCTCGTCGGTCGTGCCGGGCGTCGTGTATGCGATCATTACGCTCACGGCGGTCTGGGCGACCGGCGCGCGGCGCAAGCTTTGGGTGCGGCTGGCGACGCTCGTCGTTCTTTTCCCAACGTGCCTGATCGGCGGCTGGCTCTGGCTTGCACGAGCGGCGCGCAGTCGGTTTGGCCGTATCGTCGCCGCAACGAGCTTGCTGCTCATGGCGGCGCCGCCCGCGGCGTTTTACTGGTGGTTGGTCGCCCCGCGGTTCCTTTCGCTCCCGGCGCCGCTTAAGGACAACGGCATCGACGATCTGCTGCGCGCGGCGAAAATGGTCAACCGCCCGGCCGTCGACGTGAACGCACTTTCGGACGACGCGCTGGCCGCCTACCTGATTCAACACCGCGAGGCCCTCGAGCGGGCTCGCGCCGGGCTGGCGCGGCCGTGTCAAAGGCGGTTGCCGGCGGACGCGTCGTATTGGCAGGGCAATTCGCTGGATGAGCCGCAGATGCTAAGACAACTGGCCCGCGTGCTCGCCGCGGCCGGACGGCTGCAACTGCTGAAGGGCAACCATCGCGAGGCGGCAGTGCGATACTTCGAGGCGGTGCGACTCGGCGAAGCCATGATGCACGGCGGCACGATGCTCGATGCACAGCTCGGGACGGCGAGCCAGATGACGGGTCTGGAGGAGTTGCGCAAAATCTTGCCGCAGCTTGACTCTGCCGCTTGCCGCGAGCTTGCCGCTCGCCTAGCGGAGCTTGACGAACGCCAAGAGACGTTCGATCAAATCGCGGCTCGCGAAGTGATTTACTACAAGAAGTACAGGCCCTGGGGCGAACGCTGGATTTTATCGCAAGTGCCGGAAATGTTCGAGGAGAGCCGGCGGGTCTCGGCGGCCTCGTTCAATCGGGGGCTGGCAATCCTGCGGCTCTTCCGCTGCCATCTCGCGCTGCGCGAATACTGGCTGGCCCGTGCAGCCTATCCCGACACGTTGGCGAAACTTAGTCCGCCGTTTCTCGCAGAGCTTCCGTCCGATCCCTTCAGCGGCGGCGCCTTCGTCTATCGCCGCCTGCCCGTCGGCTACCAACTCCATAGCGTCGGCAGCGATGGCATCGACGACGGCGGCCGTCCTTTGTCGCCCGGAGTTTCGCCTGACAAGGCCAAGGGCGACGTCGTGCTCGACGTTTCGCTCCCGCCTTAGATCGCACGACCTGGCGGCAGGACGGCCAGGCCCCCACGAATTGAATGGCGCAGCGAAAATCCGCGATCGGAAGAGGTTCATTCCGGGCCCTGGTCATCGTTCGCGCACCTGCTTTGCGCGGCGCAAACCGCTTTGCGGACGACAAATTGCGGTCTGCGATTGATGTTCAAATGAATGCGTCCTAAATACTCGCCCATGACTCCCAGCGAGAGCAACTGGATTCCGCCCAGGATCAGGATCGTCACGATCAACGACGCGTAACCGCTCACGGTAATCCAGCCGAGAAAATGCGCCAGCAGGAACCAGAGGCCGAGCGCGAAGCCCGCCGCCGCCGCCGCGATTCCCAACAGCGACACGACTTGCAGCGGGATGAGCGAAAAGTTCGTCAGCAAGTTCAGGGCGTGCGCCGCGAGCCGGCGAAACGAGTAACCCGAGGCGCCGGCCGCTCGCTCATGGTGCGAGACGGGCACGGCGCCGATGCGCTGCGAGTTCCAGGCCAACAGGCCGTCGATATACGTATAGCTCAGTTGATAAGTCAAAATGCTCTGGACCAGCTCGCGGCGGATGATTCGAAAGGAGCTGCCCGCAACACTCGTCTGGAACGCGAATTGTCCGAAGCGAGTGATCAGTTTCGAACCCAAGTTGCGCAGCACGCCGTGGCGCTTGGCTCCTGCAATCGAACCATAGACCAGATCGAGTCCGCGCGACTGGATCGCTTCCAGGAGACGGGGGATTTCTTCCGGCGGGTTCTGCAGATCGTCGTCGAGGGTCGCCACGAATCGCCCACGCGCGTGATGGAAGCCGCACATCAAGGCGTTGTGTTGGCCGAAGTTTCGCATCAGTTGAACGATGGTCACGCGGTCCGGATCTCGCTCGCGCAGCTTCAACAGGGCCTGCCACGAGTCGTCGCAGCTATTATCGTCGACGAACACGATTTCCCAGGATAGGTCGAGGCCCTCGCAGACCCTTTGCAACCGTTCGGCCAGCGTTTCCAGCGTCGCCGCCGAGTTATAGACCGGAACGATCACCGACAGATCGAGCGAGTCCGTCGCGCGGGCCGGGGCGGCGTGCGATTCGTGCGCCGAGCGAAACGACTCTGCGGCGGCGTCGTTGGCGGCGGTGCGGCCGTTCGCAAGGGCAGCCGCCTGGGTTGGGGCAGGTTCAGCGTTCACAGGAAGCGACCTCGCCGCGGCCCGGAACAAGCTTTGCCGCGCGTTCTTCGAGTTTTCCAGAGTGTTGAAACATGTCGCCGCTCGTTCGTTTATGCTCGAGCCCTGACGGCCGTTCCCGGCGCCAAGCGAGCTAGGGACTAAGGCACGCTCAAGCCGCCGTCGACCATCAGGGTCGAACCCGTGATCCAGCGGGCCGCCGGCGCCAACAGAAAGGCGATGGCGTAGGCGATGTCCGACGTGGTTCCCATTCCCAAGGGATGCTTGTCGACCATGGCCTGGAACAGATGTTCCGGCGTCGCCTCCCGGATGCGTTCGACCATCTCCGTTTCGACCAAGCCGGGCGCGATGCAGTTGAGGCGGATCTGCTTTTCGATGAGTTCCAACGACAAGGACTTGACGAGCGCGATGACGGCGGCCTTGGACGCGGCGTAGGCGGCGTTCGCGGGCACGCCGAGAATGGCGGCCGTCGAACTGAGCAGGACCACGCTCGAGCCCGGCCGGTAGCACCCTTTCTGCTGGAACGCCCTGACGAGCATCGCCGCGCTGACGCTGTTGACTTGAAACATCTCGGCAAGCGCGGCCGCGCTCAACACCTTGAGCGGGTAGTAGCTTTGCATGGCCGCACAGTGAACCAGCCCGTCCAAGGGGCCGACGCCGGCCGTCACGCGCTTCATCCAATCCAGAATCTGGTTGCCCGTCGATAGATCGAAGCTCTCGACGCGATGCCCGTCCCCCTGCAGTTCTCGGCGCGCCTGTTCGAGCCGTTCGACATCGCGGGCGACCAACACGACCTTGGCTCCGAGACGGTTCAAGAAGGCCGCGGCGCTTCGACCGATGCCGGAACTGGCGCCGGTGACCATCACCGTGCGTCCGGAAAGATCCATTGGGTTCAACATGCTTGCGCCTTCTTCCATTCGTCGTCGCCGCGTTTTTCGCCGGCCGGATCGCAGGATGCATCGGATACGACCGCGTTCAGGAAGGCTGAAATGCGCGCCTCGGATGCGCCCAGGCACGCCGCGCGCCGCATCTCGCGGCAGCCCTCTTGGCACCATTGCACCGGGCCGCCGTCCTCCTCGAGCACTTTTTCATTGAACTCCCGCAAGTAGTCGCACAGCACGCGCCGGAAGGCAGGCGGACTCTGTTCCGCCGCGTCGGAGCTGGGCAGCAACAGCCGGTACTTCAACCGGCTCGTACACGACGTCAGCGGTTCGAACGTCTGCACGCTCGACAAGGCGCCGTAGGTCAAGCCAATGCAGAGATTGGGATAAATGAAGAAATGATGATAGTCATCGTACGCCTCGCAACGCACGAGACGCGACCGGCGCAGCGCGTCGTTCCACCAAGCGACGCTCTCGGGCAGCATCTTGTGGCAGACGGACGAGTGCGGCGCCTGAAATGCCATCCGGCCTTGCGAATCGAGCACGGCCGCCAGCGTTTCCTGGTGAGCAAAGGCGACGTGATACGACTCGAGCGTATTTTCCACTCCGATTTTCCAATTGCAGGCCCAATCGCGCGCCCCTTCCTCGAACGGCATCGAGAAGGTCTGCTGCAACGTCTCGAACAGCTTTGCCAGCGGGCCAAGGTGCTCTCGCAAGGAGGGGCCGGACGACGCAACTCGAACGAACACGAACTCGCCGACTTGCTCGACGTCGTAGCGCTCGAGGCCCCAACGCTGCTTGTCGCGATCTTCGAAGGCGAAATTTTCTCGATTCGCCGGAATGCCCGAGGGGCGGCCCTCCTCGTCATAGGTCCAGCCGTGATACCGGCAGCGGAGCGGCCCGTTGCCGCAGGGCTCGTCTTTGAGGATGGCGTGGCGATGCGAGCAAACGTTGTGCAACGCACGCAACCGTCCATTGAAATTGCAGACGACGACCGACCGGTCGCCGGCTTGCACGGTGATAAAGTCGTTCGGCTTGCGCAATTGACCGGCGAAACCGGCGAAGAGCCAGTGTCGGCGGAAGATGCGCTCGAGTTCCGCGCGATGGCGCCCCGGATCCCAATAGGCCGCTGGCGAAACAGGACTGGCATTAGCCAACGGGTTCATTGGCCGGCGTCCGCAAGCATTCAGGCAGGTGTGATTCGGAGGAGGCCAGACGCTCGAGTAGACGAGCGGTATCGACCACGACTATTTCGGAGACGACGGGACGGTCGAAGGTGATGGCCGCGGCCGCCCACGAGAAACCGACTCCGTATCCCGCCAACAGCACCTTCGCCGGCCCCGAGGCGAAGCGTTCGGCGAGTCGCGCCGTGATCGCCAACGGAATCGACGCGGAACTCGTGTTTCCGAATTCTTCCAAGGCCAGCGTCAACTTCTCCAAAGGGACTTTCATGGACTTCGCCAGGTGCGTCAACATGAAGCGGTTCGCCTGATGGAAGACGAAAGCATCGACGTCGTCCATGGCCCACGCGGCGTCTTCCAGCGTTCCGCGCACCAGGCCGGGAACTTCGGCCAAGGTGAAGAGGAAGATTTCGGCGCCGTTCATGTAGAGTTGGTCGAGACTGCGGACGTTCCCGTCGGCGTCCGGGTGCGACTGCGCCGTCTGCCGCGAGGGCCGCATGCGATACCCGCCGGCGGGAACGATCAGATGGTTCTGGCCGCTGCCATCCGTGCCCAGACGGAAAAACATCCGCTCCGCCGACGGCTGACGCTCGAAGGCCGTGGCGGCGCCGGCATCGCCGAACAACGGCCTTGCCGACCGATCGAGCGGATTCACGTTTCTCGCGCCGGTATCTCCCGCCAACAGCAAGGCGCGGCGGCTGGCGCCGCTGGCGACCAAATGGCTGGCGAGCCAGACGCCGTAGGCGTAGCCCGAGCAGCCAAGGTTCACGTCGAAGGCGGCGCACTGATTGGAAAGGCCGAGACGACCGTGCAACGAACAACTGGTCGAAGGCAAGAAGTAATCGGGCGTCTGCGAGACGAAGATCAGCGTGTCGATGCTGTCGCGGTCCCACGCGAGGTCGCCCAACAGCCGCTCGGCCGCCGCCAGGCAGAGGTCCGAAGTGCAGATGCCGTCAGGGGCAATGCGCCGAGAACGGATGCCCGTACTCTTGGCGATCTTGGCCATCTCGACGCCGCCAAAGACCGTCGCGTCTTCGTCCGCGGTGGCGACGCGGTCGGGAACGGCGCTCGCGACGCCGGCCAGTCGGACGGCGTCAACATAGGAACGGCTCATCGTCGGCCCTCGAAACGCACGGCGCCGTTCGGCAATTCCGCGGAGCTGGAATTCATGCCGCCACCCGGTCGCCGAGCAGGTTCATGAGATCGTCGACGGTCTTGCAGGCCATGATCTGCTTTCCGCTGAATCGCGCGCCAAACGTCTCGTCAACCATCGCAATGAAGCCCATCAGGGTCAACGAATCCCAACTTGGCAGGCCGGCCAGTTCCTCCTCGCCAGTCAGCGCTGCTTCGTCGAGTTCTAGAATCGCTTCCAACTTATTCAAGAACTCGGCCTTCCGCAAAACGGGTGCGTTCGCGTGCATCAATTCCTCCAGCGCTCTAGCGCGCGATTGAAGTCGACTTCATGAATTCGCAAGTACAACAGTCGCGTGTCCGGCAGCTTCTGCTCCGCGCTGCCCGTCTCGCGAAGGACGGCGCCCTGCGGATCCTCGTGGCGATAAACTTCGCGAGTCGCAAACGGCGTCGCCGGGTAGCCTAGCCTGCGGCAACCTTCGAGTGCGAACCCATTGCTGGACAGCACCTTGGAATACGCCGCAAAGATGCCCAACGCATTGAACTGCCAGGCCAGTCCGGCAACGTTGGCGCAGTGCATGAAATCGGCGCCCCCGCCCCGTTCGCCGCGAACCAGGCCGTCCGACTCGTTCTCTTCGGCGGACAAGTTCAGGAAGCCGCAGCGTCCTATCGGCTGCGCGCCGAAATAGATCAAGAAGCTCATCCGCGTGGGATCGACGACGACCTCCCGGAGCCAACGGTGCGTCCCTTCGATCGTTACGGGACGTTGGTCGAGCCAACCTTCGCGATACTGGTTTCGCCAGCGCACGAACGTGCTGACGAGGGCCTCGTCGCCCAGATGAGCTTGCGTCAGGGGGGCCAGGCGCCCCGTTTCCGCGCCCTGCCGGTCGCAAATCGGAATCCGCAACGGCAACGTTCCCGTTTTAACCTTGTGCAAGAGTTCGATTTGGCGAAGCGTTGCGGGCGCCGCGACGCGAGGCGACTGTTCCAAGGCGGTCGTCATGCAAAATGATCCAGTGAGATACCCAAAAGATGCTATTGTGGCGAGCGAATGTTTGCTGATTGTGAGCGATGCGTTTGAAAACAGTGCAGAGTAGTGACGATGCCGGGCCGCCCCGATAGATTGACGACTCCAAAAAGCCGTCTTCACGCCGCCGGGCGGAATGCAAGGAGTTTTCGGACTCGAGCGCCTCCGGTCATCCAGCGGCGGCTTCGATCGGCTCGGGCAGCGACGGCGACCGCGCCGAGAGAGAAGGCGCCGACGACGAACCGCGAGGGCCGCAAAAAAACTCCTTGATCGTTTCCGCCACGCGCCCCTGCTCCGCGGCCGTGATGTCGTAGTACAGCGGCAGCCGCAGCAGCCGGCCGCTGACGCGTTCGGTGACGGGCAATTGGCCGTCGCGGTATCCGAACTTCATGCCCATCGGCGAGCCGTGCAGCGGCACATAATGGAACACGGCCTGCACGCCGCGCTGTCCGAGGCGATCGATGAGCGCATCGCGCGTCGCCCGATTCTCGACGAGCACGTAGAACATGTGATAGTTGCTCGTGCAATCTTCCGGGATGCACGGCAAACGGAGCAAGCCCTCCGCTGCCAGCGGCTTCAGCAGTTGGCGATAGCACTGGTAGGCCTCGCGGCGACGAGCCGAGATCTCGTCGAACAGTTCCAGTTGCGCGTAGAGGAACGCGCAAGAAATCTCGCTCGGCACGTATGAACTGCCGACGTCGACCCAGGTGTACTTGTCGACCTGACCGCGAAAGAACTGTTTGCGATTAGTCCCTTTGTCGCGAATGATTTCCGCCCGCTCGATCAGCTCGGGATCGTTGGTGCACAACGCGCCCCCTTCGCCGCAGATGTAGTTCTTCGTCTCGTGAAAGCTATAACAGCCGAGGTCCCCGATCGAGCCCAGCGCCTTGCCGTTGTAAAACGAATTCACGCCCTGAGCCGCGTCTTCGACCACTCGCAAGCCGTGGCGGCGGGCGATGGTCATGATCCGCTCCATCTCGCAGCCGACACCCGCGTAGTGGACCGGAAAGATCGCCTTGGTTCGCTCCGTGATCGCGTCTTCAATGAGCGAATCGTCGATGTTGAGCGTGTCGGGGCGGATGTCGACAAACACCGGCCGGGCGCCCAAACGAACGATTGCGTTGGCGGTCGAGACGAACGTGAACGAGGGCAGAATCACTTCGTCGCCCGGCCCGATGTCGCAGAGCATGGCGGCCATTTCCAAGGCCGCCGTGCAGGAAGGCGTCATCAGCGCCTTCGAGACGCCGAAGCGTTCTTCGAGCACGCGCGAACACTTCTGCGTGAATCGCCCATCGCCCGAGATGTTTCCCTCGGCGACCGCTTGAGCAATGTAATACAGTTCCTTGCCGGCGATGAACGGTTTGTTGAAGGGAATAGGCGGGTGCATGGAGCAATATTTCTTGTAGACGCGGCATCCTTGCCGCGTTTTCGTTTAAAAGCGGCAAGGATGCCGCTTCTACCCGTTTTCGTTTAAAAGCGGCAAGGGCGCCGCTTCTACCCGTTAAAGTTAATGGTCGATTGTTTGCGGATGATGAGCAGTGCATTTGGAAACGATGACCGCAACAAAACGGCTGCCAGCGGCTTAGCCCCCTGCTCAGCGGCCGACCCACTGGTCGGCGGCGGGCACGACGCGGAGGATTTCGTCGAAGCTCGTCTCGCCTTGTGCGACTTTGATCAGCGAAGCTCGGCGAAAGTCGAGCATGCCCTCCTCGACGGCCTTGCGGGCGATATCGCTCGACGAGCGGCCTTCGAAAATCAGCTCGCGCAGTGCGGGCGACATGTTCAACAATTCGTAGACTCCGCAGCGACCGCGGTAACCTTCGCCGCGGCTGCCGTCGTCCGCCGCTGCATAAACGACGTCTCCTTGGCCCGTTTCGAGCCAGGGTCGCACTTCATCGAACGTGCGCGGCGCCGCGCGCAAATCGAGCGGGACTTTCGTCTCCGGGTCGAGCGTGCGAACCAACCGCTGCCCGATCACCCCCAGCAGCGAGCTGCACAGAAAGTGCGGGTGAATGCCCATGCCGAGCATGCTTTGAATCGCCCCGGCCGCGACCGGGGCGTGCAACGTAGCGAACACCAATTGCCCGCTGTTGGCGGCGCGAACGGCGGTTTCGGCCGCGGCGGCGTCGCGCAACTCGCCGACCATCACCACGTCGGGGCTTTGCCGCAGCACGGCCCGCAACAACAGCCGGAAATCGGGCCCGTTCAAGTCGTCGACCTGCGATTGCAACAAGCCGCCGATGGCATACTCGATCGGATCCTCGATCGTATGAATCTTGCGCCGGCCGTCGTTGAGATGGGCCAGGCAGGCGTAAAGGGTCGTCGTTTTGCCCGAGCCCGTCGGCCCGGTCGCCAGGATCAGGCCGCTCGGGCTTTGCAGCCAGCTCTTCAGCAGCGCCAACTGCGAATCGGCCATGCCCAGCGCCGCGAGCGAGAGCAACTTGCTGTCGCGGACCAACACGCGCATGGCCATGCTCTCGCCGTACAGCGTGGGCATGGTATTGATCCGCAGGTCGACCGACGGCCCGCCCTGGCGGTGGCGCACCCAGCGGCCGTCTTGCGGCTTGCGGCGTTCGTCGTATTTCAGCCCGGCCGCGGCTCGAATGTGAAACATGCAACGCGAGCCTTGCTCGTTCGACATGCGGGCGATCTCGCGCACGATCCCCAGATGCCGGACCGAAGCGCGGACGCCGTTTTCGCCGCTGGACAGAAACAGGTCGCTGGCCCCCAGCCGCACCGCGTGATCGACGAGCAAGGTCACCGCCAGGTCGGGCGCAAACCGCTCCATTTGCGTCTCATCGGCCGCGGCCGACGGATCGGTCTCTTCGAAGTCAATCGACATCTCCGCCTCCTTTCGCCATTTCCCTTGCCATGTCCTCCGTGGAGGCCAGGTACAGAACCAGTTCCATCCGCATCAGATTCAAGATTTGCACGACGACGGGCGAAGCCGAATGGAGCACCAACATGCCCCCGCTCTCGCGGAAGCGGCGATGGCTCCTCAGCAGCCACTCGATGCACATCGAGTCGACATAATGGCACTTCGACAAGCCGAGCAAGACCTTTCGCGAGTAAATCGCCTCTCCGGCGAGCGATTCGAAACGGCCGGCCGAGACGTTGGCGCCGTCGCGCGGAGCGAGCCCCTCGGATTCGATTCGCACCAGGTCGCCGTCTTGCGTCAATAACTTCAATTGTATCATGGACGTACCAAAGCTCCTCGGCGCCAGGGTAACGCACGGCGACGAGAAGGCCAGAACTTTCATCGAAAACTAACACGGCGGCTCCGCTCGGACGACGACGGTTACGGGCGGCCTGACAGAACTTTCGCAAGCAGGTATACTGCCCTCCACGACGCCCGATCGTGGGTTCTGCCGCCGTTTTGGAATGAATCGCGAATGTCCTGTCGACTCAGCCGAGACCTTGTCTGATGCCAGCAAATCACCCGCGTTCCAAGCTTCGGCGTCTCGCGGGCTGGTCCGGTTTGGCAGCGGTCGCGGTCGCGCTGGCGAGTTATCTCGCGCTGCCGCCGTCGCGCGAGAAGCTGGCGTCGCAGCCCGAACGTCGTCCGCTGGCGGTTGCGCGCGACGCGAATGCGTTTCCGATACCGCCGCTGCCCGCCAGCGAATATCTCAACGCCGCCGCCGACGTGAAATACGTCGGAGCGACGGTTTGCGCGGAGTGCCACGAGCGCGAAGCGCGCACGCATCGAAACACGACGCACCAATCGGCGCTCAAAGACGTTGATCCGGCGTCCGAACCGGCGGACGGTTCGTTCTTTCACGCAGCGTCGGGCCGGCATTACCGCGTTTATCGCCAAGACGGAGAGTTTCGCCATCGCGAGGCCGTATTGGATGAGAAGGGCCGCGAGATCGCCGCGTCCGATTACCCGGTGCGCTATCTGGTCGGCTCGGGGCATCACACTCGCAGCTACTTGATCGACGTGGACGGATTTCTCTGCGAATCGCCCATCACCTGGTACGTATCGCAGCAAGCGTGGGAGATTTCCCCCGGTTACGACCGCGCGAACCATCGCGGCTTCGAGCGGCCCGCCGACGCGATGTGCATGTATTGTCACGTCGGGCGGATGCAGGAACCCGATCGCGATTTCTTCAAGCCGGCGTTTCTCGAACAGGCGATCGGCTGCGAGCGGTGCCACGGCCCCGGCTCGCTGCACGTCGAGCGCCAACGGGCGGGCAAGCCGGCCGCCGGCGCAACGCCGGGAAAGACCATCGTGAACCCTGCGAAGCTCGGCCGCGAGCTGAGCGAATCGATTTGCGCGCATTGCCACCTGATGGGCGACGGCCAGGCGATCGCGCGGGGACGGGGCCTCACCGATTTTCGCCCGGGGCTGCCGCTCGGCGCCTTCTGCGCCAACTACGTCGCGACGGGGCCGCACGCGGAGATGAAAGTGGTAGGACACGTGCTCCAAATGCGCGCCAGCCGATGCTATCAGAAGTCGTCGACCTTGACCTGCATCACTTGTCACGCCGGCCACGACGACTCGCCGCCCGAAGAGCGGCGGGGGAATTACGTGCGCGTCTGCCTCGATTGCCACGCCGACGGCGAGTCGTCGAAATCGGGCGGCGGCGCTTGCGGGTTGGAATTGGGCGAGCGCTTGCGGCGCAACGCGGCGAACGACTGCGCCGCGTGCCACATGCCGCAGGTTTCGACCGACGTGCCCCACGTGGCGTTCACGCACCACCGCATCGGCATTCACCGCGAAGGGCCGCCGGGCCTCGGCGAGTCGCGCGCAAGCCGGCCGCCCGAGTTGGCGCCGCTCGACGACGTCTCCGGCCTCCCGGAAATCGAGCAGGCGCGCAACCTCGGCATGGCCTATTTCGGGGCGTCGCAGCGGGCGGGCGATCGGCAATTGGGCCGCTACTATCAACTCCGCGCGCAGCAACTTCTGCAGCGCGTCCGCGGACAAGGCTTGGACGATCCGGACGCCGTCGCGGCGCTGTCGCGGCTGTATCTGGCCGGCAACGCAAACGAGGCCGGCCTCCGCTTGGCGCGCGAGTCGCTGCGGATGCGAGATCTCCACCCTAAAACGCGAGTCGACTCGCTGTTTACGATCGCCCTTGACGCCTTCGAAACGCAGCAGTGGTCGTCGGCGCAAAACGCGTTGGACGAATTGACGAGTTTGCGTCGCTTTTCCGGCGACTGGGACCTGCGCGGTGTTTGCCGCTGGCAAGCCGGCGATCTCCAGGGCGCCCTGGACGATTTGCGGCAGGCCGCCACCCTCAATCCGTTTCTGCCCGGCATCCGGCGCCATCTGGCCGAAGTTTACGAGCGACTCGGCGACGCGAATTCCGCCGAGCGCGAGCGGTCGATCGCAGCTTCGCTTTCGCGACTTCAGCCCGGGCGTTAGCAAACGCAGGAAACGTCCATCGATGCCGGCAGGGGCCATGCCAGACATTTTGCGGCCTTTCGCGACTGGGTGAGCGAACGGAAACGGCGACGCAGGCAATGATGCGCGACCCGAAGTGAACAGGCCACAAAACGCGAGGTCGCTCCCAATAACCTTCGGCGGCAACGAACTGTTGCCCCGCCGGTTCGGCTAAACCGGCGTGAAACAAGCCGGGCGCCCTCAACCGAGCCGAGCTGGAACAAATAGCCGAGCGCAGCAATAGCCCTCGGGGGCCTTCGACGAACCGCTGACGAGTCATCCGGCCTTTCGTTCGCTTGCCATGAACGACCGCTGGGCTTGCCCCCCCGGAATTTCGTGATAACCTTAAGTTCTTCGGAGCTGCGGCGGCAGGCGTCATCGGATGCCAGGGCGGCCGGTTAAATCTTCCGGTTCGTCGTCGCGCCGCCCAACCCGACGGTGGCTATAGCTCAGTTGGTTAGAGCACCAGATTGTGGATCTGGGGGTCACGGGTTCGAGTCCCGTTAGCCACCCCTTGCTTAAGTCCCATTTCTTAAGTCGCTGATAAGCAGCAACTTACAGCTTCCTTCTTGAGGCAAGATGCACTAGCCCGGATTATTCATCAGCCCAGCTATTACTTGACAAAGCGCTCCATGCAAACCCGAAGCGCCAGCGAGGTAAGTGCTTTGCTCCGCCTCGCTTGCGCTTCGGGTTGGTGTGGGCTGATGAATAATCCGGGCTAGTATCGCAAGATCAAGTCGGCCGTGAAACGATTGTCGATGATATCGTGCCGGGTGGAGATCGGCGCCTCCCACGCCAGGCCGATTTCGCTCAGCGCCGTGGGTTTGTACTTCACGCCGATCGCGGCCGTCACGATATTCGTCCCAGCCACCGCCCTCGATCCCAGATTGTACAGATCGAGGCCGCCGACGCCGGGCAGTCCGCCCGTGCCGGAAGTCATCCAGTGATACCAATTGCACTCCAAGAGCCCGTAGAGAGGTCGATTCGGCAGGCGGCGGTCTACGTGAGCCGACCAATAGAACTGTTGGTTTTGCGTATTGCGGTCGGCGGGCAGCCGGAAGCCCGTGGCGGATAAAAAGTGCGAGTAGGCGCCGACTCGCGTTCCGCCGGTCATGAACAGATCAAACTGTCCGCCTTTGTTCGCCTGCAGCGCGTGAGGCGATCCGACGGGCATCTCGTATCGCGTGCCGACGCTGAGCAAGCGTTGCCGCACGGGGTCGGCGTAAAGATTATACTTGAGGCCAGCATTCACGTTGGCCCAGCCGTCGATGGGCGGAGCGTCGCTGCCGGCAAAGATGTAGCCGTCTTTGGTCGCGATGATGGACAGTCGCTTCGTCAACGCAGCCCGCAACTGGGTAGTGATGTTGTTTGAAAAAGATTGCGGTCAAGCCGCCGGCGCATTAAAAAAGCCGCCTTTCGGCGGCTCTCTTGCCAGGGCTGATTTACTTGCCCTGCCCGCTCATTAGGTCATCGAATCGCCAGAGACTTCGGGCGACCCCGGCGGCCATCGCCGGCGTGACGCGCATTTTGCCGGGTCGCCAACAGAAGTTGTAGTAGGCCATGTGCAGGTTGACGGCGGCTTCCAAGTTGGCCAGCTTCTTAGTTCGAGTTTCGCGGTTTTCGAGCGTAGTTTGAGCGGGCCGCCGCATGGGGCGCGGCGGAAAAACGGCAGTCGGCGAGCCGTAATTCGCGAGACAGGTCTCGCGGCGGCTTGGTCAGCCCGCGAGGCTGACAAATTCGA
>DATKRK010000040.1:0-8817 GCA_035532215.1 Pirellulales bacterium | reverse complement strand
TTGATGCCGACGATGAAGATGATGCCCAGCAAGGATTGCACGTTCAAGGCGCTGCCGGTCAGGTACAAGGTCGGCAGGACGCCGATCAACGACAGCGGCACGACGAGCATCACGGTCACCGGCACGACAAACGACTTGTCGAGGGCGACCATCAGGAAGTACATCAACATCGTCGCCAGCACCAGTCCGATGCCCAAATTGTGGAAGGTGTCCTGCATTCGCGAGTATTCGCCGCTGAGCACGATCTTCGAGCCCTTGATCGTTTCCTTCCGGTCCGAATTCGGATCGTAGGTGGCCCAGGCGCCGTCGCCCTCGGGCTTGCCGAACTGGTTGAGCGCGAGGTTGATCTCGTCGGAGACGTGGCCCAAATCGCGGCCCTCGACGCCCAGCGTGACGTCGATCGTGGGCTGGATGTTTTGGTGCTTGATTTCCGAGGGGACCGTGGTGCGGCTGATGGTCGCCATGTCGCCCAAGCGAATTTGCTTGTGCTGCTGCGAACCGGTGATCGGAATGTTCAGCACGTCGCGCGTCGTCTGAATCGCTTGTTCCGGATATTGCACGCCGACGAAATACTGATTGTGGCTGATCGGATCGATCCAAAAATTCCCCTTGTTGAACGAGATGCTCGAATTCGTCGAGGCGATCACGTTCCGCATCACGTCGTCCTGAGTCAAGCCGAGATCGGCCGCTTTGGCCCGGTCGACGTTGATGATCATGGCCGGGGAGTCCATGCGCTGAATGACTCGCGCATCGACCACGCCGTCGATGCCGGCGACCGTTTGGCGGATCGACTCGCCGATGGCGAAGACTTGTTTTTGGTCCTTGCCGGTGATGCGGATGTTGACCGGCGTCGACTTGCCCTCGTTCAAGGCGCCGCGGATCATGCCGCCGCCGTCGAACGCGAACTCGAGCTTGGCGAATTTCGGGTCCTGGGCGAAGCCTTCGCGCAGTTCGCGGATATAGTGCTGCGCCGTGTGATGGCGGTGCGGGTTGAGCTGCACCTTGACCACGGCGTCCATCGGGCCGGCGTTGGGCGTATAGGCGGCCGACCAGTCGGCCGTCACGCCGATTTCCGTAATGAACAGTTGCAAATCGTGCTTGGGAATGTTCTCGCGAACGTAGTTCTCGACTTCGGTCAGCATTTCCTCCGTATGCTCGATCCGCGTGCCGGTCGGCGCCCGGACCGCGATTTCGAAGGCGCCTGCGTCGACCTCGGGGAAGAAGTCGCGGCGCAAGTGAGGACCGAGCAGGACGATCACGGCCGCCAACAAAGCGGCGCTGCCGACGACCGCTTTCTTGCGATGCTGCAACACGACGTCGAGCACGCGGACATAGGCCGCGATGCCTTGATCGATCAGCGCCTCCCAACGGGCGAACAGTCCCGCGGGCGCTTCGTGTCCGCCATGCTCGTCATGGGCGGCGTGCGGCTTCAAAAACAAGGCGCTGAACGACGGCACCAACGATCGCGAAAGGATATAGGCCACGATCATGGCAAAGGCCACGGCG
Source organism: Pirellulales bacterium (assembly GCA_035532215.1). Lineage (GTDB taxonomy): Bacteria > Planctomycetota > Planctomycetia > Pirellulales > JAICIG01 > JAICIG01. Next base: position 7,311 of record DATKRK010000040.1, on the reverse strand, counting down.
CAGGCCATCGGCTTGAACAGGAATTGACCCATGCCCGGCATCAAAGCCAAAGGCGCCAACACGAGGAAGGTGCAAATCGTCGAGACCAGTTCGGGCAGGGCCACTTCGCTGGCGCCTAGGAAGGCGGCTTCCTTCGGCGACGCGCCCAACGAAAGATGGCGGTGCGTGTTTTCCAGGCAGATGATGGCGCTATCGACCATCGGGCCGATCGCCAAGGTCAGGCCGGCCAGCGTCATGACGTTGATCGTGTTCCCCGTGTAACGCAGGCAGATCAAGGCGCCCAAGACCGACAACGGCAGCGTCATGATGGCGATCGCCGTCATCCGCCACTGACCGAGGAACAACAAGATCACCAGCGAACACAAGATGGCGCCCAAAGCGCCTTCTTGCACCAATGCCGCGATCGAAGAGCGGACATAAACCGACTGATCCATCACGACTTTGAGCGCGATATCGGGCCGCGTCAAGCGGGCCTGCATGCTCGGGATCGATTCCTTGAGTTTATTGACGACCGCCAAGGTGCTGGCGCCCATCTGGCGATAAACCGGAATATAGACCTGGCGACGGCCATTGACGCGGACGATGTTCGTTTGGATGAAGGCCGCGTCCTTCGGCTCGGCGACGTCGCGCAAATACTCGGAGTTGCCGTGCCGGGCGGCCAACGGCATGGTTCCCATCCCGTCGCGGCCCTCCACGAAGTCGAACATCGAGTTCGACATCAAGGCGATGTCCTGGCCGCCGATCTTGATGTCTCCCGACGGCACGAACACGTTGTAATCCTCGACGGCGTCCATCACGTCGATCGGCGACAGATGGCGGGCCTGCATCTTGATGCGGTCGAGATAGAGCATCACCGCCCGCAATTTTCCGCCGAACACCACCGGCGCCGAGGCGCCGGGGTTGCTCATGATCATGTTGCGGACTTCATAACGAGCTACGTCGTAGAGGATCGACTCGGTTTCCTTGTCGCTATCCAAGGCCACCAGGCTGACCGGCGTGGTGCTGGTCGGATCGAACGGCAGCACCACGGGAGGCAGCGTGCCCGGCGGCAAGTTCGGCAACACGCCCAACGCCAGCGAATTGACCTGCGTCAGGGCCCCGTTCGGATCGACGTCGTCGTGGAAGTAATTCCGCACCACGCTGGCCCCGACGATCGAACGAGATTCCTGGGCCTTGATGCCGTTCGCCTGGCCGGCCCAGCGCTCCATGCGGTTGGTGATGTCTTTTTCCATCCCCTCGGCGGGCATGCCGCCGTAGAAGGTCAGCACTTGCACCGCGGGACTTTTGAACACCGGCAGAATGTCGATCGGAATGCTCGTCAGCGTCAACGCCCCGAGCACGACAAGCGTCAGCGCGAAGACGACGACCGCATAAGGATTCCTTAGCGACGCTCGAATCAATCCATTCATTGAGTTTCTCCGATCGAAGACAATAGGCTTCCCGGCCGTGACGCGGCACGTTCGCCCGGGAACTAGTGTTTTGGGGGCAGCCAGAGACGCCGCACGGATGCTTCGCCTGCGACGGCTTCGTTGGGTTGGGAAACGGCCTGCGTGCGGCTACTCAGCAGGGCGAACTGCGCTGCCGGCGCGACCGTCGATTGCGCCAAAATTGCGCGATGACATCAAAACGTTGCACGCTCCTCCTGAGTCAGTGCAGCGCATCCAAGAAAAGGCATTGCCCGCTCTTCCGTCGTGAGCTTTCGACTTCCATGCATTCACAATCCCTCGATTTTCGTCCGCCCTAGCCCGGATTATTCATCAGTCCACACTAACCCGAAGCGCAAGCGAGATGGAGCAACGCACTTACCTCGCTGGCGCTTCGGGTTGGTATCGAGCGCTTTGTCAAGTAATAGCCGGGCTAGGAGCGATGGGGGAAAGAGCAAGGACTATGCCGATTTGTCGCGGTATGACGGGTTCGTAATTTTGCCTGGCGGCCGCCGTCTGGCATGCCAACTCATTTGCCCGCGAATTCTCGGAGAATTCGCCCCGGACGTCGAGTTGGTCGCCAAGCGAGTCGTATCGAGAGGCCATTCGCCAATGCACGGAAAGATTGCACGACATGGCCAGATCTTAATCACGCGCTATGAGCTGGCCTTTGTTGGCATGGACAGAAGTTGTTCAGGCTTCGGCAGTTTCCTTGCAAAAACGAAAGCTTGGCTTCGATCGTCGTTGCCAATGCGATTGGCGAAGCGTTCGCCGAGTCGTTGGAAATCGTTCCGCTCGGCTCGGAGCGGGTCTTGCGCGCAAGACCAAGGCCGGATATTTTTAAGGTAACGCGAGGATTCAACCCCCGTTCAGGTGCGTTTTGGACGCGGCAAACAATTCAGCCTTTCTGCGAGAGCCTCCGAAGCGAGCTGCCGATCAGGCGCCGCGTCGCACCGTGGCGGCGTTTGCGTGTATCGCCGTCGCACTGGCCTGCGTGGTACTGTTCGGCGCCTGGGGCGCCTGGCGAGACTTTTCCCAAGTTCGCGCCACGGTGCTGCGGCTGGAATTGAATCGGATGCGCTCGCTGGGAGAACGCACCGTCGGATATCTCGAAAGTCAGTTGTCGACCGATGAACACGCCGCAGAGTTCGGCACGACGCAATCCGCCGCCTGGCTTCGCGAGCACTGGCGACAAGTCATGCCGAAGCAGCCCGACCGATTATATGGAGCGGTCATCGACGCCTCGGGCAGGGTCGCCGTACACAGCGATCGCAAGTTCGAAGGGCGGTATTTGGAAAAATCTCGGGGCGAGCGAGCGATCGGCGAGGCGGGCGAAAGCGTCGTCGAGACCACCAGCGAGGCGCTCTCGGGGGGGCGGCGGGCCTTCGACGTGCAATTGCCGATTACGGTGGGGAATCGGCAAGTGGCAAGCTATCATTCCGGGCTTGACGTCGGCAAATTCGAGCAGTCGTACAACGAAGCCTACCAGCGCATTGTCGGCCGCTGGATTCTGGTCATCGCCGGCATCCTTGCGGTGGTGGTTTTGGCGTCGCTTTCGTTGCTCCATATCGCCCGCCGCACCGCCGCGCTGCACCAAAAGCTGGAGCGCGACCGTTTGCAGCGCGAGAGCGAATTGAGCCAGCTCATGATCGGCCTGGCCCATGAGGTCAGGAATCCGCTGAACGCCATTCGCCTCAATCTGCACATGATCGGGCGCGACGATCGAAGCGACCGGCGACTCACGTCCGAAGATTGGACCAGCATGGTGCAAGAGTCGCTCGAAGAGGTGGAACGAGTCGACGCGCTCATCGGCGAAATGCTATGCTTTGCGCCGGGACGCCACGAATTAAAAGAAAACGTCGACTTGGCGGCCGAAATTCCCAGCGCCGTGAGATTCGTGCAACACCTGCTCGATCGAGAGCAGATCGACCTGCGCGTCAACCTGCCGGCGGCGGAAACCTGGGTTCGCTTCGATCGGTCGCGTTTCCGGCAATTGTTGTTGAATTTATTGAATAACGCCCGAGAAGCCGCGGGGAGCCGCGGCTGGATCGAGATCGGCGTCAAGCGATCGCGAGGAGGGATCGAATTGTCGGTGTCGGACTCGGGCCCTGGAGTCCCGCCGCAGGATCGCAACCGCGTCTTCGCCCCCTTCTATACGACCAAGGAATCAGGCGTGGGATTGGGACTGGCGTTGGTCAAACGGTTCGTCGAGGAGGCCGGCGGGCAAGTATCTTGCGAAGACGACGGCGCGGCGGGCAGCCGATTCCGGATTTGGCTCCCCGAAGCGTCTCTGAACGGCAGCGAGAAGACTGCATGACCCGTAAGCCGAAGCTGCTCGTCGTCGAAGATCGGGACAACGAACGCCGCGCCCTGGCGCGGCTGTTGAGGATGGAAGGTTACGACGCGTTGACGGCCAAAGATGCGGACGAGGCGCTCGGCCGCATTGCAGAGTCCGTGGATCTCGTGATCACCGACTTGAAGATGCCCGAAGCGAGCGGAGTCGAATTGCTCCAGCGCTGGAAGGCGCGGCGGCCGGCGACGCCGTTCATCCTGGTTACCGCCTACGCCGAAGTCGATTCGGCCGTGTCGGCCATGAAACTCGGCGCCAAGGATTATTTGACCAAACCGATCAAACCGGAGGAATTCTTGGACCTCGTGGCTCGCGTCGTGGCCGAAAGCGCCGATACGCCGCCCGCCGCCGATCAGGCCGGGCAATCGGCTGAGCCAGCGTTGGGCGAGTTGCGGGGCGGCTTGGTTCCGAGCTTGGAAATCAGCGGGTCGAGCGAACGCAGCGCGCCGACCGATGGTCCCGCGCTGCCAGGCGGCGAGCCGAGCGCACATCAACGACTGGCGGCCGAAGCGATCCGGCTGGAAGACTTGGAAAAAGATGCGGTCCTCCGTGCACTCGAGCGGGAAGGGGGCAACCGCACTCACGCCGCAAGATTATTGGGCATTTCGATTCGCACGCTGCAACGGAAGCTCAAGGCCTGGGGAGTGACCGGACGAGACCCGGACGCGGGCGACGACAAGGGGGAATGCGATCGGCCAAACCCTTCCGTCCCCTGACGCCGCACCTAGTGCTTTGTCAGCCATGTTTTGACGAATGCTATCGCCCAGGGTGGCTGGCGGCAGAGCCTAGGCGATGCCCCAGCGAACTGGGCCTTCGCCAAGGCTCAGACCCAGCCACCCATCACTCGGACATGCATCAACTCTCGGCTGACAGGGCACTAGTTCGGGGCGGCAGGGCGACGGTCATCAATACAGCAGGATCGCGGCGCTTGCGCTTTACAACATGCCGTGGCTGGCATACCAGGCGGCGGTTTGGCGAATTCGGTCGCTCAGCGGCCGCTCGACGTGAAAGCCGAGCTCGTTGCGGATCCGCTCCGACGAGCAAAGCCATGAACCGGCCGATGCCTCGCGCATCTTGTCGAGATTGAAGATCGTCGGCCGCCCGCGCAGACGCGCAACCCATTCGCTCGCCGCACCTGCGCCGCGGACCAGCCAGTCGGGAGCGTGTACCACGAGAATGTGGCGGCGGCCGACGGCGTCGCCGATCAGTCGGCCGAGTTCGTCGTACTCGGGATCCCGATCGGCGGCCACGAAGTAACAGCCTTCGGCCCCATTTTGGCGGTGCTTCGCACGTTGTCCTTTGCCGGCCGCCAGCCAGAGGGCCTCGGCCAGATCGTCGGCGTGAACGAGCGATACCTTGCGATGCTTCAAACCCGGCGCCGCATAGACGCCGTGCCGGGCCACGGAATGAAACATGGGCAGGGTGTTGAGGTCGCCTTCGCCGAAGACGGCCGCAGGGCGCACGATGGTGAGCGGAACTTCGCCGGAGTATTCGAGGGCGGCGATCTCGCCGGCCCGCTTGCTGCGGCCATAATTCGACACCGGTTCGGCAGGATCGCTTTCGGTCCGCGCGTGGCCGTCGAGCGCTGGCCCCGCCGCCGCCAACGACGACACCAGCACGAGCACCGGGGGCGTCGCCTCGCCGGCGCAAGCCTGCGCGACGTTCCGCGCCCCGCCTTCGTTGATCTTGAACAGCTCTTCGCTGTCGAGCGCCTTGACCAGGCCCGCCAAATGCAACACGACGTCGACGCCCGCCACGGCCGGCGGCAGGCTTTCCGGCTGCGTGACGTCGCCCAGTACAACCTCGGCGCCGAGCGCCTTGAGCGGTTCGCCGGCCGATTCGCGGCGGACCATGGCCCGCACGACGTCGCCGTGCTTGAGAAGTGCGCGAACCAGATGCTCGCCGATAAACCCATTCGCGCCAGTCACGAGTGCTTTCATGATCGCACCATCAAAGTTTCAAGTCGGTCTACCCTAAAATTGAGCCGTGACAAAGCACTAGCCCGGATTATTCATCAGCCCACACCAACCCGAAGCGCAAGCGAGGCGGAGCAACGCACTTACCTCGCTGGCGCTTCGGGTTTGTATGGAGCGCTTTGTCAAGTAATACTTGGGCTGATGAATAATCCGGGCTAGGGTAACGTTGCATCAAATGCCATGCCGATTCCCGGAGGCAGTCGCGACTTTTAGCGGAGTATCGCAAAGCCCGGCGCCAAAACGGTTTCGGCCTGACGATCGGCCCGGCCGCGTTCGTCAGCGGGCGACGGTCAGTGCAAGCGATGGCGTGCGGATGCGCACAGTGCGTCAAAACGCAGGGCCGCTCGTCGGTTGTCGCCCGCCCAAAGTGGCCCGCCTTCCGCAGCCCGTCGCGAGTGTTAAACTGGCATTCGCCCGCCGCAGCGCCGCCCGCTCGGCCGCAGATGCCGGCCTGTTTCCTCCGATCGACCCCGCCCCGAGAACCGAAGATGCCCGCTCCGCGACCGCTGATCGTGATCCCCGGCGACGATCCCATCCAAATTCGCAACTCGCCGCACCTGGCCCGGTTGGCGCCTTACGGCGAGGTCGTGCTGTACGCCGACCGGCCAGGCGACGACGCCGAGAAGGTTCGCCGGGCTCGCGACGCGACCTGCCTGATCAACTCGCGCAGTTCGGTGATGTGGCCGGCCCACGTACTGAGGCAACTGCCTCGGCTGCGGATGTTCGCGATTTGCGGCATCGGAACCGACGCGATCGACCTGGAGGTCGCGCGCGAATTAGGCATCGACGTGCGAAATCTGCCGGGCCGCACGGCGCCCATCGTGGCCGAACACGCGTTGGGCCTGCTGTTGGCGGTTTCGAAGCGAGCCTGGTTTCAGACGAACGAACTCAAACAGGGGCGCTGGACCGGCATGCAGAACATTTATCTGCGAGGCAAGACGCTGGGGCTCGTCGGCGCCGGGCCGATCGCGGCGGAACTGGCGCGGCTGGCGCGGGCGATCGGCATGCAGGTGCAGGCTTGGACGTTTCATCCCACGACCGAGCGCGCCCGCGAACTCGGGGTCGAGTTCGTCGAATTCGACGAGCTGCTCAGCAGCTCCGACGCCATCAGCCTGCACGTCAAGCTGACCGCCGAAACGCGCGGCCTGATCGGCCCGCGCGAGCTCGAACTCGTCAAACCGGGCGCGTTGCTGGTGAACACCGCCCGAGGCGCCATCGTCGATACCCAGGCTCTGGTCGAAGCATTGCATTCCGGCCGGTTAGCCGGGGCAGGGCTGGACGTCTTCGACCAGGAGCCGTTGCCGGCCAAACATCCGCTGCTCGACTGCCAGCAGGTCGTGCTCTCGCCGCACAACGCCGACCAGACGCCCGAAGGCATGGAGCTGCTCAATTCCGGCATCGTGGAAAACGTGATTGCGTTTTTCCTGACTCTATCGGATTGCAGGTGTGTGGTTTCTTAAGCCCATCAGTGAGGTTGACGCCATGAGGTTGTGGAGCCAATGCTCATGGTAGCGTTTGCCGTTGAGTCGATGAGCCGGACTGTCATGGGCGCGTGGCTGGT
>DATKRK010000039.1:0-2641 GCA_035532215.1 Pirellulales bacterium | reverse complement strand
ACCGTGCGCGCGTCCGACGACGCACCGCCTGATCGAGTTGTTCGAACCCGTGCAACGGCACGTCCTGCAAATCGGCGACGGCGAGCCGCGAGTGATGGTCACGGAACTGACGCCCGTGCAGCGTCAGGTCGTCACCCTGCTCGGACTCGATCCCGACTCTTACGGCTACTGACGCCGCTCGGGAAATTCACGGAAATTACCAAACCGACTTGCGGAAGATAGGAATCACCGCCCGCGATTATGGAGCGCTGTGTGCCATGCCTTCGCCAGCGCCAGCCGGCGTAGGCATGGCGTGCAGCTAGAATCGCATGCTTACCCGCTTGCTGCGCAAGCGTGAAAGCATGGCACCCTGGATGCTTGCGTTTAACACTGTCGCAAATCGCGGGCGATGATTTACGTCTGAAACACGTGCCCGCACTTGGCGCATTTTGCCTTCTGCGGCGCTGGGCCTTCGGCCGGCAGATACAACGTCGCGCCGCACTTGGGACAGGGGCTGGTCCGCTGGCGAATGATCGGCGGGGCCGATACGTCGCCGGGGCGCGGCGGCTCGATCATCACGCTCGGCGGCTCGCCCGGGGGCGAATCGCTGACGGCGATCGGTTGCTTGCACAGCAGGCAGGCCACCGTGCCGCCGCGGACAGCATCTTCCAGCAACAGGAATTTGCGGCACTTCGGATACGGGCACTGGGCGATGAAGGGCATGCGGTTGCGCGCTGGTGGTTGAGCCTCGGACGCGGCTAGATTACCGAATCGTAAGCCGATTGACAAACTCGGTCTCGCGGCGGATGTCGTCCTCGGTCAAGCCGTACTCGCGCTCGATCTCGGCATGCGCGAATACGCCGCCCGTCATGTCCAAGGCGACGACGTTGATGCGGCCGTTGTCTCCATAGCTCAGCCGCACCTGCACCGGGGCGCCGACGGGCAAATTCGGCGGCAATTGCGTCACCAGGCATTCGCCGATTTGGATGTTGTCCGCCGCGTCGGGCGATTCGCCTTCCAGAACCTTGACGCGGACGTGCGTGGCGCCGGCCTTGGTCAGCCGGAACACGCCGCTGGCGGCGAAGGGCAACTGGGTGTTTTTCGGAATCAGAATCGCGCTGATCCGCCGATCTCGCTTCACCGCCTCGACGCCCAGACTATAGGCGTTGACGTTCAAGACGACCACGTCCTTCAGATCCTGCCCCGGTTCGTCGTCGAAGGCGAGCTCCGAGGCGCGGCCCTTCGCGGCGACGATGCCCGCGTGCAACGCGGCCCCGCGGGCGACCACCTGGTCGGCGTCGAGCCCGTCGTCGGCCTCTTTGCCGGTGGCGCGGCGCAGCATGTTCTTGATCATCGGCATCCGGGTCGAGCCGCCCACCAGCAACACCCGGTCGATCTGCGGCCAGTTCAGCCTGGCCTGCTGCACGACCAGTTCCGTGACGATCTGCGTCTGAGCCAGCAGTTCTCGCGACATCTCCTCGAACTGAGTTCGCGTCAACAGCACGTTCAGCGCGCGGTCCTGATGAAAGCACTCGATCGGCGCCTGCGGCAAATCGGAGAGCAGGATTTTGGTGCGTTCGGCCTGCGCCAGCAGCACGTCTTTGCGGTGCGGATCGGCCAGGGGATCGATGCCGTGCCGCTTGCGGAATTCTTCGGCGACGAACTGCACGATCTTTTCATCCCAATCCTTGCCGCCCAGTTGCACGGCGCCGTCGGTAGCCAAAGTCTCGAACCGCTTGGCCGCCAGGCGCACGACGGTTACGTCGAACGTGCCGCCGCCCAGGTCGTAAACCAACGCCGTCAGGCTGCCGCCGGGCAAATCGAGCGCGGCCGCCGGCCCGCTGCCCTGACGCTGCCCTTCGATCGAATAAGCGAGCGCCGCCGCCGTCGGCTCGTTGATGATGTCGAGCACGTCCAGCCCCGCGATCCGGCCGGCGTCTTCGGTCGCTTTGCGGCGCGTGTCGTCGAAGAAGGCCGGCACGGTAATCACGGCTTGCGAGATCGGCCCGATCCGCCGCTCGGCGTCTTGCTTCAGCTTGCGCAGGATGATGGCCGACAGGGTTTCGGGCCGGAACAGCCGGCCGCCGACGCGGCGGCTGTACGCCGCCTGGCCCATGTCGCGCTTGACGAACAAGGCCACATTGCTCGAATCGACGGCCGCGGCCTGTTTTGCCGCATTGCCGACGATCGCCGTATCGCCGTCGAGATACACGGCGCTGGCCGTCAGCGGATCGCCGTCCTTATTTGGAATCGTGACCGAGTTGGCCTTCGAATCGAGCTGCGCAATGACCGAGAACGTCGTTCCCAGGTCGATCCCCACCAGATTCTTGCGTCCGCCGGATGCCACTCGCCACGCTTTCCGTGTGCTCGACGAAAAAACTTCGTAAGCAAGAAATGTTTCCGAAAACTAATGCCAACTTTGCTTGTAACACAGCCGCCGACCGCGTGCAACTCTGCTTGTTTTCACGCGAAACACGAGCGGCGTCAGACCACCCGGTTCGCGTCGCGACCCTCGAAAAACGCTGACTCTATCGGATTGCGGGTGTGACTTGAAAAAGCCGGGTTTTCAGTGAACGCCTGATTCGTCATCCTTCTGCTGACCAAAGTAGGAGGATGCGAGAATGGACGCTCGCCCGAAGACCCGGCGTCTGAATCGTGAGAA
>DATKRK010000038.1:0-5516 GCA_035532215.1 Pirellulales bacterium | reverse complement strand
CGTATGGCCAAGAGACGATCGCCCCCAACCGCCCTGTTGCCAGGGTTCGCAGACGACCCCGGCGAGGCGGGGGCGGCGCCGGTCGCCGTCGCTGAACGAAAGGAGAAACGCTATGCCGCCGCTATACAAAACGATCGTGATGGAAATGCTCCAGGACCGGCCGAGCCTGTACGAGCAGCTTCGCGTCCGCAGGACGCTGCTTCAGAGCCTGGAGCAACTGGCGACGGCGCTCAAATCCTGCCACCAAGGCTGGATGACGCAGCTCGCCGAGGTGAGGCCGGGGAGCGACCCGATCCAGATTTCGAGCGAAGCGCTGGAGCTGGCCTTGCAGGAACTCCAGGAAAGTTTACCGCCGGCATCGCCGCCGAGCGGCGAGGACATGGAGCCGCTGTCGCTCGACGAGGCCATGAACTTCCTCAATCGACACATGCCGGCCGGGTAACCGCATCGCGGGGCGGCGCCGCTTCCCCGCCGACCCGCCGGCAGGCGCTGATCGACTTCGACGCTCCCGCCGAGCAAAGCCGATCGTCCGGCGACATACTTCCTTCGCAGCCTCAGCGGTCGGCTACATCGCCGGCCTCCGGCCGTTCGCAACGCTCTGTCTCTGATTCGCCGTCATCCAATAGTTCTGTTCCTCCTTTGGCCCCGCCCGTGGCCTCTCATGGCGGCACGTTGAATCAGCCGCCGGGCCGCGCAAGCGGAAAGCCGGTTCCCCCTGAAGGTCGCCCCCAACTTTCCGCTTGCCCGGTCGCTGCGCTCGCTTTGCCCCGGCTAGCCGCTGATTCCCTTTCGTGCCGCGAGGCCCCGCTGGCGGGGCCGCAAACCACGGAAGGAGTCCAGGCAATGGAAGGCACGAATGCGGCAACCATTATTGCGAGTGGCGAGAAGGCGAAGGCCCGCGACATCATCGCGGCCATCCGCACGCTGAAGCGGATCGAAGAGGAGCGAAGGCAGGCGACGGAAGACGAACGCACGGCGCTGTCCCGCTTTCCCGGATTCGGGGCGGTCGCCCTGTCGCTGTTTCCCGACCCGGTCACCGGACGCTACAAGGATCACGGCTGGCAGGTGCTGGGCGACGAACTGCGGTCGCTGCTTTCCGACGAGGAGTACGACAGCGCCAAGCGGACGACGTTCAACGCGTTTTATACCGCTCCTGTCGTCATGGCGGCGATGCACGAGGCGCTCTCCCGTCTCGGCGTTCCGGCTACCGCGACCGTGCTGGAACCCGGTTGCGGCATCGGCAACTTTATGTCGCAAGCGCCGAGCCGCATGCGGTTCATCGGCGTTGAGCTCGATGGCATATCCGGGCGGATCGCCCGCGCGCGGTTTCCCGCTTCCGACATCCGCATCGAGAACTTCCGCGATACGCGTCTGCCGGAAGGCCGTATCGATGCCGTCATCGGCAACGTGCCGTTTGCCGACGTGAAGCTCGAGTACGGCGGCAGGAAACTGGCCCTGCATGATTTCTTCTTCGCCAAGTCGCTCGACGGCTTAAAGCCCGGCGGCATCATGGCGCTGGTCACGTCGCATTTCACGCTCGACAAGCAGAATGCCGAATTGCGGGAGCACCTGGCCGCGAAGGCGGACTTCCTGGGCGCCATCCGGCTGCCTTCCGACGCCTTCTCCCGCGAGGGGACGCGCGTCGTCACCGACATCGTGTTTCTCCGCAAGCGGGCGCCTGGCGAGGAACCCCGCCACGCCGATCCTGAGTGGCTCAAGACCGAGCCGTTTGCCATCGAAGATGCCGAGATTCCGATCAACAAATTCTTCCTGCGACACCCCGAGATGGTGCTTGGCGCCTGGAGCCGCAAGGACCGGCTGTATGCCGCCGGCTATAGCCTGAATTCAAACGGCGACCTTGCCACGCAGCTTCGTGAGGCGATTGGGCGGTTGCCGGAGAATGTCGCTTCTGTTGCGGCGACCGAGCCCGAGCCGGAGAAGCCACAGGCCGTTGCCTTCACGCCCCCTCCCCCGCTGAATCACATCACCGAAGGCAGTTTTTTCGTCAACGAGGATCGCGTCATCTGCCAGGTGGTGGACGGCCAGGCCGCCCCCGTCACCTACGGCGGCACGCTGCTGAAAGCCAACGGCACGATGACCGGCAAGCGGCTGGCGGCGCTGATCGGACTGCGCGACCATGCCCGCCGCGTGCTGCAATCGCAGAACGAGGGCTGGCCGGAGGAACACCGCCGGCAGGCGCGCCGCAATCTCAATCTCTATTACGACCTGTTCGAGAGCGTCTACGGCCCGGTCAACAAGACGACCTTCGGCCAGACCAAGGAAGGCACGCTCATCCGCCGCATGCCCAATTTGGTGAAATTCCGGGAAGACCCGGACGCCATGCTGGTGATGTCGCTCGAAGAATACGACGAGTCGACCGGCAAGGCGCAAAAATCCGCCATCATGCAAAAGGACGTGGTCGGCCCGCCCCAGCCCGTCACGTCGGTTTCGAGTGCCGAGGACGGCTTGCTCGTCTCGCTCAACCGCCGCGGCACGGTTGACCTGCCCTACATCGCCGAACTCTACTCCCATCCGGAGAAGCAGATCATCGAGGAGTTGGGCGACCTGATCTATCTCGATCCCGATTCCAAAACCTGGCAGACCGCCGATGCCTACCTGTCGGGCAACGTCCGCGCCAAGCTGAAGGCGGCCGAGGCCGCCGCCCCGGCATTCGCCCGCAATGTCGAGGCGCTTAAAGGAGTGCAGCCCGAGGACGTGCTGCCCGGCGACATCGATGCCAATCTTGGCGCCCCGTGGATTCCCGTCCCCGACATCCAGCAATTCGCCGCAGAACTGTTCCGCGTCGCGCCGTCGTCGATCAAGGTCGCCCACCTCAAGAAAGACGCCGTGTGGAGCGTCGATGCCGATTACAGCACCCAGCAATCGGTTGCCGCCACCTCCGAATACGGCACGGCCCGCGCCGGCGGCCCGACATTGTTGGAACTGGCGCTCAACCTCAAAACGCCCGCCATCTACGACACGATCTTAAACGGCAGCCGCGAAGAGCGCGTGCTGAACCAGGAGGCGACGCTCGCCGCCCGCGAGAAGCAGAAGCAGATCAAGGAAAAGTTCCGTTCCTGGGTGTTTTCCGATCCGGACCGCACCGAGCGGCTGGTGCGGATTTACAACGATACCTACAACAACGTGCGGCTGCGCCGCTTCGACGGCTCGCATCTCGACTTCCCCGGCATGAGCAAGGCGGTCTCGCTCCGCCCGCACCAGGAAGACGCCGTGTGGCGCGGCATGAGCAGCGGCAACACGCTGCTCGCCCACGCCGTCGGCGCCGGCAAGACCTTCACCATGGCCGCAACCGGCATGAAGATGAAGCAGGCTGGCCTCATCAAGAAACCGATGTTCGTCGTGCCCAATCACATGCTGGAACAATTCGCCCGCGAATTCATGCAGCTTTACCCGACCGCCAAGCTCTTGATCGCGACCAAGGAAGACCTGACGCGAGACCGCCGCAAGATGCTGACCGCCAAGATCGCCTCGGGCGACTGGGACGGCATCATCGTGACGCATTCGTCCTTCGAGCGGATCGGCATGTCGCGCGACTACCAGGCCGAATTCCTGCGCGAGCAGATCAGCGATTACGACCGGCTGCTGCGCGACAGCGCCGCCGCCGACACCGGCGGCAAGCGCCGCAACATCATCAAGACCATCGAGAAGCAGAAGCTGGCCAGAGAGGAACGCCTGCGCGACCTGCTGGCCGAAGACAAGAAGGACGACGGGCTGGTGTTCGACGAGCTGGGCGTCGACCACGTCTTCATCGACGAGTCGCACTACTTCAAGAACCTGGAAACGCCGACCAAGATGGACCGCGTCGCCGGCATCCAGACCGGCGGAAGCGAGCGCGCCTTCGACCTCTATATGAAGGCCCGCTACCTGCACCGGCTGCATCCCGGTCACGGCGTGACGTTTGCCACCGGCACGCCGATCTCGAACACGATGGTGGAAATGTACACCATCCAGCGCTTCCTCGACCCCGACGGGCTGGAGTCGCGCGGCATCGACCATTTCGACGCCTGGGCGGCGACCTTCGGCGAGGTCGTCGACACGATGGAGATTTCGCCGGACGGAGCGAGTTTACGCCCGCGCAGCCGCTTCGCGAAATTCACCAACTTGCCGGAACTCCAGCAGATGTTCCGCGCCTTCTCCGACGTGCAGACCGCCGAGATGCTCGACCTGCCGCGGCCGCGGCTTCAGGGCGGCAAGCCTCATATCGTCGCCTGCCCGATGTCCTTCGAGCAGGCGAAGATTCAAAGCGAGCTGGTCGCCCGCTACGATCGCATCCGCACCCAGAAAGTAGATCCCCGGCTCGACAACGCCCTGGCCATCACTACCGACGGCCGCAAGCTGGCCCTCGACGCCCGGCTGCTCTCGGATACCGCATCCGGCCATCCCGACTCGAAAATCAACGCCCTGGTCGAGAATGTCGCCAACGTCTGGCGCCGCACGGCAGGCACGCGCGGCACGCAGCTCGTCTTCTGCGACATGGGCGTCAATCCGACGCCGTGGGGCTTCTCGGTCTACGACGAAATCGTATACCAACTGGTCGAGAGAGGCATCCCGCGCGAGCAGATCGCCACGATCGGCGACGCCGACAGCGACGCCAAGAAGCAGTCGCTGTTCGACCGCGTCCGCTCCGGCGCCGTCCGCGTGCTGCTGGGCAGCACCTCGAAAATGGGCACGGGAACGAACGTGCAGAAGCGGCTGGCGGCTCTTCACCATTTGGACGCCCCGTGGAAACCGGCCGAGGTCGAGCAGCGCGAAGGCCGCATCCTGCGGCAGGGCAACACCAACGAGGAAGTGGCGATTTACCGCTACGTGACCGAGGGCAGCTTCGACGCTTATATGTGGCAGGCGCTGGAGACCAAAGCGCGGTTCATCGCCCAGGTGATGACCGGCGACAGCGCCGTCCGCCGCGCCGAGGATATCGGCGGCCAGGAACTCTCCTACGCCGAGGTGAAAGCCATCGCCTCCGGCAACCCGGCCGTGCTGACCCTCGCCGAAGCCGACGCCGAATTACAGCGCCTCGCCATCCTGAAACGCAATCACGCCGACGAGCAGTATGTCGCCCGCCGCAATCTGCGGGAACTGCCCGAAACCATCGCGAGGCGCGCGAAGCGCGTCGCCGACCTGAAAGAGGATTCCACGATGCTCGCCGTTCATGCCAACGACCGCCTTATCATCGGCGGCCGCCCGGTTCACCGCGACGACGTGATGGAGGTGCTCGGCAGCCGCCTCAAACACTTGCCGGAATCGGTGCGGGGGCCGCAGCGCGTCGAACTCGGCGTCTATCGCGGCCTGCGATTTGGTTTGCTGCTGCGGCCGCTGGGCGGGCCGGAACTGTTCCTCGAAGGCGAGGCGACGCGCCACTTAGTTCGAGTTTCGCGGTTTTCGAGCGTAGTTTGAGCGGGCCGCCGCATGGGGCGCGGCGGAAAAACGGCAGTCGGCGAGCCGTAATTCGCGAGACAGGTCTCGCGGCGGCTTGGTCAGCCCGCGAGGCTGACAAA
>DATKRK010000037.1:0-21240 GCA_035532215.1 Pirellulales bacterium | reverse complement strand
CGCCGGCAAGTGGCCGCGGGCTACGTGCTCTACGGTTCGTCGACGATGCTGGTCTATTCGACCGGCTTTGGCGTCCACGGCTTCACGCTCGATCTGTCGATCGGCGCCTTCGTGCTCAGCCACCCCAACCTGCAAATGCCGACGCGCGGAAATCTCTACTCGGTCAACGAGGCCAACTCGGCCAGCTTCCCTGCCGCGTGCCGCCGCTATCTCGATTGGCTGCGATCGGGGCAGGCGGACGCCGTTTATTCCTCGCGCTATATCGGTTCGCTGGTGGCCGACTTTCACCGCACGATGCTCAAAGGGGGCGTGTTCCTCTATCCTCCTACCGAGCGATACCGCGACGGAAAGCTGCGGCTGCTCTACGAGGCCAATCCGATCGCTTTCCTGGCCGAGCAGGCGGGTGGAAACGCCACCGACGGCCGCCGCCGCATTCTGGAGATCGAACCCGATGCCTTGCACCAGCGCACGCCGCTGTACGTCGGCAGTCGGTTCGAGATGGAAAAGCTGGTGCAATTTCTGGCCGAGTGATCGCTCGCCCATCGACAACGCCAGCGCTCGCCGCGAGGTGCCGGGCGGAGCGAACGTTTTCGACCCCAACGTCTTCGTCGGCGCCGGCGCGGGCAACGGAATTCTCACGAAAGCGCGCCAAGCGCGCGGTGCGGAACACTTCTCGCGAAAAACGCGCGCTTTGCTGCCTCAAAGGCGCGCCAATCCGCACGCCCGCACATCTGATTGCTGTGCTGTTCGAGCGAGTGCAATAGCGCGGCCGGCACGCGATTCAAACCGCATTTGGCCCGCCCGGCGTCGACCGATAGACTTGCCTGGCTTTTCGAGTGCGAAGCTGACTGCTGGTCGTGGAGTCTGGCAGCGGCGCTCGGAACGGTTCTTACTTCGAAACTGGGAGATGACAAGCATGGTTATCAAGAACATCGCCGGCGCCGCGCTGGCGGCGGCATGCGCCGCGGCGTTACTGCTATCGGTCGACGCGGCGCTGGCCCAAAAAACCAAGGGCAAGACCCGCCCCGCCGCGACCAAACAGTTGATGAAAGGCATCGTGCAGCCGAACTGCGCGGGTCTGGGCGCCTCGCTGAAGGACAAGGGCCCGGCCGACGATGAAGCCTGGAGTCTGGCCGAAACTCGGGCGGCGTGCCTCAACGAAATGAGCTACTTGTTGATGGACGACGGACGTTGCCCCGACGGGGACTGGGCCAATGCCGCCAAGACGTTGCGGGCGGGCAGCGAAGCGGCGCTCAAGGCGCTGGCAGGGAAGGATCTGGCCGCGGCTCAAGCGGCGTTCAAGCAAACGACCAGCGCCTGCGCAGCCTGCCACAAGGCCCACAAGAAGTAAACTGGCGGAAGAGAGCCAGGAAATCGGCCAACGGCGACTGCGGGCGTCGTTTCAAACGCTGAAGGCGGTTTTGCGCTCTTTCAGCCGTTTTGCGCTTGAGGTCGCCGTTGGCTTCTCTTTTCCCCGGCTACCGCACCGAAAGACGACCTTTGGCGTTATTACCACTTCCAGGGGCGATGGTGGTACTGGATGCCCAATCGCCGCTGGGTCTATTGGACGGGCGACCGCTGGATAGCTTCCGCCAGCCCGCAAGCCGCGCGCCGTTGACGGCTTCCGAAAGCCAGCGCCCAAGCGTCGGATCAGACCGGCCGAACCGTGCGTGTTATTCCTCGGCTTGGCCGCGGTCTTTGCGGTTGAGTTCGGCGTCGTTGTCCTTGACGAACGTCCGCACTTCGTCGCCGAAATCGAGCAGCCGCTCCCACTGCTCGGCATAAAGCGTGACGGGCATGCGCTGCAGGCCGTAGACGCTGACGGCGCCTTTAGCACTGACCTTGCAATACAGCGAGCGGCGGCCTTTGGCTTCGGCCGCGGCCAGCAACTTCGAGGCTTCTTCGACCTTCAATTCGCCGGCGGCCAGCTTGGCCAAGATTTCGTCTTTATTCATGCAGAGCTCCCACGCGCCGAGGTTTCGGTTGCAACGCTCTAGGTTTTAACGCGAGGCGAGGAAGTTTGCCAGGGCCGAGCGAAATGTCGACGCCAAGGGCGTAGGTTATGCTTCAGCATAACCCTCTCGCCGCCAACAGTTATGCTAAAAAGCATAACCTACCCGTTACCGGCGCCCGATGGTCGCTATTCGTGCCGCAAGGCTTCGATCGGATCCATCATCGCGGCGCGGCGAGCGGGGTAGAGCCCGAACACGACGCCCACCATCACCGAAACGCCGAAGGCCGCCAACACCGACCAGGGCTGGATCAGCGGCACCAAGTTACGGATCGCCTCGGGCAAATCGCTGAACAATTGCGGCGAGAATTGTTCTAGCGCCTTCTGAGCAAGCCACACGGCCGGCTTGCACAAGAAACCGAGCAACATGCCAAAGATGCCGCCGGTGGCCGAGAGGACCACCGTTTCGATGAGAAATTGCTGCACGATGTCGCGGCGCTTGGCGCCCAGCGCGCGGCGGATGCCGATCTCGCGCGTTCGCTCGGTGACCGTCGCCAGCATGATGTTCATGATGCCGATGCCGCCTACCAACAGCGAAATGCCCGCGATGACCGCCGACAGCCAGCGGAACATGGTTTGCAGAACTTCCGCCTGCCGCAACAGTTCCTTGGGCACGATGATCGAGTAGTCGACCGACTTGTGAAACTTCTCCAGCAGGACCTTGATGACGTCGGCCGTATCATCGACCTCTTTGATGTCGCCCACGGTGACGGTCATCTGGCTGAGTTGGACGATCTCGCCCTCGCGGCTGCCGGCGCGGGAGGTCAGCACCTGGTCTCCGATGCGGGCCCGCAGCGTCGACAGCGGAATATAGACGTCTTTGTTGTAATCCTTACCGCTGAAGCTGCCGCCAATGTTGCCCGAAGCGGCGCGCTCCTGGGTGACGCCGATCACCTGGTAGAAGTCTTTGTCGACTTGGATTGCGCGGCCAATGGGATCTTCATAAGGGAACAACTGCACGGCCGTGCCGTATGCCAGCACGCAAATGTTGTCGACGCGGTTCAGATCGCGGTCGGTCAGAAAGCGACCTTCGGCCAGTTGCAGATGATTCATGTCGAGATAGGCGGGCGTGCAGCCCAGGAGGCTCACCTCGCAGGTTTTGTCGAGGTAGCGAACCTCTTTCAAAATCTCGCGCAGCGGCACGGCGCGGCGAACGGTCGGCACGGTCGAAGTGATGCGCTTGAAATCGTCGCGCAAGAGTCCGTAAGAGACGAAAAAGCTGGACTGCGCGCCGCCCGACTGATTGCCGGCCGGTTTGATGCTGCGGATGATGATATTGGTGGCGCCCAGTTCTTTGATCTGCTGCTGGGCCTGGTAGCTAACGCCTTCGCCCATCGCCACGAGCCAGATCACGGCCGTGACGCCGATCATGATGCCCAGCACGGCCAGCCCTGAGCGCAGCTTGTGCAGCAACAGGGTCTTCAGGCCCAGCCGCAGCGTTTGAAAGAATTTGGAACCCAAGCGATCAATCCCGGTGGTTCATGGATGCGCGGCGATCGGTCACGCTCTATTGGCGCCGAACGCCGCGCTTTTCAGTTGGCGAATCGGAGCGGCAAGCATCGCGTGTGCGATCAACCGGCGCCGCCGCCTGCGGCCGGCGGGCCGCCAGGGCCTCCTCCGGGTCCGCCAGGGCCTCCCGATCCGCCTCTGCCGCCTTGTTGTTGCATTTGTTTGCGGCGTTCCTCGGCCGCCTTTTGCTCGGCCTGATCGACGAAACTGTCGCCGTTGGTATCCATCATGCCGAAGAACTGACGCCCTTGCTCGGGCATCTCTTCCTTGCTGATCTTTCCGTCCTTGTCTTTATCGAGTTCGGCGAAGTTCATCCGACCTCGCCCAGCGCCGCCGCCGCGACGACCGCCCCCGCCGGGTCCGCCCGGCGGCCCGCCTGCCATGTCGTCCGGTCCGCCACGTCCTCCGCGTTTGCCGCCGGGACCTCCCGGGCTGGCTTCGCCGGGGCTCATGGGAGCGTCGCCCGGCGCCGCGTCGCCGAACCGCTTTTTGACGTCAACCCCGCCCTCGTTTGTCGCCGTCTCCTCTTCGCGCGCCTCGGGCATTTCGGCCCGCGGGTTTTGCAAAACGAGATCGCCCTCCTTGAGCCCGTCCTTGATTTCAATCTCGGTGTCGTTCGTGCTTCCGAGCACCACGTCTCGCCGTTCGATCTTCTTGGCGGTTTTGACCCAAGCGTAGAACTTGCCGCCTTTCTCGACCACGCATTGCACGGGCACTTGCAGCACGTCTTTAAGTTCCTGCACCAACACTTCAACTTCGGCGGTCATACCAGGCTTCAGTCCATCGGGGTGGCCGTCGATCTTGATGATCGTGGCGTATTCCTTGACGTTGCCCGAGAAGAAACTATTGGGTTCGGCCTGATTGGCGATCGAGGCCACGGCGCCTTGCAACTCGCGGTCCTGGATTTTGACCACGGCGCGCATGCCGGGACGCAGGCTATCGACCTTCGACTCGTGGACCAGCGCCTTGACCTGCATGTTTCCCAGATCGGGCAGCCGCAAAATGGCCTGAAACTCGTTGACCGAGGCGCCCAGGTCGATCTTGGGGCCTTGTTGGCCAAATCGCGAACCGCCGGAATCGTTGGCGTAGACGACCATTCCGCTTTGTGGAGCGAGGATCGCGCACTTGGACATCTGGCGTTCCAGCCGTTCGAGCTTGGCCTTCTGCAAGTCGTATTCGGCCTGGGCCGACCTCATCATCGCTTCGGCGCTGTCGCGCGTGCTCTCCAAGGCTACCAGCGTCTTGTCCTTGGTGTATTTTTCCAGCACGGTTTTCGCAGTCTGCGCGACTTTCAGGTTCAGCTTGGCTTGTTCAACCAGGTATTGCTTCGATTCCAGTTCCAAGGGGTTGGCGTAGGCCTTGCGCAGCATCTTCTTGGTGTATTGCAACTGGTTCTCGGCAGTGCTCAGATTCTGCCGGGCCACGGTGATGTTGGCTTCGCACTGCTCCATGAGCTGGATAAAGGTGCCCTTGGCATATTCGTCAACGGCGATTTTGTTGGCAGCCCAGGTTCGCTCTTCGGTAATCTTCTTCGCCTCGGCGGTCGACACCACGATTTTCTGAGCGTTGACCTGGTCTTCAATCATCGAAGAATCGAGTTGCACGAGTTTGTCGCCCTTTTCCACGTGCGTGCCGTCCTGGATGATATCTAGAATGGTGATCGGGCCGGGCACTTCGCACTTCAGTTCGAGATTACGAGCGCTTTCGACGTTGCCGTCTTCGGTGACGGTAATCACCAGGTTGTCGCGTTTCACCGCCGTGGTCAGCAGATGGCGGCCGGCGTCGTCGCTGGACAAGTAAAAGAACTTGAAGTAGGCCGCCCCGCCCCCCAAGGCGATGAGGGCCAAGCCGAGCAAGAACACGAATGATCTTCCCGCCCCGTCGCCGCGCGGGCGACGCGGTTCTAGCGAACTCTCGTCGAAGGCGCCGCCGTTCGACGCAACTCGTTCTTCGGCCGTCATGGCGCACATGGGCTTGATCTCGGCAGGGAGGTCGGATTTTGGAACGACAATGCCACGCTAGCTAGTGCTTGCGGCGCGGCAAAAGGTTACGCCCGACGCTGTTCCGTTCAGAAGTTGGCGGGCCGCCCAGCAACGCGGGGTTTCGCTGGCAAGCTTGGCGATTGCGGTGGGACCAGCGGTTTCCGCCTGCAAGTACCCGTCTCACGTCTGACTGCTAATTGTTTCCTCTCGGGCTTGCTTTTGCAAGTTAATTTTTCGCCGCAAGCGCTTGGCGCCAAATGACCTGGAGCGGCCTTACTTGCAAACGCCGGTCGCAACCGCCAAAATTCTGGCATTCGGCTGCCATGCCCCCCGCGCCTGCTGCACGCCGGGCGAGGCGCAATTATGCTTGAACGACGAACTTCCACTTCTGCCCAGGCCTCAGACAAGGAGCCCGTTGCCGTGACGCACAAGCCAGGATCCAACCGCCGCCAGTTTTTGCAGGCCTCGGCCGCCGCAGCGGCCGCAGCGCCAACGATCTTGCCCGCCAGCGCCTTCGGCAAGCCGGGCGAGCCGGCCCCCAGCGACCGCGTGGTCGTCGGTTCGATCGGCACGGGCGATCTTGGCCGCCGCCACCATTTGGCCAACAAGCTATTGCCGAACAAGCGAATCGAAGTCGCCGCCGTGTGCGACGTCGACCGCAACCACCGCGACCAGGCCGCCGCTGACGTGCTCAAGCGCACCGGCCGTCGGGTCGAAGTTTACAAAGACTTCCGCGAGTTGTGCGATCGGCCCGAGATCGACGCCGTACTGATCGCCGTGCCCGACCATTGGCACGCGCTATGCGCCATCTATGCGATGGAGTCGGGCAAAGACGTCTATTGCGAAAAGCCGCTCACGTTGACCATCACCGAAGGCCAGAAAATGGTCGAGGCCGCGCGCCGCTACGGCACGGTGTTTCAGACCGGCAGCCAGCAGCGCAGCGACCGGCGGTTCCGCCTGGCCTGCGAACTGGTGCGCAACGGCAAGATCGGCAAGCTCCAACGCGTCGACACCTACATCGGCGGCATCGATTCTGGATCGTGGCAGACCCCGACCACGCCTCCGCCGGAACTCGATTGGAACTTCTGGCTCGGCCCCGCCCCTTACGCCGACTATAGCCCCAATCGCTGCCACTATCAGTTCCGCTGGTTCTTCGACTATTCGGGCGGCAAGATGACCGACTGGGGCGCTCACCACAACGATATCGCCCAATGGGGCATCGGCGCCGATGGCTCGGGGCCGGTCAAGGTCAAGGGCGCTGGCACGTATCATCCCGACGGACCACACGACGTGCCGGGCGAATTCGACGTACAGTATACCTACGCCAACGGCGTCGAACTCTTCTGCCACAGCCAGGGCGAAAACGGCGTCAAGTTCACCGGCAGCGACGGCTGGGTGTTCGTCAGTCGCGGCCGCATCGAACTTTCGCTCGGCGGCAAGAATCTGAAGAAGTACGAAGACATCGTCAAAGATTTTCCGCACGAGTCGTTCGCCACCAAGCTTTACGAGAGCCGCGACCACCACGAGAACTGGCTCGACTGCATCCAAAGCCGCGAGCGGCCGATTTGCGACGTCGAGATCGGCTATCGCTCGGTGACGGTCTGCCATTTGGGCAACCTCGCCATCAAGCTGGGCCGCGAACTGAATTGGAGCCCCGAGAAAGAACAATTCGTCGGCGACGACCAGGCGAACCTGCTGGTCGGCAAGCCGATGCGGGCGCCCTGGCATCTGTAAAATTTTTAAGAGTCAGGAACCACGGATGGCACGGATAACACGGATGTTCGAATTCCAACATCCGTGTCATCGGTGTAATCCGTGGTTCATCCAGTGGCGTCGTTGAGGCTCGCGACTACCGGACATGGGTCGATTCACGATCAGAAGAACAACACGAAAATAAGGGTGATTGATTATGGAATCCCTAGAAAAACTTTGCGAGCAACTCGGCTCGAACGATCAAGTGCAGGTCTATCACGCCAAGCGAGCCTTGGCCCAAATGACGGCGGCGGTCGGGGCGCCCGGCAAAGAAGCGGAACGCGCCGAACTGGCCGCGGCGCTGGCTAAGGCCGAAGCGGCGACCAAGGCTAAGGACGACAAAGACAAGACTCCCGTGCCGGTCTATTCGGCCCGCGTGCGCGGCGAACTGGCCCGGGCGGTGAGCTTAGTCGGCGGCGACATGGAAGTGCCCGCCTTGAAGCAGGAATTGGCCGACTTCGACGCGCGTGAAATGGCGCGGTTCGCGCTCGATCGCCTGACCTGCCAGGCCGCAACCGACGCGCTGGCCGAGACGGCCGTCAATGCGGTCGGCGCCGAATTCCGCGTCGGAGCGATCAACGCCCTCGGGCGCCGCAACGGCTCGGGCGCGGTCGACGCACTGAAAAAGTGCGCCGCCGACGCTGATTCTCACGTCCGGCTGGCGGCGGCCGAAGCGCTGGCCAACCATGCCGACGCCGCTGCCGACGCGCTGCTGATCGAGGCCGGCAAGCAGCACGGCCATCGCGCGGCGCTCAGGATCTCGAAAGCCCGCATTCGCCTGGCCGAGAACCTGGTCCGAGCCGGACAAAAGGACGCCGGCAAAGCGATCTACCAGAGCGTCGCCCAAACCGCGCCTCGCGAGCCGCAAAAGAAAGCCGCACAGCAGGCCCTCGCGCAGCTCGGCTGATTGGCGGTGGTTGCCCGCTCCGAACGCTTGCGCCAATGTAGCAGGCTCACTCCGTGAGCCGTCGCCAAACCTGCGACAAGAGTCTTAACCCAAGCGTCGCGGGCGGCGCCCAAGAGTGTGCCTGCTATTTTTATTGGCGCTTCGCCGCACGAGATCATTGAGAAAGCGAGAATCTACGGATGGAAATCAGCGTCAGCCCGGATCTGCCACAGCAACTCGAAGCCGACGCGCTCGTGGTCGGAGTGTTTGACGGCGCCGGCCTTGCCGGTCCGGCGGCGGCGATCGACCAGGCGTCTGGCGGCGTGTTGAGGCGGCTCGTCGAGGCCAAGGAAATCAGCGGGAAGCTTTACGAACTCACGCCCATCTGGACGGCGCCGAACGTTGCGGCGCCGCTGGTGCTGGTCGTCGGTTTGGGCGAGCAGGCGAAGTTCGATCGCGGGCTCGCGTTTCGCGGGGCGGCCGCCGCCAGCCGCTATCTGGCCGCCAAGCCGCGGCGCCGCGCGGCTTTCGCGCTGGCGGACGGCTTGAGCGAAGCGGTGCTCGAAAGCGCCGTGGCCGGCGCCGTCGTCGGCTGCCAAGGGCAAGACCTCTACCGCGCCGAAAAAAACCGCAACCCGTTCGAGTCGCTCGTCTGGCTCGGCGCGGATGAACAAGCCGTGCGGGCCGGGCAAATCCTCGGCGAAAGCGTGAACCTGACCCGGCGGCTGGTCGACGAACCGCCGCAACAGATTTATCCCGAGTCGTTCTGCGACCGCGCCGCCGAAATGGCCCGGCAGACCGGGCTGGAGATCGAAATCTGGGACGAAGCCCGGCTCCAGCGCGAGCGGGCCGGGGCGCTGTTGGCCGTGGCGCGCGGCTCGACCAGGCCGCCGCGGCTGTTGATCTTGCGGCACTCGGGCGGAGCGGCCGGAGCGGCGCCGCTGGCGCTGGTCGGCAAGGGGGTCACGTTCGACTCGGGCGGATTGTCGCTCAAGCCGAACGATTCGATGAAGACCATGAAGTGCGATATGGCGGGCGCCGCCGCGGTGCTCGGCGCCATGCGGGCGATCGCGCTCTTGAAACTGCCCGTCAACGCGATCGGCCTGGCCGGGCTGGTCGAGAACATGCCCAGCGGCTCGGCGATGAAGCTGGGCGACGTGCTCGCGGCCCGCAACGGCCGCACGATCGAAGTGCAGAACACCGACGCCGAAGGCCGGCTGGTGCTGGCCGACGTGCTCGACGTGGCCGTCGAACGCGGCGCCGCGCGGATCGTCGACCTGGCCACGCTCACCGGCGCCTGCGTCGTGGCGCTCGGCACGGACGTGGCCGCCTTGATGTCGAACGATCAGCCGTGGTGCGATCGCGTCGCCGGGGCCGCAAGCACGGCCGGCGAGCCGCTCTGGCAACTGCCGATGTTCGCGGAATATCGCGAAGGCATCAAAAGTGAAGTCGCCGACATCCGCAACACGGGCGAAGGCCGCTGGGGCGGCGCGATCTCGGCCGCCAAGTTCCTGGAAGAATTCGTCGGCGGCACGCCCTGGGCTCATCTCGACATCGCCGGTCCCGCCTTCCTCGAAAAATCCAAGCCTTGGAGCGACTCCGGCGCCAGCGGCGCCTTCGTGCGGACACTCGTCGAACTTGCTCGGGCCGAAGCGGCGAGCGGCAATCGGTAGGGTGGGCACTGCCCACCGGAAGTCAGCCCAGCGGTTAAGTCGCCTGTTCTGGCGCCCAGCTTCGCGCGAAACCGGCGCATGTCGGCGCTACAAATGCAACGCATCGCGCACGTTGACAGTTCAGTCCTCCTCCGTTCCAAAACGCGTTGCGGCAGCTCTGGCGGGCTACAGAACTTAGCGGGTTTTGCGCATCGAATCTTGTCCAACCGCACGTGGTTTCGATCAACGCGTCGTTAGAGCGAGTCCAAAGATACGACCGGATGCCCCTTGAAAACGGTCACGAGGCGCTCGTCCGCCGTGAGCAGTTCGCAGCCCTCGCGTTCGGCCATGATCACATAAAGGCAATCGTACACCCCGAGACGCGAGGCGGAGGAAAGATCAACGGCTTTTGGCATCAATGGAATCAACGAATGGATTTCCGGCGCCGTCGAAAGAATGTCTGCAAAGAATGCCGACGCCATGGGAGGCTGGATTAAGCCTTTGCGCTCGGCTCTGGTCAACGCATGGCCAACTTCAGGCAGGAAGCTTTCCGGAGCGAGGAATTCATGGGCCCGATTTCGGAATTCATCCCGGAGTCGGCGGGCTCGATCAGATCCAGGCTCTTTGAGAACCCATTTCAACGCCACCGAAGCGTCGAGGATGTACTTCATGCCTCTTCTCGAACTTCGCGGATCAATTCGACCGCCACGTTCGTTTCTTTAAGCATCTTTCGCAGCGATTCGGACCGCTCTTGAACCCGTCTCGCGACGACCGGATCGACCGGGCGCCGTGCCGCGATGCTTGCGCACAGCGATTCGAGATCGTGCATGATTTCCGCGGGAATGCCGGTTTCCGTGCTCATGCTTCCATTGTTCGACATCTTCAGGACCGCGTCAACGATTCACCGGCGGAAACTGAGCCAGGTAGCCGGGGTCGATCTTCTTCAACCAGACGTAATCGCGGTCGATTTTATGCGGCGAGACCAGGATCGAATTGAGATTGGCGCGAATCGATACCGCCAACAATGCGACTCCCGCCGTCAGAAACCAAACCACGCGCCAAAAGAGCGGAATCGGCAGGGCGCTGCCTCCCAATGCCCCGACGATCGAAGCAACGCAGAATAGGAATGAGAACCCGCCGACCAAGATCGCAAATCTCCGTTGGCGGCGATGGCGCCCGCATACGCCGATTTCGATCTTTGCGGTCTCCATGACGAACAGCACGATGATGGGCCAGATCGGCAGCATCAGGAAAAAAATCGGATCGTGCCAGCGCAGCGTGAGCTTCAGCCGCCCCGCTTCGGCTGCGGCATTGCACTTCGCGCAACGGTCGGGCAGCACGGCGCCTTTGCGCATCACCAGCAAGTCGCCGTCTCGCCACACGCCATCGCCGGGCTCCGTTAATACCCGGTTCAGCGGCAAATCGTATTTGGGCGCGGCGTAAGGATTGACGTCTTGCATGCCGATCACTTAAGAGGCAAGGAAACGTTTCATGGCGGCGCGGCGTCCTGCCGCTTGGCCGCCGACACGGCACGATCCAAGGCCCGCATTTGCTCCGACATCAGCCCGAACTTTCCATTGCCGACCACTAGACAAAGCACTACATAGCAGGGCGTTCTCTACGGAGAATTCCCTTTATACGTCGCCACATGGCGCCGCCACGTCGACCGTACCCCCTAGTCGTTTTGCCGGCCGGCGGATTACACTGACCGGTTCGTCCGGGCGCCGTCTCTGCCGCCCGTGTCATCCGAGGCATTCCGCCCGCCAATTGCCGATGAAATCGATTCAGAAATTATTGGTCGCCAACCGCAGCGAGATCGCCACGCGCGTGTTTCGCACCGCCCACGAGTTGGGCATCCGCACCGTGGCGATCTACTCGCACGAAGATCGCTTCGCCCTGCACCGCTTCAAAGCCGACGAAGCCTATCAGGTCGGCCATCCGGGCGAGCCGATTCGAGTCTATCTGGATATTGACGGCATCGTCAAGCTGGCTCAAGAGCGCGACGTCGACGCGATCCATCCGGGGTATGGCTTTCTGTCGGAGAACCCGGATTTCGCCCGGGCTTGCGAAGCGGCGGGCATTCTTTTCTGCGGGCCGTCGCCGGCAATTTTGGATCAGCTCGGCGACAAGATCGTGGCCCGCAAAATTGCGGAGCAGGCCGGCGTGCCCGTGTTGGCCGGCAGCAGCGAGCCGCTGGCCGACGCATCGCAGGCCAGCGAACTGGCCGAGCGGCTGGGCTATCCGGTGCTGCTCAAAGCGGCCAAAGGAGGCGGCGGGCGCGGCATGCGGGTGGTTCACCGCGCCGAAGAGTTGGCCGCGCAGCTCGAACAAGCGCAGCGCGAGGCGAAAACCGCCTTTGGCAGCCCCGACGTATTCCTGGAGAAATTCATCGCCCGCCCGCGGCACATCGAAGTGCAACTGATGGGCGATAAGCACGGCAATCTCGTACATTTATACGAGCGCGATTGCTCGGTGCAGCGGCGGCACCAAAAGGTCGTGGAGATCGCCCCGGCCATCAATCTCGATCCGGCCTTGCGCAACGAGATATGCCAGTCCGCGCTGGCGATCGGCAAGGCGGTCCGCTACGAAAGCGCCGGCACGGTCGAGTTCCTCCTCGACACCGAGGCCGACAAGTTTTATTTCATCGAGGTGAACCCGCGAATTCAGGTCGAGCACACCTGCACCGAGCAGATCACGGGCGTCGACCTGGTCAAATGCCAATTGTTGGTGGCCCAAGGCGCGCGGCTCGACGATCCGGCGATCGGCCTCGGCTCGCAAGACGCCGTGCGCACCGAGGGCTATGCGATCCAGTGCCGGATTACGACCGAGGATCCGCTCAATCACTTTCGTCCCGACTACGGCCGCGTGGCCCACTATCGCTCGACCGGCGGACCGGGCGTGCGGCTCGACGCCGGCACCGCGTTTTCGGGCGCGATGGTCACGCCGTATTACGACTCGCTGTTGGTCAAGGTCATTACCTCGGGCCGTCGCTTCGCCGACGCGGCGCGGCGGATGGAACGCTGCCTGCAAGAGTTCCGCATCCGCGGCGTCAAAACGAATATTCCGTTTTTGATCAACCTGGTCACGCACCCGCAGTTCATCGCCGGGGGCTGCACCACCCGGTTTCTCGACGAAACGCCCGAGCTGTTCCAGTTCGTGGCCCGCCGCGACCGGGCCACCAAGTTGTTCATGTACCTGGCCGACGTGCTGGTGAACGGCAACCCGCTGGTCAAAAAGCGGCCCGAGCAGATTCGCCGCGAGCCGGCGCCCGTGCCGAAACTGGACGACGAGATCGCCCTACCGCCGGGCACGCGGCAGCGGTTTCAGCAGTTGGGCGCCGAGAAATTCAGCCAGTGGATTCTCGAGCAAAAGCCGCTGCTCTTGACCGACACGACGCTGCGCGACGCGCACCAGTCGCTGTTGGCCACGCGGTTGCGGACGCACGACATGCTGCAAATCGCCGAGGCTTACGCCAAGCAGCATCCCAAGCTGTTCTCGCTCGAGATGTGGGGCGGCGCCACGTTCGACACGGCCATGCGGTTCTTGAAAGAGTGCCCCTGGCAGCGGCTGACCGACCTGCGCGAAAAGATTCCCAACGTCCTGTTCCAGATGTTGTTAAGGGCCTCGAACGCCCTGGGCTACTCGAACTATCCCGACAACCTGGTGCGGGCCTTCGTCGAAGAAGCCGCCTCGGCCGGCATCGACGTGTTTCGCGTCTTCGACTCGCTCAACTGGGCGCCGAACATGCAAGTGGCGATGGAGGCCGTCGAGCACGCGGGCGCCATCTGCGAAGCGGCCATCTGCTACACCGGCGACGTGCTCGACCCGAAGCGGACGAAATACAACCTCAAGTATTACGTCGCGCTGGCCAAGGAACTGGAAAAGATGGGCGCCCACATCCTGGCCATCAAAGACATGGCCGGGCTGTGCAAGCCTTACGCCGCCGAACTGCTGGTACGCACGCTGAAGCAGGAAGTCGGCATCCCGATCCACTTTCACACGCACGACACCAGCGGCGTGCAGGCGGGCGCGATTCTCAAGGCGGCCGAGGTCGGTCTGGATATCGCCGATGCGGCCTTTTCGTCGATGTCCGGCCTGACCTCGCAGCCGAACTTGAATTCGGTCGTCGAGGCCCTGCGGTGTACGCCGCGCGAAACGGGGCTGAACCCCGAGCGGCTGGAACGGACGGCCGAATATTGGGAGGCGGTCCGCGATTTCTACGCCCCGTTCGAAACGGGCATGAAGGCCAGCACGGCCAGCGTGTACCAGAACGAGATGCCCGGCGGGCAGTATACGAATCTGTTCGAGCAGGCCCGTGCGATCGGCCTGGGCCCGCGCTGGTACGACGTCTGCCGGATGTACGCCGACGTGAATCAGCTCTTCGGCGACATCGTCAAGGTCACGCCCTCGTCGAAAGCGGTCGGCGACATGGCGCTGTACCTGATCGCTAACAATCTTTCGGTGGCCGACGTGCTCGACTTCAATCGCGAGTTGAGCTTCCCCGAATCGGTGATCGATCTGGTCTCGGGCCGCATGGGCCAGCCGCCGGGCGGTTTCCCGGTGAAAGTGCAGCAGCGCATATTGCGCGGCGAAAAGCCGCTCACCGAGCGGCCGGGCGCCAGCTTGCCGCCGGCCGATTTCGACGCCGTCGCCGCCGAGTTGGAAAAGCGGCTCGGCCGGCCGGCGTTGCGCCGCGAGATCGTTTCGCACATCATCTATCCGCGCGTGGTCAGCGACTTCATCACGCACCAAGACACCTACGGCGATACGAGCATCCTGCCGACACCGGTCTTCTTCTACGGGCCGCAGACGAACGAAGAACTGGCGGTCGAAATCGAGCCGGGCAAGACGCTGATCATCAAGTTCCTGACGATCGGCGACCCGCATCCCGACGGCACGCGGACGGTGTTCTTCGAACTCAACGGGCAGCCTCGCGACGTGACCGTGCCCGACACGACGCTGGAAGCAATCATCGAGCGGCGCCCCAAGGCCGAAGCCAGCGATCCCAAACAGGTCGGCGCCCCGATGCCCGGCATGGTGGTCAACGTGGCGGTGAAGCCCGGCGATCGCGTGTCGCAAGGGCACAAGCTCTTGACGATGGAAGCCATGAAGATGGAAACCACGCTCTACGCCGAGCGCGATGGGCAAATCGCCGAAGTGCTGGTGCAAGCCAGCAGCGGCGTGGAAACCGGCGATCTGGTGATCCGCTGGGAGTGAGCGACCAGGTCGCAGAACGGCGAGCGGGGGGCGTTAGCCCCCTGGTCCGAATGCGGAGTGCGGACAGGAACGCGACAGGCAGAAATATCCGGCAGTCGTCGGGGCGCCGGCGCATCCACTCATTGCGATTAGATTCAATTCCGGCTTTCCGCCTCACAAATGCGAGGCAACCGATCGTGCATCGCTCCAGCGACTGGAATTTGCTCGCCGCCCGAAAAATGTTGGGAGTCATGCGTTTTTGGCGCGAAATCGTTGACGGCGTTGCAAAACGCGGTTACTCTGGCAAAAACTGATTGCGGCCCCCATCGGAAGGGGCGGCCGCGCAAAAATCGGGGCTTGCGCCTGCCGGGCAAGGACGGCCGTCGTCGTGCAGCAGCGCCGGCTCGCAAGAGCGCCAGGGCAGTTTCTCACATGAACGACCAGGCAGGAGTCGGCAGCTTTTGGCGCGAGGCCGTTGGCCTGCGCGCTGGGGCCTCTTTCGACTCGCTGTTTGTTCGCGTCCTGTCATCTCGCCGCAATTGTTCAAAGGACTAAGCGATGCCGATTGAATCGTTCTTTCTGCGCCGAATCCGCAAATCGACAGGTCGTTCGCCGGGGCGTCGATGGCTTTTCGCCGAGCAACTCGAGGAGCGGCGTCTGCTGACCGCCGATCCGATCGTCACGGTCGACACCAATTTCGGGAACTTCCAGATCGAACTGTTTCCGGATGCCGCGCCCATGACGGTCGCCAACTTCCGGAGCTATGTGGAAAGCGGCGCGTACACGAACTCGATTTTCCATCGTTCGGTTCCGAACTTCGTCGTGCAGTCGGGCGGGTTCACCTCGCCGAGCGATACTTTCACCAGCACATCCCAATTCGCGACAATCCCGACGAATGCTCCGATTCCCTTGGAGTACAACCTGCCGAACATCCGCGGCTCGGTGGGGTTGGCCAGGACGAGCGCCCCGAATAGCGGCACCGACGAATGGTTCGTCAACACGGTTGACAATACTCAGACGCTCGGCCCATCCAACGGCGGCGGCTACGCGGTCTTCGGCCAGGTCTTAGGCGACGGAATGCAGGTGCTCGATGCGATTGCGGCGTTGCCCACCGATGCTGCAGATAGCAGTACGTTTGCCACGTTGCCCCTCGGGGCGAACAATCAACTCGTCCGCATCAGTTCGATCACGGTAGGTTATGGGATCGAAGGCACGGTCTTCACGGACTTCAACGGCAACGGAGAACTCGATCCGGGCGAATCGGGAGTCGCGGGTCGCACCGTATTCATCGACAACGATGGCACGGGCGCTCCCGACGCCAGCAATCCGTCGACGACCACCGACGCCAACGGGCATTACTCGTTCAGCGGGTTGGCGCCGGGACCTTATTCGGTGCGCGAGGTCGTCCCAGCGAACGTGACGATCGCGGAATCCTCCCAAACCGTTACCGTGACCTCCGATCACGGCGCCACGGGCGTGAATTTCGCCGAAGAACCGTCGATCACCGGCACGGTCTTCGTCGATCTCAACGGAAACGGTCAACAGGATCCCGGAGAACCCGGGTTGCCCGGGCAGATCGTGTACGCGTACCGTGACGGGACGTTCTATCCCGGCGGCAATGCTCCGTCGACGACCACCGACGCCAACGGCCATTACGCGTTCACGGGCTTAGCCCCCGGCAGCTATACGGTTCGCGAAGCCTTGCCCGCAAACGTCTCGCTCACTACTGCGGCGCCCAACGTCAACGTGACGGCTGGCGCCACGGTTTCAGGCGTCGATTTCGGAGAGCTGCCTTCCATCACGGGCACGGTCTTCAACGACGAAAATCGCAATGGCCATTTGGATCCAGGAGAACACGGCGTGGCCGGACGCACGGTGTTCATCGATGAGAACGGTACGGGGAAAATATCAGCAAATGACCCTTCTGCCGTCACCGATGCCAACGGCCATTACGCGTTCTTGACGCTGCCGCCGGGAAGTTACGTCGTTCGCGAAGTCTTGCCTTCAGGCGTGGAACTCACCACCCCGCTGCAAACTGTCACGGTGACTGCAGGCCAAGGCAGTTTCGACGTGAATTTTGGGGACACGATTGTGACTGCGCCAAATGAGCGTTTCTTATATGCGATCTACCAGGACATTCTCGCTCGCGCTCCCGATTCCGCCGGACTCGCGTTTTGGACGCAGCAGCTTGCCGCTGGCGTCGCGCCCAGCGTCGTTGCCGCAGCCTTATCGCATAGCGACGAGTATTACGCCAATTTCGTCGTCAAGCCCGGCTATCTCAACATCCTGGGCCGCGCGGCCGATGATGCTGGACTCGCCTTTTGGACCGCACGCTTAAGCACGGGCGTCAGCGACCAGCAATTCGAGGCCGCATTGGTTGCTTCCGACGAGTTCTACGCCAAGGCGGGCGATAACTTTGATTCTACTCCCGATGCCGATGACACGACGGTGACCGAACTCGACCACAACGCCGACTGGATCGCCGGGGTCTACCAAACGCTCTTGCACCGAGCGGCCGATTCAGCCGGCGCGAGTTACTGGCTCGCGCAACTGGGCGGCGGCCTGAGCCGCGAACAGGTGGCGCTGGCCATCGCCGACAGCCGCGAGTTGCAAGTCGCGACGATCGACCAGGATTACGTTCATTATCTGAACCGCCCCGCCGACCCGGCGGGCGTGGACTATTGGCTGCAACAATTCGCCCATGGAAAGCAGGACGAGGATCTGATCGCCGGCATCGCCGGTTCGGCGGAATATTACCAGAAATATACAGCCTAAAGGCACTCGTTCCGCCTTCTGGCCGCTTTACGACCCTCTTCGCGCGTTCCGGCGGCGGGGGCGTCTGCGGGCTCAATGAGAGTTCCTCTCCCGCGGCATTCCAGGCGGGCGCCCGCCTGACACTGGCAATCTTCGGTCACGGCCAGCGTCATTCCGCTTTTCTCGCAGACCAGAATGTCGCCCGCCTTGGGCTGCTGCGAGGTGTGGACTGTACTCATGGCTCTGCTCCTTTTGGTTGAAGCGCCCCCGCATCGAAGAGCCCGCAATCGGCGCGCCGCTTCCGCTCGCGTTCGCTGGCGTCGGCCGGCTCGATCAATTATCGTCTGGGAAGCGACGTCGACGATCGACGTCGCGGCTACGCTCCCGAAGGATCTCCTATGCTTCGCTGCCAGCCTTGCCGTTCGTTTTTTGCGCTGCTCCTGCTGTCGGGTTCGGCTGCATCTTCCGCCGCGGCGACGCCTCGCACCTCCCCGCCGGCGGGCTTGCGCGAAAATACGCCGAGCACGCATGCGCTCAAGGGCGCCCGGTTGGTCATCGCGCCCGGCAAAGTCATCGAACGCGGCACGCTAGTGATTCGCGACGGCGTGATCGTGGCGGCCGGCGCCGAGGTTACGGTTCCGCCGGAGGCCCGCGAGCACGATTGCCGCGGCAAAACGATTTATCCCGGCTTCATCGACGCGCTCGGCGAACTTTCGGCCGAAGCGTCGAAGCTCGGCGCTTCCGACAAGCGCGGCGCCGGCTATTGGAACCCGAAGGTTACGCCGCAAGTCGACGCCGCCACATGCTACGGCATCGACGCTGAGAGTAACGAGAAGCTGCGTTCGCAAGGCATTACCGCGCGGATTGAGGCGCCCTCGGCGGGCATTATCAAAGGCACGAGCGCGCTGGTTTCAACCGCAGACGCATCCGGCGGCCTCGCAATTCTCAAGCCGCGAGTGGCATTGCACCTGATGCTCACGCCCTCGCGCGGCGACGATCTCTATCCCAAATCGCCAATGGGCGCGATGGCCTTGGTGCGGCAAGCGTTTTACGACGCTCGCTGGTACGCCGACGTGTGGCAAGCCTACGAAATGCAGCCCGGCTTGCCGCGACCCGAGCGCAACGACGCGTTGGCGGCCTTGCAAGCTGCTGCAGCGGGCAAAATGCCGGTTGTGGTGCGCACTCCCGACGAGTTGTACTCTCTGCGGGCCCATCTATTGGCAAAAGAATTCGAACTGACCGTGATTCTCGAAGGCTCGGGCCGCGAGTATCGCCGCGTCGAAGCGCTCAAAGCCACCGGCTTGCCGGTGATCCTGCCGCTGGATTTTCCCAAGGCGCCGCGAGTTGTGACGCCCGAAACGGCCATGTCGGTCTCGCTCGAAGACTTGCTGCACTGGGATCTGGCGCCCGAAAACCCCGGCCGACTGTCGGCAGCGGGGATCAAGATCGCCTTCACCACGCACGGGCTTTCCGACGCCGGTGAATTTCTTGCGGCGGTACGCAAAACGGTCGATCGGGGCCTGTCGCCCGAAGCCGCGCTTGCGGCGCTGACCACGACGCCCGCCGAACTGCTCGGCGTCGGCGACCGCTTGGGAACGCTCGAAGCGGGCAAGATCGCCAGCTTCGTCGTGGCCGACGGCGACTTGTTCGACGACCGAACGAAGCTGAGCGAGACCTGGGTCGACGGCGAGCGGCACGAACTGCAGCCCGCGCCGCTGGCCGATCTGCGAGGCACGTGGGAAGTGCAGCTTGCAAAACCCGATGGCGGTACGGAAACCTTGACGATCCAACTCGGCGACGAATCGAACAAGCTTACCGGCAAGATCAAACGGGGCGAGCAGGAAGTCGCCCTCACACGCGCCTCGCTCGACGCCGCTCAGTTCTCCGCCCAATTCCCCGCAAAATCGCTCGGCTGGGAGGGAGTGTTGCAGCTCAGCGGCACGATCTCGATCCCGCCGCAGGGCGAGCCGCCCGCAGAGCAACCGCCGAGTTGGTTGGGATTTTTGGTCTGGTCCGGCGGCGAGCGATCGCCTTGTTCCGCTCGGCGTGCGGCGGCCTATGACGAGAAGCAGAAAAAGCAGCAGGAGGAGGCAGCGCCGTCGAAGGACGAGAACGCGGCGGGCGAAGAAAAACCGCCGGACAAAACTTCCAAAACCAAAACGGCGCTTTATTCCGTGAATTTCCCGCTCGGCGCCTTTGGCGTGTTCGGTCCGCCCGAGCAGCCCAAGGCCGTTCTGTTCCAGCACGCGACGGTTTGGACTTGCGGCCCGGCGGGCGTCGTCGAAAACGCCTCGGTGCTCGTGCGCGAAGGCAAGATCACGGCCGTGGGCGCCGACATCGACATCCCGGCCGACGCCGTGCTGATCGAGGCGGAAGGCAAGCATCTCACGCCGGGCATTATCGATTGCCATACGCACATCGCCACTGACGGCGGGATCAACGAAATGGGCCAGACAATCACCGCCGAAGTGCGGATCGGCGACTTCATCGATCCGAACGACGTGCAGATTTATCGGCAATTGGCCGGCGGGGTGACTGCGGCCAACGTGTTGCACGGCTCGGCCAACACGATCGGCGGCCAGAACCAGGTGATTAAGCTGCGCTGGGGCGCTTTGCCGGAAGAATTGAAGTTTTCCGGCGCGCCGCCGGGGATCAAGTTCGCCTTGGGAGAGAATGTCAAGCAAAGCAATTGGGGCCCCGGCACGCGTTACCCGCAATCGCGATTGGGCGTCGAGCAGGTCGTCGCCGACGCCTTCAACGCGGCGATCGACTATCGCCGCCGCTGGAACGAGTGGCGCGAAGAGCCGACCGGCTTGCCGCCCAGGACCGATCTCGAACTCGAAGCGCTCGTCGAAGTGCTCGAAGGCAAGCGATTCATCCACTGCCATAGTTACCGGCAGGATGAGATTCTGGCGTTTCTGCGCACTTGCGAACAGTTCGGCGTCCGCGTGCGCACGTTGCAGCACGTGCTCGAGGGTTACAAAGTGGCCGACGCGATCGCCAGGCACGGCGCCGGCGGATCGAGTTTTTCCGATTGGTGGGGTTACAAATTCGAGGTCTACGACGCGATTCCCTACAACGGCGCCATGCTGCACCGCGCAGGCGTGCTCACGTCGTTCAATTCGGACGACGCCGAACTGGCCCGGCGGCTGAATCTGGAAGCGGCCAAGGCCGTCAAGTACGGCGGTCTGTCGCCCGAAGCGGCGCTGCACTTCGTCACCATCAATCCGGCTAAGCAACTCGGCATCGATCGGCGGGTCGGTTCGCTCGAAGCGGGCAAAGACGCCGACCTGGTCGTCTGGAGCGGTTCGCCCTTGTCGAGCTACGCGCGGTGCGAGCAAACCTGGATCGACGGCCGCAAGTATTACCCCGGCACGTAAATTGCACGACAGCATTACCGGAAACAGATCCGAAACATATGTAAGTGAAGTGATAGGCGGCAATTATGGCTATTGCATTGCCCGACGGCCGATTATTGTCCGATGAAGCCCTTGAAGT
>DATKRK010000036.1:0-40877 GCA_035532215.1 Pirellulales bacterium | reverse complement strand
GACGAGACCATGACCAGCGTCGTGTCGAGCAGGCCGTTTCGGTCCAGGTCGGCGATCAACGTGGAGAATGCCTGATCGAACTTCGGCAATTGCTGCCGCATGCTGCGAGTGATCTGGTTGTGCATGTCCCAGCCGCCGTAGGTCAGCGAGACGAGCCGCACGCCGGCGGCCACCAGGCGCCGGGCCATCAGCATCCGCTGGCCCGCGTCGTGCCGGCCATACTCGTCGCGGACGCCCGGCGATTCGGCCTCGATATTGAACGCCTCGCGGGCGGCCTGCGAGCTGATCAGGCTATAGGCCCGTTCGTAGAACGTGTTCATGGCGCCCAGCGAGTCGGACTTTTCCTTGGCGGCGAAGTAGTCATTGACCGCCTCCAGGGCCGTGCGGCGGCGCGTGAAGCGGGCGTCGTCCACGCCGCTCGCCAGGTTCAGATCGCGGACCTTGAAACTCTTCGAGGCCGGATCGGAACCGAGGCTGAACGGGGCGAACGACGAGCTCAGGTAGCCGGTGCTGGCGAACTCGTTGGGAATATTCGGAATGCAGACGTAAGGCGGCAGATTGTTGCGCGGCCCGTACTCGTGGCTGACCACGCTGCCCATGCTGGGGAAGATCAAGGCCGGGCTGGGCCGATAGCCGGTGAACATGTTGTGCGTGCCGCGCTCGTGGGCCGCCTCGCCGTGCGACATCGAGCGGATGACCGTGATCTTGTCGGCGATATTCGCCGTCTTCGGCAACAGTTCTGAAAACTCGGCGCCAGGGATCTTGGTGGGAATCGGCTTCAGTTCGCCGCGGTATTCAATCGGGGAGAACGGCTTGGGATCGAACGTTTCCTGGTGAGCGGCGCCGCCCGGCAGATAGATGTGGATCACACTCTGGGCTTTGGCTTCGATGAAATCGTAATTCTTTTGCTCGGCCTGGGCGTGCTGGAGCTGGAAGAAATCGGCCAGCGTCAACCCGGTTCCCGCTAAAGCACCGACGGTCAAGAATCCACGACGACCCATCCTAACGGCAGGCATGCATCTTCTCCCAAGTTGACATTTAGGTGAATTTCTTCGAAGCGCTACTAACGAGTGCGAAGCGATCAGTCTGGGCATCAAGCCGCTTCTTCATCGATCTTTCTTCGCAACTGGCGCCGGGGCAGGACGTCATTCGTTGACGCGTCCGGCATCAACCAAGCGCCGGGGTGGTCGGTGTGGCGCTTGACTTTTGGGTGGGCGGGCGAGCCATACGAAGTTCCGCCTCCGGAACGCCCGGTATTCGCTCGCCCGTGTCTCCAGGCGATTAAGTTACCCAAGGCCCATCACGAAGTCAAAGAAATTCGCAGAAATATATGCTGCTGCTTTGATCGGTGAAGAGCGGAGGCGAATCGGAATGTTTCGGGGCGGCGCGGACGCACCCGCGCGTCAGCCGGCCGCGATTCGCTCAGAAGAAGGCCCAGTATATCGGGGGCGGATCCCGATTTGCATCCCTTTTAAACCAGGCCACCCGCTTGGTGGGGGGGTTGGGTTTAGGGGCTCGGCGTCGGCGCCGGCGGCTGCCGTTCGGTATGGATTCAGGCGTTACGCAACTTTTCCGGATACAAATTCCTACCCGCAAAAATCTGGACCGTTTCCGTTCGGCAGCGGAGAGGCGTTGACGACCGCCTCGGCGCCAACAGTCCCCTTGGGGGCTGTTGGCGCCGATGGCATCCATTCGATTCGGCGTATCACATCGTTCACGGCCGAGCCATCGCCAGCGGCGATGGCGTACACGATGAGCTGCTACACGCCTCGTTGAGCGTCGATTCGGCTGGTCCGCTAGCGGCCAGCGTCTGCAACTCGTCTCGCAGTACGACAATGTCGGCGGGCGCTTCGATTCCCAGACGCACTTTGTCGCCCGAGAGCCGCACGACGGTCACCACGATCGAGTCGCCGAGTCGAATCCGTTCGTTTTCCCTTCGAGAAAGCACCAACATGAGCCAACCTCCATGTGTGATAGATTAGTGTATACA
Organism: Pirellulales bacterium; assembly: GCA_035532215.1. GTDB lineage: Bacteria > Planctomycetota > Planctomycetia > Pirellulales > JAICIG01 > JAICIG01. The sequence goes on along the minus strand of DATKRK010000036.1, from coordinate 38,887 downwards.
TGTATACATACAGCGGCTTGCGGAGTCAAGGCCGGAGGACTTTGCACCTCCGCACCGGGCGAGCCTGCGCTGGCGCTCGCCGGCGGTTTTCAAGCGGCTGCAAGTTCCAAGGCCGGAGCGGCCACAAGCTGGGTCTTCTGAAATCGCTCTCCGCTGGAGCTGTAAAACAGCACCATGTTCCGCTGCGTTTCCCAAATGGCGGAAAACTTGACGGCTCGCGGCCCGTGCAAGCAAAAATACAGGCCGCAAGGTTTGCCCCCTCGAAGCAGAATGCGCTCCGTCATTCGGAAGGCGCCGGTTTCCAGTTGGTCGAATTCGCACAAAGTTTCGTGGACGTAAGTTCTTAAATCATCCAGTGCTTGAATTTGTCGTTCACTGATCAGCATGAGCGCGGGAATCTCCTTACCTGAGTAAAGGGTTGCGGGAGAGGCAACCCAAGTACAGATCAGAGAGTCTGGGTTGAATGCGAGCAATGAATACTATCGGCAAGCAGGCGAAGCTACTTCGCCCTTAGATGGGCTCGGCCGACAGAAGCGCGAATGCGCGGGCGCAGGGAAATAGGTTGAAGACGCTTCCGCCAAAGTAGCAGGCACACTCCGGTGTGCCGTCGCGGGCACTAAGATGAAGTTCAAAACTCGCTTCGGGCGACGGCACATGGAATGTGCCTGCTACTTTCGCATGCGGCCGAAGGCCGCGCTGGGTTTTATCCGTGGCTCGCTCCGGTGGCACGTTGCACCAGGTTGAATGTCGAGCTTTGAAATCGCTTAGCGTGTGATCGGGAAACCAACCTCAACGCCGTCGTGAAAACCGTAATCTTTGCGTTTACGCAGTATCTCGTAATCGATCATTCCCAAGATCTGAGCGTAGTCGCCGATCATCCGCTCCACGCTCTTGGCCAATTGCAAGTTCCAAGCTGACAAAGAATTCAAGGCAAACGCGCTGCAACCGCGCGGGCGAAAAACGCTATTGAACTCGGGGCGCTCAGACTCGCAATGATTGGCCTCCGCCGGTCCATTCTCAGGTGGCAAAAAAATCGACGTTTGCTGGACTGGTGCGGTTTGGTAAGGAACAAGCTCTTCCTGCAAAAAAGTCCGAGCGTCGCGGCGCAACTGGTCGGCTTGGCCTCGCAACTGGTCGGCCCGCTCGAACAGGTTCTGCTCTTCCAGCACGTCGGCCGCCTCGTCCAATTGCCGGCTGGCCATCCGCAGGGCCGAAATTGCCGCGTCGTGATTTTCCGCAGGTTCGGCGAGGGCCGACGGCAAAGGCTCCAAGAGCGGCGCCCGGTCGAACGAGTCTTGTTCCTCTTGCTGGGCTTCCCGGTCGAGCGCCCGGATCAGTTTGGCCAGCGCGTCGGGTTTGACCGTGAATTCGCTCCCTTCAAGCGCGCTCGTGCCCAGCCGTTCGCGCAGCTCCATAATCACCTGCGCGGGTTCGCCGGGCGTCAGCTTGGCTTCGCCTTTGCTCGTCTCGTCGCCGGGCAACTCGCCGACGTCAATCTGTTCGAACAGCCAATGGGCCGCCGGCTTGCGCGAACGCCCGCCGAGCGCCTTTTCGAAGGTCAAGTCATTCCGGCCTTTCACCGCCGACCCGCAGATCGGGCAATTGCCGGCGCAAGTGTCGCGGTTCAACGCGCCCGGGTTCCACAAACCGGTCCTGCCCGACCGTAATTTGGCAGGTTTCCCCGGTTCTTCGGCGTTCAGTTGCTCGTTCAGCCGGCGCGCGAACTCCTGCACGTCGGGGCTTTCTTCGAGCATACGCGACGGGCTTTCGGCGTCGGCGTTCGACGTCCGCAGGGGATGTGCAAAGCGTTCCGCCGGGTAATTCTTCGGCAAAGCGAGTTCGTCGGCAGGAACTGGTTCCGGCGCCGGCAATTCTTCGTCGGCGCGGACTGCAATGCAGACGGTCCAGCAGGCGCATCCCAAGACAGCTACTCGGATGGGCTTACGGATCAGAAACGGCATGGTCGCCTCCTTGTGAACCCGCCGGGCGGCAAGACGCGGGCCGCATGGCTCGCTCACTCGCCGCGGTGCGATTTGCGGCGCGGATTATAGGGGCCAACGGCGTTTTTCGGGAAGCTCAATCTGCGGCCCAAGCGAAGCGAATCGCATTGACACCGCCAGGCAGGGCCGACATAATCCGCGGCCTCTTCTTCTGCGAGTTCTTCGGCTCCAAGCGGCGGCAGATGCCGTAAAGCGGCGAATGGCATATCGATGCCCACTGGCGACGTGGTTTTTCGCGCTTGCGCTGAGCGTGGCGCCGCGCGCCGCGGCCCAATCGCCGCCGACCAGTCGGCCGACCAATCCTTTGCGCGAACCCGCCCCGGTCGAAGCGCTGGAAGCGAGCGAATTCTCGTTGCCTCCCCCCGTCGAGGACTCTCCTGCGCTGCAATATGCCTCGGCGGCGGAAAAAGAATTCGCTCCGCCCGAAGCGGAACTGCTCCCCAAGCCCACCGGACCGCGCTGGCAGGGTGAACCGCCGCGCTGGGTCGGCCGCGGCGCCGCGGCGCCGCTGACCGGAAGCGAATTGGTCCCCGACGCACTGCCGCCGGGTATGCTTCCGCCGGCCTCGCCAGCGTTGTCCGAACCATTGTCCGAAGCCTACGCTCCAGCGTTCAAGGCGCCTTTGATGCGCGAGAGCTGGATGTTTCGCCCCTATCACATCGACGGCTTCATGGGCACGCTCCTGGTCGCCAATCCGCTGCCCGATCGCGTGAAGGCCGGCTCGGCCTTCTACATCGGCTTTCGCCTCGGCTGGGACGTTTCTAAAAACTTTGGCCTGGAATCGAACTTCGGTTTTGCGAAAGTCGGCAACAGTTATCCCCAGCTTCCCACTAAAATGGGAGACGAGAAGCTGTTCCTGTGGGACATCGATTGCCTGTGGTATCCCTGGGGCGATACGCGGCTGCGGCCCTATTTGCTGATCGGCACGGGCCTGAACGACGTCAACTTCGTGAACGAACTCGATCAGCAATTGCACTCGACGCTATTCAATCTTCCCTGGGGGGGCGGCGTCAAGTATCGCTTGGGCAATCGCGTCGCGTTTCGCTTCGACATCCGCGATAACGTCACCTACGGCGCAGGCAACGGCACGAGCCTGATGCACAATCTGGCGATTACGTTCAACATCGAATGGCACTTCGGCGGCGGCGCGCGGCGCAGCTATTGGCCCTGGAACCCCAGCCGCGTCTGGTGGTGACGGCCTTACGATTTCAACTGGATCGGCAATTCGTCGATCTTGGCGGCCAGGATGAAATCGTTTTCGGAGAGACCGCCGATGGCGTGCGTCCAGATCTCAATCGAGAGCTTGCGGTAACTTTCGAGGTGCAAGTCCGGATGATGGTTGTCGTCTTCGGCGACTTGCGCCACGCGATTGAAGAAGTCGACGCCGGTCATGAAATTTTTTACGGTCCAATCCTTGCGGATCCGCTGGCCCTCGTGCGTCAGTCGCCAGCCGTCGAGCTTGGCAAGCTGCCGCGTCGCTTCTTCCAGGCTGTAGGCGGGGATTCCGCCCTCGCAAGGCAGACACTTCTTCTGCGTGAGCTGCCTGGCCGTGAGCGTTTCCATGTCGACCTCCTCTACTTGCAGCAAACAGCGCGTTTTCGCTCCGCACGGGCGTCTCGCCGATTATCCCAGCGATCGGGGATTTGTGTCAAATCAACGCGCGCCGGCCGATTGAGCGACGGAGCGATGCACCAGGTGGGGCATCCAGAGGGCCTTCTCCGCCAGTTCGATCAAAACCTCCGGATCAAAGGGCTTGCGCAGGTAATAGGCGCCCCCCGCAGCGTGCGACCGCTTGACGATGTCCGGAATCTGAGCGCCCGACAAGAAAATCACCGGCGTGTGCGCCAGGCCCTCGATCTGCTTGAGCTGGCCGCAGAGTTCCAGGCCGCTGGAATTGCCGAGATTGATATCAGAGATTATCAAGTCAGGCTTCAACTCGCGGGCCATCATCATCGCCGCCCGAGGCTCTTGGCAGCAACGGCAAATATAGCCGGTTTGCGCCAACGCGGAGGCGATTTCGTCCAGCACGTCGGGTTCATCGTCGATCAAGAGAATAGACGCGGAATGAGGGGTCACTAGGGGCATGACGAATCGGTGGTTGAAGAGTGTCGGAACTTGGTCCTGGCGCGGCGCCGCCCGGTGCGTATCGCCGAGGGCGCCTCGCGATGCTGTCATGCAGTTTCGACGTTCTCCAATTTGCGCAATGACGAATCTTGCCTCGCCCGCTGCAACGCTTGCGATGTGAACGGCAAGCGTAGTGCGGCGAATCCTAAGAATTCGTATTTTAAGACGGCATTCCGCTGTGCTCTGTCAGCCAGGCAGCAATTCGCGGCTCACAGAGCACTCGCCCGAACCGACGCGAACAGACGGGCGATTTTGCATTCTGCAAGAACCGCGTAAATCGCCGAACTTTCTCGACTAGAAAACCAAAAGTCGTTGCAGGCGCGGTTGGCGGGTGTTACGATGCGTGCTCGGAAAGCGGCGGTTTCTCGTTGTCCATTTTCGCGGTTAAATACGCTCGCATCCAACAAAGAGGGCTATTTGGTCATGGACCAACATCTCGCCTGCCCGCACTGCAATCAGACGGTGGCGGTCTCTTCCAGCCTGGCAGGGCAAGCCGCCCAATGTCCGTATTGCGGGGGAGAATTCTCCGTCCCCGGCCTGGCCGCCGAGCCTCAAACGGCGCCCATGCGGCAACCCGCGAATCGCAATCCAGCCGTTCGCGGCGACTATCAATCGCTCGGCGGCGGAGCGCCGCGTCAGCCGGTTCCCCGTCAGCAGGGCTCGCGACGCCCGATGAATCAGCCAGTTGCCGCAGGCGAGGGCGGATCGCGCTTGCTGATTGGCGTGATCGTGGCGTTGGTCGCGGCGTGCATGCCGATTTTCGTGTTCCTCGGCTACCGTATGCTCCGCAGAGCGCCGGCCGTGGCCGCCGCGCCGTCGGTTGACTCGCCCCAAACGGATGCCGCCGCAGGCGGGCCTTCGTCCGACGGCGTCTCGGGCGCTGGCGCGCCGACCAACGCGGGCGTGCCTCCCAAGGCGGAGCAACCTCTTGCGGTGCAGCCGACGAATTTGCCCAACGCGACGCCAAGCAATAACTTCACGCCGCCCGCGGCCAGCTCGCCGCCGCCCAGCGTTTCGCCGTTTCAGCCCGCGCCGGGGGCGTTTCAAGCTGCGCCAAATCCCGTTCAACCCGCGCCCGCTCCGACCAATCCCGGCTTTGCCGGCCCAGTCGCGCCGCCGCCCGGCGCCGGCTTCCCAATGCCGCCGAGTAACTCGTTTGGCGGATCGTCGTTCGGAAACAGCGCTCCCGGAAGCACCGCGCCGCAGCCGAATGGTCCGCGGCCGGTCCTAGGGTCGACTCGCGACGTCGTCCAAGCCGTCGAACCTTCGGTTGTGGTCGTGGAAGTGCCGGGAGTCGGCCTGGGCAGCGGCTTCGTCATCGACAGCCGCGGCACGATCGCCACGAATTACCATGTGATCGAGGGCGCCAAAAACGCCACGGTGACCTTTCCGACCGACAAAGCGAAATTCGACGTGACCGGGTTCCTGGTGATCGCACCGGGCAAGGATCTGGCGCTGTTGAAAATCGAACCCCGCGACCGCATCCTGAAAGCGTTGCCGTTGGCGGAAACGCCGCCCGATAAAGGCGAATCGGTGCTGGCTTTCGGCGCTCCCAAGGGGTTTGCCAGCTCGGTCAGCGACGGCATCGTCAGCTCGGTGCGCGCAACGGATCGGAACTGAGCCAGATGCTCATGCAAGGCGGCCGAGCCGACATCTACAAGGACTATCTGGGCTACGATCTCGATGCCGTCTGGATTCAAACCACGGCGCCGATTTCCGGGGGCAATAGCGGAGGCCCGCTGGTCAATATGCGCGGCGAGGTCGTGGGCCTGAACACCTGGAACCGGACCGACGGTCAGAACCTGAACTTTGCGATCTCCATCGAGCACTTGCGCAAGATCATGCAGTCGGTGCAAAGCGGGCCGAGATCGCTGGCCGAGTTGCCCGCGCCGCGCAAGCATGCCGGCGGCGGCGACGGCTCGGGGGCCCCCGGCGATCCCCAGAAGACGCTGGCGTACTGGGAGCAAGTCGGCAAGATCAACCGCTCGATGTACAAACGGGTGAAGAAGATCGGCCGTCCGGCGTTGCCCGTGGGCGGCCGCAATCCCCGCGGCTTCGCCATCAAGATGGCCGTATACTACCGCAAGCTGGCCGAGGTGCTGCCCGACTATGCCGCCCGGCTCAAGGATATCGACGTCAAGGACGTCGACTTGGAACTCGTGGCCCTGGTTACGGCCGACGCAATGATCATGGAAGGCATCGCGGAAGATTTGCGTTCGATGGCGCTATCCGCCGAAGTGCGCGGCAGCGTCCGCGTCTTCGACACGGAACAAATTGCCAAGAAGTCGTACGGGGGCGGCGGCAAGACCATCGGCCAGGCCTTTGACGTGATGCGGATCAACTTCAACCTGAAATATGGGTTGAATTTCCCCAGCATCGCCGGCGACGCCTCCCCTTCCAAGGCGCCGGTTGATGAAAGCGACGATGAGGCCGACGACGACAAGTCGAAGTCGAAAGCCAAGGCGGACGACAAGTCCGACGATCCGGATAAGGCCTCGGCCCGCAGCCTGGCGCTGGCCAAGCAAATGCTCAAGAATCCGATCACGCGAGATAAGGGCGTCGAGAAGCTGGAAAAGATCGTCGCGGATTACCCCGATACCCCGGCTGCGGAAGAAGCCAAGAAGCTGTTGAAACAGTTCGGGCCGGCCAAAAAGTCGAACTACGGGCGTTAGCGCGCGGCATGCGCACGGCGGCAGATTTCATCTCTCAATTCGGCAGGAGCGAAACGCTAGCCAACCAGTCGGACCAGCACGACGCCGCTCGGGCGCTCGAAGCGATCGGAGAAATCGCCGAGCCGGCCGTGATTCCGCTGTTGACCCGCGCCGACCAGCAGGTCCGCTACAACGCCTGCGCATTGCTCGGCAAGATCGGCGGCGCGAAGTCGGTCGCTACGATCAAGAAATTGTTGCTCAGGGAACAAGAGCACCACGTCAAGTTCGGCGCCGAAATTGCGATGAAAGCCCTGGGAAAGAAAGGGCTGTAAGCGGCGGACAATTCGCCAACGGACGTATCTCAACTGAGCGCGGCAAGAACTTCGTCCAGTAAGCGAAAGCTGTCGGTCACCGCCAAACTGCTGGTTTCTTTGCGTTCGGCATTGACATGCACGATTGCATTCCGGCAATTGCGCAATTCGTCGAGTTTGTCGTCGGCCGACGGGACGATTCCGGAAATGATTTCGGCGATCTTCTTGAAGCTGTCGGCGTCCGGTTGTCCCTTTACGAGCCGTCCTCCATGCTTGTTGAAAGGGACGGACTCCCGCGCAAGCCTGTCTTGTAAAATCGACTTACCCTTTCCGCTAGCATTCTTGAATTTGTCCATGAATGCGTCTTCGAACGCGGCAACTGCGGCGACGATGAATAATTCGTCGATTCTCCGTTGCAAATCATCGATTTGATCGCTGACGTTGGCTTCACGCTCTCGTTTATCTTTCCCCAATACGCGAAAGCCGATTCTCTGGGCATAATCAACGTTGCCGCGGGTCGTATTGACAACATGCTTCAGGAGATCCCTGAGTAAATCGTATCGCTCCATTTCAAGAGCTAGTTTTCTATTTTCCAGCTTCGGCTCAGCCATGAGTGATCTCGTTCAACCACTCTTCGATGATTTCTTCCAACGCTTGCTTATCGAACGGGCGCCTGTCACGAGCATACTTCGATTTCCACAGTTCCCAGACGGTGCCGGCATTCGCACGGTCGACCAAGATCAGCATGTATTTCTGGCCGTACAAGCCGCGAGGGTAGACATCGACTCGACCCAAGGCGCCCACGACATTTCGGCCGATCGGGTCGAACACAATCTCAATCGAGGGCTCTTTCGGCAAAGCCAAGATCAGTTGCGGAATTTGGTAGTCGCCGATCATAGGCTCCGAGCGAACAACTGAGTGCGTGTCGAAGCTCATCAAGTCTTCATTCTTCAAACCATCAAGCCATTCCTTGACCTCGTGATACAGCCGATTGACGTTATTGACCCACTCGTCCTTGCGTTGTTCCCAGTCAACGTCCTCACGGTGAGATTCCTGGACTTCTTTGAGGCGGTCTTTGAGACTCATCGTCGAACTCCTATTCGGAACTCGTTCATTCTAAGGGCCAAGGCGACCGCCAGGCAATGCTCGGAGGGCCTGCAATGGAGTTCGCAACGAACCTTTATCGCCAGGCGAAGTCGCCGGCGCCGGCGCTGGGCAGATGGGTGACGCCCATCAGGTGCTTGTCGACCGCCCGGGCGGCCTCGCGGCCTTCGTGAATGGCCCACACGACGAGCGATTGCCCGCGACGCAAGTCGCCGGCGGCGAACACGCCCTCGACGCTCGACATGTACTCGGCGTTGCACTTGACGTTGCCGCGCGGGTCGAGTTCGAGGTTCAGCTCTTCGATCGCGCCGCGTTTTTCCGGGCCCAAAAAGCCCATCGCCAACAGCGCCAATTGGCAGGGCCACTCGCGCATCGTGCCTTCGACTTCGCGGAACGTCTGCCGCCCGGAATCGTCCTTGTGCCATTCGATGGTCACGGTCACCAGGCTCTGCACGTTGCCGTCGTCGTCGCCGCGGAACTCCTTGGTCAAAACGCTCCAGTGCCGGTCGCAGCCCTCTTCGTGCGAAGAACTGGTGCGGAGCATCATCGTCCAGTAAGGCCAAGGCGAATGTTCCGGCCGTTGGTCGCGCCGCGGGAAGGGGCCCAGGTCGGGCGGCGTTGGCAGCAGTTCGAACTGCGTCACGCTGGCCGCGCCTTGCCGGTTCGAGGTGCCCGTGCAGTCGCTGCCGGTGTCGCCGCCGCCGATCACGATCACATGCTTGCCGGTCGCCGTGATCGACGCGTCGCCGGGGATCGCGTCGCCCTGGTTCCGCTTGTTCTGCTGCGGCAGGAACTCCATGGCGAAGTAGACGCCCTTCAAGTCGCGACCGGGAATCGGCAGGTCGCGGGCTTGGGTAGAGCCGCCGGCCAACAGGATCGCGTCGTATCCTTCGCGCAATTCGGCCACCGGCACGTTTACGCCGACGTTGGCATTCGAGCGGAACTCCACCCCTTCGGCCTCGATCTGCTTGATCCGCCGCCAGACGCGCGACTTCTCGAGCTTGAAATCGGGAATGCCGTACATCAACAAGCCGCCGGGCCGGTCGTTGCGCTCGAAGACCGTCACCTGATGCCCGGCCCGATTGAGCTGCTGCGCGGCGGCCAGGCCGGCCGGTCCGCTGCCGACGATCGCCACGCGCTTGCCGGTGCGCTCGGCGGGCGGTTCGGGCTCGATCCAGCCTTCGGCAAAGCCGCGATCGGCGATCGACATTTCGATTTCTTTGATCGCCACCGGGTCTTCGTTGATGCCCAGCACGCAGGCCGCCTCGCACGGCGCCGGGCAGACGCGGCCCGTGAACTCCGGAAAGTTGTTGGTGGCGTGCAAGCGGTCGAGCGCATCGCGCCATTGGCCGCGATAGACCAGGTCGTTGAAGTCCGGGATGATGTTGCCCAGCGGGCAGCCGGTATGGCAGAACGGCACGCCGCAGTCCATGCAGCGCGCGCCTTGCTGCTTGAGTTCCGCCTCGGGCAGGACCTTGATGAACTCGTTGTAGTGCTTCAGCCGCTCGGCGGGCGGCTCGTTGTCGTGGTGCTTGCGGCCGAATTGCATGAACCCGCGGACGTCACCCATTGGCCACCTCTTGCAATTCTCCCACCGGCGTTCCTCGACTTGCGGCTAGTTCGTTGGCTTTTTTCAACTCGGCCAGGGCCCGCTTGTAATCGCGCGGCATGACCTTCACGAATTTCGAAATGATCTGCGGCCAGTTGTCCAGTACGTAGCGGCCGCGAGGGCTGTCGGTGTATGCCACGTGCTTGCGCACCAGTTCGAGCACCGCCTGCTGGTTGTCGGGATTGCTCAGGTCCTCGAGATCGACCATTTCCATGTTCACCCGTTTGGCGAAGCGGCCGTGCTCGTCGAGCACGTAGGCCACGCCGCCCGACATGCCGGCGGCGAAGTTGCGGCCCGTCTCGCCGAGAATCACCGCCTCTCCGCCGGTCATATATTCGCAGCCGTGGTCGCCCACTCCTTCGACCACCGCCTTGGCGCCGCTGTTGCGAACGCAGAACCGCTCGCCGGCGATGCCGCGCAGATAAACCTCGCCGCGGGTGGCGCCGTAGAGCACCACGTTGCCGGCGATGATGTTTTCTTCGGCCTTGAACGCGCTTTCGCGCGGTGGATAGACGATCACCTTGCCGCCCGAAAGCCCCTTGCCGCAATAGTCGTTCACGTCGCCTTCCACGCGGACCGTCACGCCCGGCGCGCCGAAGGCCAACAGGCTTTGGCCGGCCGTGCCGCGAAAGTCGAGTTGGATCGTATCTTCCGGCAAGCCGTCGCGGCCGTAACGCCGGGTGATCTCGCTGGAAAGAATCGTGCCGACCGTGCGGTTGACGTTGCGAATCGGCAAGTCGAGCTTGACCGGCTCGCGGCGTTCGAGCGCCGGCTCGCACTTGCTCAACAGCGTCGTCACGTCGAGCGAATTTTCGATGCCGTGATCCTGCTCTTCGCAATGATAGGTCTTCACGCCCGGCCGGGCCGCGGGCTTCTTCAACAGCGCCGAGAAGTCGAGGCCGCGGGCCTTCCAGTGGGCGATCGCCTGGCGCGTTTCGAGCCTGTCGACGCGGCCTACCATCTCGTCGACCGTGCGGAAGCCGAGCGAGGCCATGATCTCGCGCAGGCCCTCCGCGATCAGGAAGAAGTAATTGACCACGTATTCCGGCTTGCCCGCGAATTTCTTCCGCAGCTCGACGTCTTGCGTTGCCACGCCCACCGGGCAGGTGTTCAAATGGCACTTGCGCATCATGATGCAGCCGAGCGTGACCAGGGCCGCAGTGGCGATGCCCCACTCTTCAGCCCCGAACATGCAGGCGATGGCGATATCGCGGGGCGTGCGCAACTGGCCGTCGGTCTGCACGATGATCCGGCTGCGCAGATTGTTCTTGACCAGCACCTGGTGCGTTTCGGCCAGGCCGAGTTCCCAGGGAACGCCAGCGTGCTTGATCGAGGTATAAGGGCTGGCGCCGGTGCCGCCGTCGTGGCCGCTGATCAGCACCACGTCGCTTTTGCCCTTCGAGACGCCAGCCGCGACCGTGCCCACGCCGACTTCGGCCACCAGCTTGACGCTGACGCGTGCATGGCGATTGGCGTTCTTCAGGTCGTGGATCAATTGGGCCAGGTCTTCAATGGAATAGATGTCGTGATGCGGAGGCGGCGAGATCAGCCCCACGCCGGGCGTGCTATGGCGGATGCGGGCGATTTCCTTGTCGACCTTGTGGCCGGGCAACTGGCCCCCTTCGCCCGGCTTGGCGCCTTGGGCCATCTTGATCTGCAATTCCTCGGCGTTGACTAGATATTCGCTGGTCACGCCGAAGCGGCCGCTGGCCACCTGCTTGATCGCGCTGTTGCGGCGGTCGCCGTTGGGGTCGGCCGTATAGCGAGCCGGGTCTTCGCCCCCTTCGCCCGTGTTGCTCTTGCCGCCGATGCGGTTCATGGCGATGGCCAGCGTCTCGTGCGCTTCCTTCGAGATCGAACCGTACGACATGGCGCCGGTGGCAAACCGCTTGACGATGTTCTTGGCCGACTCGACCTCATCGAGCGGGATCGCCTGGGCCGGCTTGAAATCGAGCAAGCCGCGAAGCGTGAGCAATTGCCGCTCTTGCTTGTCGATCAGCTCGCAGTATTTCTTGAAGTCGCTGGCGCTGTTGATCCGCGTGGCGTGCTGCAGCTTGGCCACCACTTCGGGGTTGAACAGGTGGGCTTCGCCCTTGCGGCGCCATTGATACTGCCCGCCGACGTCGAGTTCGAGGTTCCGCGGCACGTCGGCCCTCGGAAAGGCCAGTTCGTGCCAGCGGAGCGACTCGTCGGCGATCGTCTCGATGCCCACGCCTTCGATGCGGCTGGCGGTCCAGGTGAAATATTCCTCGACAAAACCGCTGTTCAGACCGATGGCCTCGAAGATCTGCGCGCCGCGGTAGCTCTGCTGGGTCGAGATGCCCATTTTCGACATGACTTTCAGCAGTCCCTTGCCGATCGCCTTGATGTAGTTCTTTTCCAGCTTTTCGGCCGAATAGTCGGCCGGCAAATAGCCGTCGGCCTGCATCTGGTGCAGCGTGTCGAAAGCCAGGTAGGGGTTCACGGCGCCGGCGCCGTAACCGGTGAGCAAGGCGAAGTGCTGCACCTCGCGGGCGTCGCCCGTCTCGACGATCAGCCCGCAATGCGTGCGCGTCTCTTCGCGAATCAGATGATGGTGGACGCCGCTCGTGGCCAACAGCGCCGGAATCGGCGCCATGTCAGCGTGTACGCCGCGATCGGAAAGAATCAACAGCGTGACCCCGTCCGTCATGGCTTGCGAGGCTTCTTCGCGCAATGCCTGCAAGCGCCGCTCCATCCCCTGCGGGCCTTCCGCTCGCGGAAAGAGGGTCGAGAGCGTGCGGGCCTTCAGCCCAGGTTGGTCGAGAGATTTGATCTTGGCCAGTTCGGCGTTGGTCAAAATCGGCTGTTCGAGCCGCAGCAAGCGGCATTGCTCGGGCGTCTCTTCGAGCAGGTTCCCCTCGGAGCCGACGGTGGTGATCAGCGAAGTGACGATTTCTTCGCGGATGGCATCGAGCGGCGGATTGGTGACCTGGGCGAAGAGCTGCTTGAAATAGTTGTAGAGCAACTGCGGGCGGTCGGAGAGCACGGCCAGCGGCGCGTCGTTGCCCATCGAGCCGATCGGTTCGTAGCCGTCCGCGGCCATCGGCGCCAGGATGATCCGCAAGTCTTCGAGCGTGTAGCCGAAGGCCCGCTGCAGACGGCGCAAGCCGCCGTTGGATTTTTGCGGGCTTCCGCCATTAAGTTGACCGTTTGCAGACGCGCCCTCACCCCGGCCCTCTCCCAGCGGGAGAGGGAGGCTGGTTTGGCTCCTCTCCCTTTGGGAGAGGCTGGGTGAGGGCTGCATTACGCTTGGTTCGCCCTCACCCCGGCCCTCTCCCAGAGGGAGAGGGAGAGAGGCGAGCGTGACCTGGTTTTCGTTGAGCCACTTGCGGTAGGGATGCTGCGAGGCGAATCCGCGTTTGATCTCTTCGTCGTCGATGATTCGCCCTTGCGACGTATCGACCAGGAACATCCGGCCGGGGCGCAAGCGGCCCTTCGATTCGATTTCGCCAGGCGGAATGTCGAGCACGCCGGCTTCGGAGGCCATCACGACCAGCCCGCTCTTGGTGACCCAATAGCGGCTGGGCCGCAGGCCGTTGCGGTCGAGCACGGCGCCGATCACCGTGCCGTCGGTGAAGGCCATCGATGCCGGCCCGTCCCACGGCTCCATCAGGCAGGCTTGATATTCGTAGTAGGCTTTCCGCTCGTCGGACATGCTTTCGTGCCCGGCCCACGGCTCGGGGATCAGCATCGACATGGCTTGCGGCAGCGAGCGGCCGGTGACGACGAGCATTTCGAGCACGTTGTCGAAGTTGGCCGAGTCGCTGGCGCCGGGCGTGCAGATCGGCAGAATCTTTCGCAAGTCGGCGCCGTACTTTTTGCTGGCCAGCATGCTCCGCCGGGCGTGCATCCAGTTGACGTTGCCGCGGAGCGTGTTGATTTCGCCGTTGTGGGCCAGGTAGCGGAACGGCTGAGCCAGATCCCAGGTCGGAAAGGTGTTGGTGCTGTAGCGCTGGTGAACCAGGGCCAGCGCCGAAACGAAGCGTTCGTCGGCCAGGTCGCCGTAAAACCGCTCGACCTGGTCGGCCAGCATCAGCCCCTTGTAGATGATGATTCGCGACGACAGGCTCGGCACGTAGCAGTATTTCCGTTGCACCAGCCCGCTATTGGCGACGACCCCTTCGAGCTGCTTGCGGATCACGTACAGCTTCCACTCGAACAACTCGCGTGGCGTGTCTTTGCCGCGGGCGATGAACGCCTGCCGGATGTGCGGTTCGACCTCGCGGGCCGTCTCGCCGATGTGCTCGTTGTCGATCGGCACGTTGCGCCAACCAAGGAGCTTCTGTCCTTCAGCGGCAATCAGCCGTTCGAATTCCTGGCGGCAGAACTCGCCTTCGGCGAAGTTCGGCGGCAGAAACACGGCGCCGACGGCGTAGTCGCCGGGCGCCGGCAGTTCGAAGCCGCACTCGCGCGCCGCGGCCTGGAAGAATTCGTGCGGGATCTGCGTCAAAATCCCCGCGCCGTCGCCGGTCAAGGGATCGCAGCCGCAGGCGCCGCGATGCGTGAGATTCACCAGAATCTCCAACCCCGAGCGCACGATCGCATGGCTCTTCTCGCCGCGCATCTGGACCACGAAGCCGACGCCGCAAGCGTCGTGCTCGTTGGCCGGATCGTACAGGCCGTCGCGCGCGGGGAGTCCCGGGTTGTGTGAAGCGTGTTGCATGATGGTCTACCGTCCGTTTCCGTTGACTTGCGCCGGCGATTCGCCGGCCAGGACACAGCCGTTTTCGTCGCGGTTCGCCGCGCCGCCGCCCGCCTCCGTAGACGCGGCAGCCCTGCCGCGCTGGCAAAGCGGCAAGGCTGCCGCGTCTACCGCCGCCGCAGTCAGGGCCAATTCGGTCGCGTCCGCCGGCGCCGGGAACGAGGCGTCGGCGCTGCGCGAACCGCCCGTTCGCGCCTCTTGCTGCAAAAGTTCGATAAAACGCTGCACGGTGATGTTCAACTCCTTGCCGCGGCGATGAATCATGCCCAGCGGGCGCACCAATTCGTCGCTTTCCAGCGGCACCGTCACGAGCGTGCCGGAGTTGACTTCGCGGACCACCGTCGGTTCGGGCAGCAATCCTACGCCGGCGTCGATCTCGATCGCCCGCTTGAGCGTTTCGATGTTGTCGAATTCCATCACCACGCGCACGTGCGCGCCGTGCAGGTGCAGCACGCGGTCGATCTCGCCGCGGATCGTCAAATCGCTGTCGAAGCCGACCATCTTCTGGCCGTCGAGTTCTTCCAAGGCGATCGAACGCCGCGCGGCAAACGAATGACTGGGCGCGCAGGCCAGCACCATCGGCTCGGTGCGCCACTCGATGGCCTTGACCGTGCGCGACGACTTGGGATAGCTCACGAGCCCGAGATCGGCGACGTCGTCCTCGACGCTTTGATAAACCCGGTTCGGGTGCAGGTATTCGAGCCGCACGTTGGCCTTGGGATGCTGCGAGAGGAATTCTTGCAGGCAGCGGTTCATGTGGTGCAACCCGACCGAATAAATCGAAGCCACGCGCACCCGGCCGGCCACCTCCTGGTGCAGCGTGCGGACTCGCTCTTCGATGGCAAAATATCGCTCGACCACCTCGCGGCAGCCGTCGTAATAGACCTCGCCCTCGGGCGTGAGCACGAACGGCCGTTTCGAGCGGTCGATCAGTTTCACGCCTAAGCCTTCCTCGAGTTGCTGCACCAGTTGACTGGCCCCGGATTGAGAGATGCCGTTCTCGTCCGCAGCGCGCGAGAAGCTGCGCTGGCGCACGACGTCGCAAAACACCTTCAAACCTTTGACTTGAACCGCCATCGTCGGAATGAAAAAAGCAAATACAGCGCAAGGCCAGTATTGAAATGCGAGATAATAAGTTATTGGCGGGCGAGCCCCGCGTCAAGCAACTAGCGGCCAAATGCGGCAAAAAAGGCGATTTCCGCCAGGAATTGCGTCGCAAGCTATGTGCTGTAACTGCTTTGCGTTTCGTGATTGATCTGTAAAAAACTGGCCCTCACGCGAGTTTTTCTAGGGTTTGAGCCCAATTGACTGCCTGTAAATCCGGCTGCTAGCAGCCACTGGGATGCCCGTGAGATCTATCTGAAACCCCTCGCCAGCTACGCCCAAGGATTGTTGCGCCTGTCAATTCAGTATTGCTTGAGCATCAGGCAAATCTCGCGAACGGCGTTTGTTCAAAGCTAGTGCCTATTCAAAGCCATTTTGACAGTCGGGTGGCTGGCGGCTGGGCCTTGGCGAAGCCCCAGTTCCCTGGGTCATCGCTTCGCTCTGCCGCCAGCCACTCTCACCTATCAACTCTCAGACTTGAAGAGACACAAGCCCGGATTATTCATCAGTCCACACCAACCCGAAGCGCAAGCGAGGCGGAGCAACGCACTTACCTCGCTGGCGCTTCGGGTTTGCATGGAGCGCTTTGTCAAGTAATAGCTGGGCTGATGAATAATCCGGGCTAGGGCGATAGCGATGGCTCTACGAACCTCAAGCGACATGCGGCCGCCCGGCTTCCATCGCATGCGCCCATGGCGATGGCGCCATCTCTATGAGATAAATGGCATTTTTCGGAAAAGATGGTTGACATGGTTGTAGGTTTGGGCTTTAGTGGGTTCCGTTTGGGAAGCGGGGGGCTTCCTCAAGTCGCCCGGGCGTCTCTGCGAGCCAGTAATTCCTTTCGGTGATGATGCGCCGCTTCAAGCGCGCCGGCATTCGTACCGGCACTCGCGCTCTTGCGGCCGGTTGCCGGCCGCAGCGGCTTCCGCGTGCTGCTTTGATACCCCAGCTATGCCGAATTCGGGAACAGCGAAGAGCGGCAGGCCGATTGGCGTTGGGTTGGTAATCAAGTCAAGCACAGGTCGATGTCATGAAACGCTCTCAACGGACGAGCCGCAAGTCGCGGTTCGCGCGCTCGCGGTTCGCACCCTCTCGCGGTTTTCAACATGAGGCCTCGCCGTGGACGCGTTCGTCCAGCCGCGTTGAGGCGCTTGAGCAGCGCACGCTGCTCTCGGCCGATTTCGGCTACGTGCTGCCGGGCAGCGGCTTCAGCTACCAACAAGGGCAGGCCATGGTGGCCGATTCGGCCGGCAACGTCTATCTCATCGCCAGCAACAACGACGTGGCGAAATATGATTCTTCCGGCAACCTCGTCTGGTTCACTCCTTTCACGGAAACGGGAACCGGCACGCAGGCGAAAAACAGCATTGCCATCGACGCCTTGGGAAACCTTTACATTTCGGGATCGTTCAGCGCTTCGGCCACGTTTGGCTCGACCACTTTGTTCACCGGCAGCAGCACCAATACGCTGCCCGACGCTTTCGTGGCCAAGCTCAGCCCTGACGGCGTGTTTCAATGGGCCAAGGGGTGGATCAGCGCGAGCGGTTCCGACGGCAACGCCGTGGCCGTCGACTCGTTGGGAAACGTCTTTGTGGGCGGAACGTTCGTCGGCGCCGCCATCCCGGGCGGCACGAATATCTTCACCGCCAGCGGCGGCGGCTCCAACCAGGATGCCTTGATCGCCAAGTACGACACCAGCGGCAATTTCCTCTGGGCGAAACAAATCGGCGGCGCGGGGACGGATGACGTGCGCGGGCTGGGGGTCGATAGCTCGGGCAGCGTTTACGCGACGGGGCAATTCTCGGGCGTAGTCGACTTCGATCCCGGCGGCGGCGTTTACAACCTTGACGGCGGATCTAACTACAGCGCCTACGTGCTGAAGCTCGATTCCTCGGGCAACTTCCGCTGGGCCGAAGCCGACGGTTCGATCAACAGCAGCACCAGCGCCGGAATGAGCCTCGCCGTCGACAGTGCGGGGAACGTTTACACGACGGGCGTCTTTTCAGCCACCGTCGATCTTGACCCCACTTTGACCGGCGTGAGCACCTTCACTTCGCCGGGGATTTTCGACAACGACGCCTACGTGCAGAAACTCGACGCGAACGGCAAATTCATTTGGGTCCGCCAGCTTCATAACCTGGGTTCGAACAGCATCAACCCGCAAAGCATCGCCGTCGACGGCACGGGCGACGTCTACACGACCGGCATTTTTCAGTCGAGCGTCGACTTCAATTCCGGCGGAGCGAGGCACGTTTTAAGCAGCGCGGGGTGGAACGACGCCTACCTCTCGGAATTCGACAGCCGCGGCAATTACGTCTGGGCCACTTCGTTCGGCTCCACCAGCGACGACGGCGGTGAAGGAATCTTGGTCGATGGCTCGAACAACATCTACTTGACCGGTTACTTCTGGGGCACCGTCGACTTCGATCCGGATCCCACGACTACGCAATTCAGGACCGGGTACGGCACGAGCTTCCTGTTGAAGCTGACCCAGGCTTCGATCGGCGGGCAAGTCTTCAACGACCAGAACGGCAACGGTTTGCACGACGTGGCCGAGCAAGGCCTGGGCGGCGTCGTGGCTTTACTCTATCAGACCGACGACGTGCTCGTCGCCTCGGCGGTGACCGACTCGCAGGGCCGTTACAAATTCGTCGGCGTAGCCAGCAACACGAACTATTACGTGAAGTTCCGCACCCCGGTCGGCTTCACAGGCTTCAGCCCGCAGTTCGTCGGCGGCAATCCGAGTCTCTGGAGCAGCGCCACGTCGGCGGGCGTGACGGGCGTGATTCCGGTCATTCCGCAAACGAACGACGTGGAAAACGTCGGCTTGTTGGGGACTTCGCCGAGTTTCGGCTTTGCGCTGGCGCCCAGCGCCACAGGTTCGAGCCGGCCGAACGCGGTCGCCACGGACGCCTTGGGCGACGTGTACTACGCCGGCGCGTTGACGGGCACGTCCAATTTCGATCAAGGCGCCGGGACTTACAACCTGACGGGCTCGGGCGGCGCCTTCATCGCCAAATACTCGCCGGCCGGAGCGTTGCTCTGGGCCGAGCAGATTCCGGTCGGCTCCAGCCAGGGCATTACCGGCTTGCGGGTCGACGGTCTCGGCAACGTGTTCGCTTTGGGCATGTTTTCCGGCGATGTCGATTTCGATCCCAGCCCGGCGTTTCAGACCGTCAACGCCGACGCCGCCTTGAGCCCGTTCATCTTCAAGATGGATCCCAACGGGGCGTTGGTCTGGGCGCAAGAATTGGCCGCGGGCGCCGTGCCGACGGCGGGCGGCTTGACGTTGGACTCGTCGAACAATGTTTACGTCACCGGAAGCTTTTCGGGCACGGCCAATTTCAACCCTTCTGGCACTACGGCGGCGAACCTGATCAGCCAAGGCAACACCGACGCTTTCATCGCCAAATACGACCGCTACGGAAACTATGTGTGGGCGGAGGATTTCGGCGGCTCGTTCAACGACGCCGGCAATGCGATTGCGGTCGACAAGGCCGGCAACGTGTTCACGACCGGTTCGTTCACCACGGCTGCGTCCATCACGATCGGTACATTCATACCGAAGACCTATACGTTGACGGGCGGCGGCGGCGCAGGCACAAGCTTCATCTTGGCGCTCGATCCGACGGGGAATTACCTCTGGTCGCAGGCGTTCGTCGCAGGGGTCTCGAGTTCCGCGACGGGAATCGCCATCAATGGCGCGGGCGACGTCTATTCGACCGGCCGCTTCAGCGGGCCGGCGACCTTCGGCGGAGCGACGCCGCTGGCGGGCAAAGTCTACGTCGCCAAGCTCGACAACTCCGGCGCCTTCGTCTGGGCCGACGCGCTCGATTCGGACGCCAGCATTCAGTCGTCAGGGCTGGCCGTCAGCAGTTCGGGCAGCGCCTATTTGACCGGAGCTTTTACGGGCACGGTCGACTTCGATCCCGGCCTGGGGGTGGCGGACCGTACCAGCCAGAACGCCTCGGCCGATCCCTACCTGCTGCAACTCGCCAGCGACGGCACGTTCAGCTCGGTCACTACGGGCGGCGGCCCCGGCGCCGATCAGTCGAACGCGGTGGCTGTCGACGGCTCGGGCGACGTATTCACGGCGGGCGTCGTCACCGGCACGGCCAACTACAATCCGGCCGGAACTCCACCCTTCCCCGCCGGTCAGGCAGGCGTGCCGAACCTGTTCCTCTGGAAGCAATCGCCGGCGTCGAACGTCGCTCCGAGCTTCACGCCCGGATCGAACATTTCGGTGGGCGAAGACACCGGCTTGAACACGTTCCCGCTCTGGGCGACGAACATCAGCGCCGGCCCGGCGAGCGAATCGGGCCAGCGCTTGACGTTCAACGTCACCAACGACAACGTCGCCTTGTTCACCGTGCCGCCGGCCATCGATCCGAGCACCGGCACGCTGACGTTCACCCTGGCGCCGTACGCCGTGGGCGTGGCGAACGTGAGCGTGCAATTGCAAGATAGCGGCGGCACGGCCAATTCCGGCGTCGATACTTCCGCGTTGCAAACGTTCACCATCACCGTCAACTTCGTCAACCACGTGCCCACGTTCGTCAAGGGCGCCGATCAGACGACGAACGAAGGCGCCGGTTCGCGCGTGGTGAATGGCTGGGCGACGGGCATCAGCCCCGGCGCCGGGCCGAACGACGTCGGCCAGACTCTGAATTTCATCGTCACCACCGACAATCCCGGCCTGTTTGCCATCCAGCCGGCGATCAGCGCCGTCAACGGCACGCTTACGTACACCCTGGCGACGTACTCCAGCGGAGTCGCGAACGTAAGCGTTCAATTGCACGACGACGGGGGCACGGCCAACGGCGGCATCGATACCTCCCCGGTGCAGACCTTCACGATCACCGCCAACTTCGTCAACCACGCGCCGAGCTTCACGGTCGGGCCGAATTCGACCGTCAACGAGGACGTGGGCGCCGTCAGCGTCAACGGCTGGGCGACGAACATCAGCCCCGGTCCCGGCGCCAACGAAGCCGGACAGAGCCTGACCTTCATCGTCGCCGACGACAACCCGTCGCTGTTCTCCGTGCAACCGGCAGTCGACGGAACCACCGGCAAGCTGACTTACACGGTGGCGCCGAACGCCGACGGCATTGCCCACGTGACGATCAAACTGCAGGACGACGGCGGCACGGCCAACGGCGGCGTCGATACTTCTGCGGCGCAGAACTTCACGATCACGGTGAATTTCGTCAATGAAGCTCCCAGCTTTGCCGCCGGGCCCAGCCAGGTGCAGGTGGAAAACAGCGGCAGCGTTTACGTTCCGGGCTGGGCGACTGGCATCAGTCCGGGCGTCGGCGCCAACGAAGCCAACCAGACGCTCGGTTTCATCGTCACGCCCGACAACCCCTCGTTGTTTCTCGTACAGCCGTCGATCGATCCGCTCAGCGGCGACTTGAGCTACGTGCTGGCCAACAACGCCAGCGGGGCGACGACCGTCTCGGTGCAACTCCAAGACAATGGCGGCACGGCTCATGGCGGCGTGAATATCTCGCCGGTGCAGACTTTCGGGGTGACGGTGACTGCGGTCAATCAGGCGCCTTCGTTCACGGCCGGCCCGAACGTCGCCTCGCTGGAAAATAGCGGTTCTCAAACCGTCCCGAATTGGGCCACGAACATCAGCCCCGGTCCCGCGAACGAAATCAACCAGGCGCTGAATTTCATCGTCACGAACGACGACCCATCGCTGTTCGCGGTACAGCCCGCGATCGACCCGGTGACCGGCACGCTGACGTATACGCTGGCGGCGAACATGAGCGGCACGGCCAACGTCACGGTTCAATTGCACGACAGCGGCGGCACGGCCAACGGCGGCGTCGACACGTCGGCGCCGACGACGTTTACGATCACCTCGACCTTCGTCAACCAGGCGCCCAGTTTCACGAAGGGTGCGGATCAAGCGGTTTTGGAAGGCAGCGGCGCTCACACGGTGGCCGGCTGGGCCAGCAATCTCAGTCCCGGCCTCGGCAACCAGGATGCCACTCAAGCCTTGAACTTCATCGTCACGAGCGACGACCCCGGCTTGTTCGCAGTCGAGCCGGCCATCAATCCGATTTCCGGCAACCTGACGTATACGCTGGCGCCGTATGCCAGCGGCGTGGCGAACGTCTCCGTACAATTGCACGACAACGGCGGCACGGCCAACGGCGGCCAAGATACCTCGGCCCTGCAGAGCTTCACGATCACGGTCGCCTTCGTCAATCAAGCGCCGAGCTTCACGGCCGGCGTGAATCAAACGGTCGACGAAGACGCGGCGTCGCAAACGATCTCCGGCTGGGCGACGAACATCATCCCGGGCCCCGGCGCGAACGAAGCGTCGCAAACGCTGACCTTCACGGTGACGAACGACAACCCCGCCCTGTTCGCCACGGCGCCGGCCATCGACCCGACCACGGGCGAGTTGACCTACGCGCCCGCCGCGAATGCCAGCGGGACGGCGGACGTGACGGTTGTTTTGCACGACAATGGCGGCACGGCGAACGGCGGCCAAGATACGTCGCTCACGCAGACGTTCACCATCACGGTCAACTTCGTCAACGACGTTCCGAGCTTCGCGGCCGGCGCCAACCAGACGGTGAACGAAAACACTGGGCCCTACACCGTGAACGGCTGGGCGACGGCGATCAGCCCTGGCGCCGGCGGCAACGAAGCGACGCAAACGGTGAACTTCATCGTCGCCACCGACAACCTGGGCTTGTTCTCGCAACAGCCAGCCATCGACTCGTTCACCGGGGCACTCAGCTACGCGCTGGCGGCGAACGCCAGCGGCGTCGCCAACGTCTCGGTCCAGTTGCACGACAACGGCGGCACGGCCAACGGCGGCGTCGATACGTCGGCCATTCAAACTTTCACCATCACGGTCAATCTCATCAACTCCGCCCCGAGCTTCGTCAAAGGCGCCGATCAAACGGTGAACGAAAATTCGGGGCCGCAAAGCGTCGCCGCGTGGGCAACCTCAATCAGCCCCGGAGTCGCGCCGGCGGAAGCCGGGCAGACGTTGAACTTCCTGGTCACGAACGACAACTCTACGTTGTTCTCCGTGCAGCCGGCGATCGATCCCCTCACGGGCGCGCTCAGCTATACCCCGGCCGCAAATGCCAGCGGTACGGCGCACGTCTCGGTCCGCCTGCACGACGACGGCGGCACGGCCAATGGCGGCAAAGATACGTCGGCGACGCAGACCTTTGCGATCAACGTCAATTTCGTGAACAACCCGCCGAGCTTCGCCAAAGGCCTGGATCAAACCGTGAACCAGGACAGCGGCGCGCACGCGGTGATCGGCTGGGCGACCAACATCAGCCCCGGCCCCGGCGCGAATGAAGCGGGAGAATCGGTCGCCTTCAGCATCACGAACGACAACAACTCGCTGTTCGCCGTTCAGCCGACCGTTTCGCCCAGCGGCGCCTTGAGCTATACCGTGGCGCCCGGCGCCGTAGGCAATGCGATAGTTTCGGTCAGCTTGCAAGACAACGGCGGCACGGCCAATGGCGGCGTCGACACGTCGGCCGTTCAGACCTTCGATATCGCCGTCAACCACGTGAACCACGCGCCGACGGTGGCGGCCGCGCTGCCCAACCAGGTGCTCAACGAAAACGGTCCCGACGTGCAACTCAGCCTGGCGAACGTCTTCGCCGACGTGGACATCGCCAACTTCAATGACGCGCTGACCTACACACTGGCCGCCGACGACAATATCGCCCTGGCGACCGGCAGCATCAACGGTACGACGCTCTCGCTGCACCTGCTGCCGGATCAATTCGGGACGGCGCACCTGAGCGTGCGCGCCACCGACCTGGCCCTGGCTTCGGTCGACGATCTGCTCACGGTGTTCGTGAATCCGGTGAATCATGCGCCTAGCTTCATCCCCGGCCCGAGCCAATTGGTGAATCTCAACTCGGGCCACGTCAGCGTGCCGAATTGGGCGACCGGCATCAGCGCGGGCCCGGCGAACGAAGCGAACCAGGCGCTGAACTTCGTCGTCACGAACGACAACAACTCGCTGTTCTTCGTGCAGCCCACGATCAGCGCGAACGGCACGCTGGACTATACGGTCACGCCGGGCGGATACGGTTCGGCGCACGTCACGGTGCGGCTGCACGATAGCGGCGGCACGAGCGATGGCGGCGTCGATACGTCGGCCCCGATCACCTTCCTGATCCAGGTCAAGGCGCCCCCGGTGGCGAATAACGACACTTACGTGCTGAGCGTGACCAACAGCAGTTCGACGCCCGACGTGGGCGGCGTGCTTGCCAACGACAGCAATCCCTATGGCGATCCGGTCACGGTCAGAATCACGACCGCGCCGACCCACGGCACGGTCGTACTGAACCGCGACGGCTCGTTTACTTATACCCAAGGCCCCAACTTCCCAGGATTGGATCGCTTCACGTATCGCATCATCGACGGCACGGCGGCGAGCAACTCGGCCACGGTCGAAGTCTTGTCGTACCAGGCCAGCACGGTGGTCAAGTTGTACGAACAGGTGCTGCACCGGGCGCCGGACGACGCGGGATTGCTGTATTGGACCAATCTGGTGAACAGCGGCCAGCCCTACAGCATCGTGGCTCAGGGCATCTTCGAGAGTAACGAGCGGCTCGATCCGATCATCCAGCAATACTTCCAGCAGTTCCTGCTGCGGCCTGCCGACGCGCAGGGCCTGGCGTATTGGCGAGACCAGGTCTGGAAGCGCGACGGCGGACCGGAAAACGTGATCGCGGGGATGATCAGCTCGGTCGAGTTCTTCCAATCGGCGGGCGGAACCAATGCCGGCTGGGTCACCGCGCTCTACCAGCGGCTGCTCCATCGCAATCCCGACGCGCAAGGGCTGTCGTTCTGGCTCCAGGCTTTGAACCAGCAGCAGGCGACCAAGCCGCAGGTGGTGCTGGGCTTCTTGTACAGCGACGAGAACTTCCAGAACGAAATCACCGGGTTCTACCAGGAATACTTAGACCGCACGCCCACGAGCAGCGAACTTGCCAACTACGTTGCTCAGATGCGCGCCGGCGCCACCCAGCGCGACGTGCAACTCAGCCTTATCGCCAGCCAGGAGTATCGCAATTCGCCGTTGCCGCCCGCCGCGGGCAGCATGTCGAAACTAAGCTGATCGCTTTACTCGTCCTGCTTCTCGGCGCTTTGATCTTGCTTTTCAGCGGCCGGCGGGGCCGGGTCGCCCACCTTCACGACATGGTATTCGTGATCGCGCTTGCGCAGCACCTTGGCTTCGATGATCTTGTCCTTGTCGTTGTTGGTCGGTTCGCCTTTTTCGTTCTCGGTGCGCCGAATCTTGGCCAGCACGTCCATCCCGTCGACGATGCGGCCGAACACCGTGTGCTTGCCGTTCAGATCGTAGCCGGAGATCGGGCCGGAAGGACGAAACATCATGAAGAACTGCGAGCCGCCCGAGTCGCGGCCCGCGTGGGCCATGCTCAGGCTGCCGCGGAAGTGCAGCCGATGCTCGGGCTTGTAGCACTCGCAGGGAATTTTGTACCCCGGCCCGCCCGTGCCGTCGCCTTTCGGATCGCCGCCCTGGGACATGAAGTGCGGCAAAACGCGATGGAACAACAGGCCGTCGTATTTGCCCGCCTCGACCAAGCTGATGAAATTGGCCACGGTGTTCGGGGCTTCGTTCTCGAACAGCTCGACGACGATGTCGCCCTGCGAAGTTTTCAGCAGCACGCGCGGCAGGTCGTCGGCCTTGGCTTCGGCCTCGCGAATCTTGGCCTCTTTCTCCCAAAGTTCGCGGCATTCGGCGAGCTTGCTCAAAAAGAGCTGTCCGGTGTTGTCGAGCGAGCTGGCCTTTTGGGCGTCGTTGAGATACCGTTCCGCTTCGTCGAAGTGGTTGGTGGCCAACGCGGCGATGCCCGCCAGGTTGTAAATCCGCGGATTGTCGTAGGCGTGCTCGATCAGCAGTTGGGCCCGCTTCAAGGCGACTTCATAGTCGTCGTGCTCGACCTCGTCGTTGACCAATTCGGCGAGAAACTTGCCGAATTCCTCGTGCTTGTTCGGATCGGCGGCATAGGCGGCTTCGGCGCCCGCGATGATCTTGGGCTCCAGCTCTTCGCCCTGCTTGACCAACTCCGCATATTCGTCTTCGATGGCCTTCCGATCTGCGGGCTTGGCGCTGAACCACTTTGCGCGCAAAGCCCGCAGCTTGGCCAGCAGCTCTTTCCATTCGGCGAATTGCTGTTCGAAATCGCCCGCGGCGCCGGCTGCCGGCTTCTCAGCCTCGGGCTTTTCGGCCGCCGCCTTCTCAACCGGCGCCTGATCGCCGGTTTTCTCGGCAGTTTCATCGCCGGTTTTCTCGTCCTGGGCGGGCAGCCCCGTCGCAAACCCCAACAGCAGTGCAAGTGCAATCCATGAACGTCGGAACATATTGAGATTTCCCATCTTCTTTGAACAGCAGGGCCGAATTTGACGTCGCTCGCGGGCCGTCTTCGGTTCAAATCGGGGGCGACGGCCCGATGCTATGAATGTAACATACGTCTAGGGCCGTGCGTAAGTTCTTGCGACGCCGGCCTTGGCAACCCTGGAGGCGATTCGAAACGCGGCCGGATGGCGCGGGCGTCCCGCCTGCCGCCCGTTTTCGGATCAGCTCCGCATTCCACCCCCACAGCGACGAACCATGCCGCGAAAGCCAGGCTCGAAGGCCGACAAAACCAGCGCTCGCGGCTCGACCGGGCCCGCGCCCGAAAACGCCCGTCGCGGCCGCCGGGCCAAAGCGGCCGCTCCGCCCGATCGTCAACCGAGCGTGCTGCGCATCATCGGCGGCGTCCACCGCGGCCGGAAACTCGAATACAGCGGCGACCCGCGGACGCGGCCGATGAAAGACCGCGTCCGAGAGGCGGTGTTCAATTTGCTCGGTTCGGACGTGAAGGAAAAATTCGTCCTCGACCTGTTCGCCGGCACCGGGGCGTTGGGGCTCGAAGCGCTCAGCCGCGGCGCCTCGGCGGCCTTGTTTCTCGAACAGCACTTCCCCAGCGCCGCTGGTGTCCGCCGCAATGCCGCGTCGCTCGGCCTGGCCGAAGCCGTCGAAGCCGTCGCCGCCGACACGTTCATCTATTTTCGTCGCGGCGTCAATTTGCCCGCCCTGTCGCAGTCCGCGGCCTGGGTCGTGTTTTGTTCGCCGCCGTTCGAGTTCTACGTTTCGCGGCGCGACGAGATGCTTGAGCTGATCGGCAAGCTGCTGGCCGCGGCGCCCGCGGAAAGCCTGTTCGTCGTCGAAAGCGATGCGCGGTTCGATTTCGGCGCCTTGCCTGCTGCGGAAAGCTGGGATGTGCGCGAGTACCCCCCGGCGCGCGTGGGCATCTTTCGCAAGCCCGCGACAAAACATCCGGCAGGCGAGGCAGGCTAAGAAGAAGGCTTTCGAGGCGCCGGCCTTGTTCGGCGAGCCGGTGGCGTCAGCCTCCGGGTGCGATGCGGTTTGACCCAGAGGCTGACGCCACCGGCTCGCCTCGGGATCCCGTAATGCCGAAAAAACGCCCGCTGCCGCTTGACTTCGCCGAACTGTATTAGTAGTATTAGTACAGTTCGCGAGGTCCTATGGAATTCAGCATCGACCCAACCAGCCGTTTGCCGATCTACCGCCAACTCGGCGAGCAGATTCGCGAGGCCGTGGCCCGCGGCCGGTTGCAGCCCGGCGAGCAACTGCCTTCGGTGCGCGACTTGTCGCGGACGCTGGTCGTGAATCCCAACACGGTCGCCCGCGTCTATACCGAGCTGGAGCGCGACGGCGTGTTGCACACGCGGCAGGGCCTCGGCGCGTTCGTCGCCGAGCCGAAGGCCGAGCTGACCAAGCGGGCCCGCAAGGCCCGGCTGGAAGAGCTGCTCGACCGCTTGCTGACCGAGGCGGTGTATCTGGGCTTTTCGGCGGAAGAGGTCGTGGCGGCGGTCGCCGAGCGCGCCGGCCAGTTTCAGTGGAGCCAAGCCTGATGAGCGACGCCATCTTCACGCAACGCCTGACCAAATATTACGGCCGCCGCGCGGTGGTCGATTCGCTCGACCTGCGCGTGCCGCAAGGCAGCGTCTACGGCTTTCTGGGCCGCAACGGCGCCGGCAAGAGCACCACGATCAAGATGCTGACCGGCATGGTCCATCCCGACTCGGGCAAGGCGTTCCTACTGGGCGAAGACGCGGCCGAACTGACGCCGGCCACGCGAGCGCGGATCGCCTACCTGGCCGAAGGTCACCCGCTCTATCGCTGGATGACGGTCGGCGAGATGGCCCGCTTTGCCGCCGCCTTTTATCCAACGTGGAACGAGGGTTTGCTGGAGCAAATTCTCGACCACTTCGCTTTGCCGTGCCGCACGAAAATCCGCCGCCTCTCGAACGGCCAGCGGGCCCAGCTCTCGCTCGCTTTGGCCGTGGCGCCCGATCCGGAACTGCTGATTCTCGACGACCCGACGCTCGGCCTCGACACGGTCGTGCGGCGAGACTTTTTGGAATCGCTGATCCAAGTCATCCAGCGCCGTGGGCGGACGATTCTGTTCAGTTCGCACATTCTGGGCGACGTCGAACGCGTGGCCGATCGCATCGGCATCCTGGTCGACGGCGTGTTGCGCGTCGACTGCCCGACCGACGCGTTCAAGGATTCGGTGAGAAAGGTCGTGCTCAAATTCAGCGGCGCGGCGCCCGAGCTGCCTGACCTCGCCGGATTGGTGAGCAGCCGCCAGGCGGGGACGAACCTGGAATTGATCGTGGTCGGCTATGGGGAACGGCAGCGGCGGTCGTGCGAAGCGCTCGACCCGCAGGCGATTGACGTGATGGAATTGAACCTGGAAGACGCGTTTATCGAATACACTCGCGGCCCGCGCCGCGCACTGCCCGAATTCACCGCGGAGCATCGCGATGTTGAAAGCCTTGACGCTCAAAGAGCTTCGTGAAATAGCCGTGTTCGCCGCGATCAGCGTGGCGGCCTTCGGCTACTGCCTGGCAAGGGGGGTCGGTTACCGGCTTCCGCCGGGGCCCACGGTGGCGCCGGTTCCCTTCTTGGGCGATCGCTTTACCGTCGAAGCCGCGGCGATCTCGTTTTGCCTGGCGGTGCTGTTGGGCTTCGAACAATCGTTTTTGGAATCGATGCGGGGCGCGTGGACATGGCTCTTTTACCGCCCTATCTCCCGACGGAAATTGATTGCCGCGAAGCTCTTCGTCGGAGCGGCGGCTTACTTGCTCTGCTCGGCGCCGCCCCTGGTAGCTTACGCCTGGTGGGCCTCTTTGCCCGACAAGCACGCCGGGCCGTTTGAGTGGTCGATGACGGCGGAGGCGTGGCGAAGGTGCTTGTGGATGCTGGCGATCTATTTCGGCAGCTTTCTCTCCGGCATTTGGCCCGGCCGGTGGTTCGGCACGCGACTGCTGCCATTGTTCGGCGTGGCCGCTCTTTCCAGCCTGGCTCTGGCGGGGCCGAGCAAAAGCCTGCAATATTTGATCCCCGGCTGGTGGCACTATTGGTCGTGGGCTTGGTTCGCCCTGATCGCCGCCGGGACGATCTATTCCATCTTGTACCTGGCGAAATCGCGAGATTTCTCCTAGTACGCTTCCTCTTCCCTGTTCCGCTCGGCCACCAGCAAAGTTCGGAGAATCATTCCGTGAAGCCGCAACCCGAATTCTTACCGCGCCTGATCATGGCGGCGTTTGTCGCCTTCGGCATCGCAATGCCCTGGGCCATCGTCACGGCAATTCTCGTGGATTCAATTCCTTCGGCATTTTTTGGGACGCACGACGAAGAAACGCTCCGCATGTTGCCTGACGCCGTCGTCATCAAATGGCGTCGCGACTGGAAGAATTCGCGCGCTGCGGACGCATACCGCTTCTCCGACGGCCGGCCTGTGCCCGCAGAAGTCTTGAAGCGCGGCGGTTGGCTTGGGGTCGAGTGGCTGTGCGAGCCGATGCGCCGAGAAGAAGCCGATTTGGTTCCGTTCCCTTGGCAGGAACGCTTGATTCCGTTGTGGACCGATAAAGACGCTCGTGATGAACACTGGTATTTTCTGCACGACGGACGACCGGACGGACGGGCCTATTTTGTCGGCTATCAGCCTGATACCAAGGAGTGCGTGGGCTATCTGAGCCGCAGCGGCTTAAGCCTGACGCCGCCGGCGCCTGAGGATCAATTCGCCATCGAGGGCCGAAGGCCGCCCTGGCACGGCGTTATGGTCAGCCGCAGGTACGCTGGCGTCTTCAACTTCCCCAACGCCAAGCTGCCCGAATCGACGATCTTATTGCTGTCGGGCGACGCGCTGTGGCGCATCGATCTCCAGCGGCGGACGGCTGCCCAGATCGGCGAATTCCAAAGCGCATTCAGCATCGGGCTTGCCCCGTCGCCGCCTGGCGCAGCGGCCGACGAGTCGCCGCGTGAAAAGATGCTCGTTCGCACGAAGACTGAAGTCATCGAGACCGACCTCGGCGCGAAACCGCTGCGGCGCTGGCCCATTCCCGTTGAAGCGCAGGCGGAATTGATCGAGTGGTACGATGCAGGCGAAGGCAAGGCGGTGTTGGCATTTGGCCGCCGCATTGTCGATCGTACGCTCGAGCGGCAATTCTTGTGGTTGAATGCCGAGGGGCAGGTCGTTCGCCGCGAGACGGTCAGGCAGTTGTCAGGGGGCTGGGAACCTCACGAAATCTGGCGATACACCCCGGCCGTGCCGATGCCGGCGGTGCTGCCGATCATCTTCTACGCCGCCGCCTCCGAAGTCCGCGGCCCGGATTACGCCGGTCCGCTCTCGAAGATCATGGCGATGTTCTGGCCGGAGCTGTTGATCGTCTGCCTGCTGGCCACCGTGCTGGCTGCGCTCGCCTATCGCCGGCAAGTGCGGTTCGCTTTGCCGGGCGCGGGTGCGTGGGCGATGTTTGTGTTTCTGTTCGGCCCGCCGGGCTGGCTGGCCTACCGCTGGCATCGGCATTGGCCGGTGCTGGAAGCCTGCGGCGAATGCCATCGCCCCGCGCCGCGCGATCGCGAAAGTTGCGCTTCGTGCGGCCGCGTCTTCGCCCCCCCGCCGCTGACGGGGACGGAAATCTTCGCTTGAATCAGGTTCATCCGGAAGCGGCGTACCTCGCGGCCGGTAGTCGGACATGGATGGATTTTCTTAGGCATAACTCCGATGTCCAAAGGTAGTTGTGGCAAATCGCAGAACGGCGGCCTGCTGACCCGGCCCGAAGAAACGCCAGTCAGGCTCCGCAGGGACGCAAGCAAGGCAAGGGATATTCGGGCATCCGATGCGCCCAAGGGCGCTTCAGGCCTCTGGCGGCGCCCATCGCCAGAGGCCGTTTTCTTCCGGCCCTTTGGACATCGGAGTCATGCCTCGGAAAATCCAACCGCGAACCCCAGTGAAGGCAACGACTTGCGGGATAGGTATGCAACTACCGGATGAACCTTGAATTGCAGGGCCAAACGCCTTGCAAGGCGGCGGCGCCCGCGAGAAAGTAGTAGGCATGCTCCGCATGCCGTAACCAGCCCGACGCAAGAGCGGTGCAGCGCGACGGATCAAAGCGGCGGAAAGCCGCGGCATGCGCAACATGCTTGCAGGCTAGGACGGTCGCTCAACGCGAGACGGTTTGTTGCCGCATTTCGGGCCCCGCAAGAATTCAAGGAGCGCGAACTTGGACATTCGCAATATCGACGAGGCGCCGGCGTTCACCACGATGGACGGCTCGGAGATCCGCGAACTGCTGGCCTACCGCAATTCGTCGATCCGCCAGCAAAGCCTGGCCGAGGCTCGCGTCGCGCCCGGCCAGACCACGACGCCGCACTATCACCCGCGGACCGAGGAAATCTATTACATCCTCAGCGGGCGAGGTCAGATGCGGATCGGCGACGAACTGCGCCGCGTTGGTCCCGGCGACGCAATCGCCATTCCGCCGGGCAAGACGCACGCCATCGCCAACGACGGCGGCGAAACGCTCAAGTTTCTCTGCTGCTGCGCACCGGGCTACGAGCACGAAGATACGGTGTTGGCGGAGGCGACGCGGGGCTAGACGGAGCGATGAAGCTTTAAATAGCCCAGGCATTTATGCCTGGGAATACGTGCGCCGGGCCGTCCCCTTTGCCGAACGGCGCCTCGCCGGCCGCTGAAGCGGCCGGCGAGGCGCCGTTCGGGAGTGGGGTTAAAAAGGTTCGTGGGTTCCAGGCATAAATGCCTGGGCTACGCAAAAACGGGCGCCGCCCAACTAATTTTGATGCCGGGCTACCGCTCGTACAGCAGCACCGTCGCCTTGCCGTCCTTGGTGATATAGCCGCGATACAGGCCTTCCGAGTTGAAGGCGTCGGCGTAATTGCCCATCGCGTCGAGCGCGATCACGCCGCCTTCGCCGCCGGCTTGTTTCAGCGTCTCGTTGACGACCCGATCGGCGGCCTGCTCGACCTGCAAGCCTTGATACTTGACGAGCGAATTGATTTCGTGCGAGACCGCGAAGCGGATGAAAAACTCGCCGTGGCCGGTACACGACACGGCGCAGCCGGCGTTGTCGGCGTACGTGCCGGCGCCGATGATCGGCGAATCGCCCACGCGGCCGAATTGCTTGTTGTTCATGCCGCCGGTCGACGTGCCGGCCGCCAGGTTGCCGGCGGCGTCGACGGCCACCGCGCCGACGGTGCCCCAACCGTGCTCGCCGCGGGTGCGAAGCGGAGGCGCCTGGCTCGTTTTGTCCTCTTTCCACGAATTCTGAATTTGCTGCCAGCGCGGCAACGTCCAGAAATAGGCCGGATCGACGATCTCCAGCCCGGCTTGCGTAGCAAACACTTCGGCGCCGCGTCCGATGAGCATCACGTGTTTCGAGCGCTCCATGACGGCCCGCGCCGCGGAGATCGGGTTCTTGACGATCGTCACCCCCGCCACGGCGCCAGCCCGCTTGGTCTTGCCTTCCATGATCGAGGCGTCGAGCTCGTTGCGGCCTTCGTGCGTAAACACGGCGCCCTTGCCGGCGTTGAACAGCGGCGAGTCTTCCAGCATGCGGATGGTTTGCTCGACGGCGTCGAGGCTGGTGGCGCCAGGCTTGGCCAACACGTTTCGGCCGGCTGCGAGCGTTTCGGCCAGCTTGGAGCGAATCTCCTTTTCCAGTTCGGCCGTCAGAGCCGCTTTCGGCATCCCCAACCCGCCGTGAATGGCCAGCGCCACGTGCGGCGCCCGGGCCGGGAGCGTTTTTTGCTCGGCCTCGGCCGCGGGGGCCGCCGTCGCCAGGCCGAGAGCCATTGCCGCCGCCGTCTTCATCAACCATCCTCGTGCCGATATCATCGATTGCCCGTTGCTCGGATCCTGCGATTCAATGTCCTGCGATTCATTGTTCTGCAACTCATGGGCGACGCCTGCAAACTCGCCTTGCATGCTTGACCTTACTCCCGGAACTTTCGGAGTGCAACTTGGCCGTTGGGTTTTGCGCCGGCGGCGGAAAAACTGCTACAATTACAGTGCTCGTCTGGGCTTCCTACCGCTTTTCAGGATCACGATGTTCGACGCGACGGGTTGTCGTTGGCTCATTTCCAGCATCGCCCTTGGGCTGCTTCTCGGCGGCTGCAATCGCTCTGAACCGCCCCCCGCGCCGCCCGATGAAGAACCTGCGGCCGCCGCGGTCGAAACGACCGCTCAGTCGCACGCGGATGAAACTCCCCCGCCCGCGCCGCGCGAGGCCCGTCCCGACGATTGGTTCGAAGACATGACCGAGCGTTCGGGCGTCCGCTTCGCTTATCGCAACGGCGCAGAAGCCCGGCAGTATACGATTCTCGAAACCGTCGGGGGCGGCGTGGCGATGATCGATTACGACAACGACGACGATCTCGATCTGTTCTTTCCCGGCGGGGGCTGCATCGCCTCAGC
The DNA here is from genome assembly GCA_035532215.1 of Pirellulales bacterium. Taxonomy (GTDB): domain Bacteria; phylum Planctomycetota; class Planctomycetia; order Pirellulales; family JAICIG01; genus JAICIG01. The sequence goes on along the minus strand of DATKRK010000036.1, from coordinate 5,448 downwards.
GCCGCTCGAAATCTCTGGCATGTCCGGAAAGCTGTATCGCAACGACGGCGATTGGAAATTCGTCGACGTCACGGCCGAGGCCGGACTGGCCGAAGCGGCCGGCTACACGCACGGCTGCGCCGCGGCCGATTTCGATCGCGACGGTTTTACCGATCTGTTCGTGAGCGGATATCGTTGCAGTCGGTTGTACCGCAACGACGGCCGCGGCCGTTTTCAGGACGTCACCGAGAAATCGGGGCTATCGCTGGAAGGCTGGAGCACCGCCGCCGCTTGGGCCGACCTCGATCGCGACGGCTGGCCCGAGCTGTTCGTCGCCAATTATCTCGACTGGCGGCCCGCCGACAACAAGCCTTGCAGCGAGCCCGATTCGCGCGTGCGCGATGTCTGCGCGCCGCAAAGCTATCCGGGCGTGTCGGATCAATTGTTCCGCAATCGCCAGGGCGCCGGCTTCGAGGAGATCACCGACGCCGCCGGCATCCGCCGGGCCGACAAAGGTCTGGGCGTGCTCGCGGCCGACGTCAATGAAGACGGCTGGATCGATTTCTACATCGCCAACGACGTGATCGCCAATCGCCTGTATCTGGGCCGGGGCGACTTGCGCTTCGAAGAGCAAGCGACTTTGTCGGGGACGGCCGCCAGCGAATTTGGCGCCCCGGAAGGGAGCATGGGCGTCGACTTCGGCGATTACAACGGCGACGGCCGCGGCGACCTGTGGGTCGTGAATTTCGAAATGGAAGACAATTCGCTCTATCGCAACGACGGAAACGACTCGTTCACGCACGCCAGCGTGTTGGCCGGCTTGGGCGGACGCTGCCGAGCGCTGGTCGGTTTCGGAACCGGCTTCGCCGATTTCGATTCCGACGGCTGGCTCGATCTGTACGTCATCAACGGGCACGTTTACTACCACGTCGGGCGTTCGCCCTACCGCCAGCCGGCGTTTCTGTTTCGCAATCTTGCGGGCGGCTCGTTCGCCGACGTCAGCGACTCGGCCGGCCCTTACTTCAGCGCGCCGCACGCGGGGCGAGGCGCCGCCGTGGGCGATTTGGACAATGACGGCGCGGCCGATCTGGTGGTCGTCCACCAAAACGATCCGGTCGTGCTGCTGAAGAACCGGCGACCGTCCGAGCGTTGGCTGCGGGTCAAGCTGCAAGGCGAAACGTGCGATCGCGAAGCGATCGGGGCGAAAGTCACGTTCGAGCACGACGGCCGGTCGCTGGTGCGCTTCGTGCGCAGCGGTGCAGGATATCTTTCGCAGTCCGACCTGCGCATTTTGTTTCCGGTTTCCGCGGCCGACGCGCTCGAAGTCGGCGTCGTCTGGCCGGGCGGCCGGCGCGAAGTCTTTCGCCGACTGTCGGCCGGGCGAACCAACGTGCTGGCGGAGGGAACGGGTGAAAACCCCTAAAAAAGCCCCTAAAAAAAGCGTCCAGCCCCCGCCGAAAAAGGAGCGTCCGTGGGTGTGGCTCGTGTTGGCGCTATTGGTTTGCGCGGGCCTGTTCTACTGGAGGCAAGGCCGACCCCGGCGGTTGTTCGAGGAAGCGCGAGCGCAATTCGACGCGCATCCCGAGCAAGCCGAGCCGCTGTTGGAACAGAGCGTCATCGCCGCGGGGGGGAATTTTCCCGCGGCCCAATTGCTGAGGTGCCGGGCGTTGGGCGCCACGGGCCGCTGGGACGAAGCCCTCGGCCTGTTCAGTCTGATCGAAGACGCGACGACGTGCGAGCCGCGCGAACTGCTGCGGCTGGCGCAAGAGGCGGAACGAGCGGGCGTCGACGCGTTGGCGCTGAGGGCGCTCGCCGCAGCCGATCGAGCGGGCCCCGAGCAGGCCGCCGTGCTCAAGCAACGCATCCGCTTGGAACTGAAAAACGGCCCCCAGGGCGAAGTCTTGGAACAATGCCGGCGTCTCGAACGGATCGCTCCCGACGATCCGTTTCCTTGGCAGGTCGAAGGTCAGATCCTGCAAGGGAGCAAGGAATCGCTGGCCGCCATTCGCGCCTACCGCGAAGCATTGCGCCGCGAGTCGAGCGAACAGGGAAAACTCGCCATCCGCGTCGAGTTGGTTGGGCCGTTGATCGAGTCGGGCGAGTTGGCCGCGGCGCGCCAGGAGACGGACGGGCTGTTGGCTCATCCGGCGGCGGCCGAGGCGGTGCGAATGAAAGACGCATATCTGTTGCGTCTGGAGGGCCTCACGGGCGAAGCGCTGGCTCAGATCGATCGGGTGCTGGCCAAGACGCCCGATTCGGCCGGCGCTCTGATGCTGCGGGGCATCCTGTATTTCGATCTCGGGCGGTACGCCGAAGCGGCTGAGGATTTGAAGCGAGTCGCGGCCGCTCAGCCTTACAACAAGGAAGCCCGCTACAAGCTGGGCCAGGCTTATCTGAAACTGAACCAGCCGGCGGCAGCCGCGGAGGAACTAGCCGCCAGCCAGAGCCTGACCGAGGCCGAGATCGAGATCCTGGAGCTGGAACCGCGGCTGCGGCAACATTCCGGCGACCGAGAGCTTTTGCTTCGGCTGGCAAAACTTTACGAGCAGGTCGGGCGGACCGCGGACGCCGAGCGACTGCTCCGTTCGGCGTCAACCGAATGACTTGGCGAAACCCTGGAGCAAAGCCCGCGGCGCCGAATCATTTCTTATCCTGCAACACGATGTCGATCGCGTTGTCGCCTTCCTTGACGTCGAATTTAGCGGGCGTGGTCGTGACGCTCCGATATTGGTCCGGAATCGTGGCCTCTTTCTCGGGTCCCTTGACGGGATTGGTTTTGGCGTTTTCACCCGGCATCGACGCCTTCATCGCCTCTTCGGGAGAAAGCGTGGGGGCGACCGGCGGAGTTATCATGACTTTGTACGTTCCGGCGGGAATCCGGTCTCCGTTCATCGATCGCAATTGATAGCTTCCGTCGGCGCCGACCGTTCCGGCCGCAGAGCCGCCTCCCCCTTCGGAAAGGAAGGAAACGGTCGCTCCGGTAACGATGGGACTGCCGTTGTATGTCACTTTGCCGCTGACTTTGCCTTGAGGCCCGCCGGTCCCGCCGCCGCAACCCGACAAGAGCGGCAACGCCAGACAGAGAGACCCCAGGGCTGCAATGCGAAGCGAATGACGGAAAAACGCACCGCCGCAAGAAACGAGAGCATCGCCTGTTTTCATCGTGATTCTCTAAGTTTCGGGTAAGAGATGAATTGAACGGCCCGACCTATGATACGGATTCTTGGCTGGCACGCCAGCATTCAATGAAACGAGTTCGAAGCCGAACTTATTGACGCTCGTTTGGCTTGTGAAAACAATCATTCCCGCTTGCGGCGGTTCGCAAGCGGGAATGAGGAAATCGATTCGCACCTTCGCGGGCGACCCGCCTGCCCAAACTCGTCGCCCGCGGACTTTGCCCTCGATAACTCGCGGCCTCCCGATAACTCGCGGCCTACTGTCCGCCAATTCCCGTAGTTCCGGGGATCGCCGCGTTGGTACCGTCGTCGCGGGTGGCAATCCGCAGCAAAGTCACCATATTGATGGAGTTTGCCATCGTGCGAGCGCTTCCGTCGGCCGCCAAGACGTTCGTCACGCCGGGGTGCGCCGAAATCAGCGGATTGTTCGGCCCGTGGTTATTGTCGACTCCCGGAAGGCTGTAATCGTTGGTCCCGGGCTGGTACATGATCGTGGTCAGGTTGAACATCCGCTCTCCCCAGTAGCCGCCGCTCGTGCCAGGACTGCCCACGCCCATCATCCAGGAGTGAGGATAGCCGGGAATGATGTACTGCCGTTGCGGACCGGCGCTCGGGTTGCTGAGGTCCCAAGCCCAGTCCGAAGTTTCGCCTACCATGAGCACGTTCGATGAGCCGTCGCTGGCGTCGCCCATCGAGTGCCACTCGTTGGCCGTCAGCAACCCGCCCCACGAGAAGAAGCCGGTCCAAGTCTTGCCGCCGGTGCAGCACGCGGCGCCGTTGCGGCTGCGCGCCTCGTAGAACAAGGGCGGCATCGGGGCGCCGCCGCAAATGCCCGCGTAGTGAGGCAAAGTGATGGAATAACCGCCGCCAGGGTCGCCTTGACCGGGCACGGGGCTTGACGGGCAGGTCATGTACTTGAGGTATTGCCCGTTGGCAATCTGCCCGTTGTTCGGGTCGGTATAGGTCCAGCCGTTGTTATTGCTGATCATGTCGAAACGCTGGTAAATCGGCACTTGTTCCATGAAGGCCATGTGCCCGACCCACCACGAAATGCCCCAACTGTTTTGAAAGATGCCGCCCGCGGGAAACACCTTGTGGACGTCGTGATAGTTCTGCAAACCGATGCCGATTTGCTTCAAGTTGGCCACGCACTGCGAACGCCGAGCCGCTTCGCGCGCCGCTTGCACGGCGGGCAACAACAACGCGATCAGAATACCGATGATGGCGATGACTACCAGCAACTCGACGAGCGTAAAGCCGCCTCGCCGACGTCTCGAACCGCAAGGCGAAGACCGCCTTGTCACGGGCGTTTCGCCCGAATAATGAATCAGCATTTCACTCAACCCTCATGGAAATTGAACGCCTTTGGAAATTCGTGAAGAAAGCGGTTCTCAACTCGCGACATCAGCCATCGTTTGCGCACTTCCAATCCACAATCGACCAATGCTTGGACCAGCTTTCAACGACCCACAAGCCCGACCTGGAGACCTTGATCACCCTCAAATTTCAGTCTTTCAAAAATGTTTCAATCCTGGCAGCGTGAAGTATAACAGCGTCCAGCCAAGCGTCGCCCAAGGCCCCCAAGGCCCCCAAGGGCGCGCCCCGTCCGCCGTGGGTTCGACCGGGTTCGCCGCGTCAATGACTTCGGCGGTCAAAGGCGGCTGGAAAGGATTGAGCGGCGCGTCGCTGGCCATGACGTGGGGTCTTCCGATGGCTGCCGCGTAAAGTTTCTACGCACGTTGTTTATTCTACCGAGTTGGAACCGTCAACAGGAGAATCAACCAGCGGAGTCTTGTCTGATCAGGGCCGCCGACTCTTTTCTCGCTCGCACGGCCGTCAGCATTGCGGCTGCCAAGACGGGCGGCCCTGCAATGACCATGAATTCAGACGGATACATCGCGGGATGTTCGACGCTTTTGATCCTGCGCGGCGTGAATTGCATTGACGCCAAGAAGAACCAAAGCGGCAGACTCATTACAAACACGATCGCCAGCGATTTTGCGAAGCGGAAAGCGCCGACAGGCGCGAAGGTTGCCCAGCCCGCGCAGGCAAAAACGACGGTACAGCCGACGACGGGCCCCAGGGCCATCGCGCATTCTGGGGGCTTTTGGCAGAGTAGGAGGGTTGCGCCGAGAACCTTTATTTGCTATGACTGGGCGTAAGTAGACGTTCGTTTTTTTAGCGGGGGGCTGCGGTTTGGCGCGGGCGACAGCGGGGGGAGTGCGGGGAGATGGGGCGGTTGCGGATGAATCGGTCGAGGCGGTCGTCCTGTGAAATGCACGCGGCGCGGATC
>DATKRK010000035.1:0-22761 GCA_035532215.1 Pirellulales bacterium | reverse complement strand
AACTCGCACCGCTCGAACCGTCGCAGCCGTTCGCTCCACGCCCGCCGCTTCGCGCCATCCACGCTTCGTGCCATCGATCCCTCCCTTGCAAAAAGTCCGTGCCCGCAAACCTTGCAAGTTACCGGGGGCGTCAACTATGGCAGTGGAGTACGGTTACGGAACTGCCCGAGACGATCGAAAGGCGCACGAAGCGAGTTTCCGGCCTGAAGGAAGATTCTGCGATGCTCGCCGTTCATGCGGGCGACCGCCTGGTCATCGGCGGCCGATCGGTTCCTCGCGACGACATGATGGAGGCGCTCGGCAACCGCCTTAAACACCTGCCGGAATCGGTGCGGGAGCCGCAGCGCGTCGAACTCGGCGTCTATCGCGGCCTGAAATTCGGCCTGCTGCTGCGGCCGCAAGGCGGCCCGGAACTGTTCCTCGAAGGCGCCGCCACGCGCCACCTGGCGCTCTCCCGCGACCATCACGGCCCGCGGGCGATCTTAAACGCTCTCGACCGCTTGGCCGCCGGCTACGAGGCCCAGCTCGCCGAGGCGAAAGAAGACCTTTCCATCGCCGAAGCCCAGCTTCGGGACTATCAGTCCCGCATCGGGGCGGTGTTCGCGCATGAGGACTATTTCAGTCAACTGACTCACCTGCGCGGCCGGCTTAAAGCGGTTCTTTCCGGGACAAGTGCCGAGGAAGGCGGCGAGCCGCTGCCGCCGGCCCATGAACTGGCCGAGCAAATAAAATCGTTTAAAGCCTCGCACACCATCGACGCCGCGCCCGAGCGCATCAGCAGCCGCAAGGGCGGCACGGCGGCGGAGCCGGTCACGACACGTATTCGTAGAAAGACGGGCAGGCAGCGCAGCATCCCAGCAGAGGCCGCTGATTCGGATGCCTCAGAATCGCCTGCGGACTCTTCCTCTGCTCCGGTATCGGCCGCAAAGTCCGATGCTGCACTTGCTGAGGGCGCCGCGTCCCAGCCTGCGCCCGGCGAATCAGAGCAGGCACCCTTCACCGGGCCAAAGTCCGGTTATCAGGAATTGGTCGAGCGGCAGAACTGGCGGAAGGCGCGGCAGACGAGCCTGTTCTGAGGCTTGAAATACACGACATCTACAAACGAACCCGACTGCAACCCGCACTCTCGCATCTCATCGCAATGCCGCTCTTTTTGCGTTCGGTCGATGTGACCGAATGCACGCCGGCGCAGCGTCCCGGATCAGCATGCGGACTCTCGCGCCGGCGACGCGCGGCCTACAACTGATCCAGAGTTCGCTGCATCCAGCTTGTTGGGCCATGTTATTTCTCAATCTGGCGTTTCGACCCAGACGAATTCCAGAGAATTGTCAAGCCCGTCAGGCGACTCCCATCGCACGGTTTGCCTCGTGAGCAAATCGCCGTAGATAAAAAACCGAGCTAACGGCCCCTTCCCTGCTCTGTAGAGCACATGTCGCCCGTCCCGGGATACGCCCGCTGTGCAGTCCGGGTACTCAGGCCGCTCTTTGAGAATACCTAAATGCAATAGGAACGCCGGCGCGAGTCCGGATCGCCCAAAATGCTCCAATCCCCTGACATCCGATCTCAGATACTCCGGCACTGGAACTCCATCCAAGACTTCTGGATCCTGGGCAGGCTGCGAATGAGGCGCTACGCCTGCGTTCAGCTTGCCTGTTGCGATGTTGATGTTCCAGACTCGATCTTCCGCTTCATTATCTCCCCTCCACGCACGAAACTGGACCTCTCCCTCAGCCGAAAACGTGAGTTGAATTCCTTTAGGAATGACCGGTACCCCGCTCCCAGGGAAAGCCTCTAATTCGATGGGGACGGAAACGTCCGCCTTCTTACCATCTCTTTGCAGAATGAGCCGGCCTCTAAGCATTCCCCCCTGCCAGCCGCGGGGCATGGAAGCCAGTACCCAGGCCCTGCTCTTGCCATCAGGTGACAGCTTTGACCACGAGAAGACGGCGGGCGGCGGATCAACAAAGTGAGCGAGGTACTGTCGCTGCTTTGGCGAGTAGCTCCAGCAGCCTTCAGTTTCTCCTGGCTTTCTGACCAGCCAGGAGCCGCCGTCCGTCGCCAGCGGAATAAAGGGAATCTCCTGGCGGAACTTTCCGTAAAGGTTCACGGCGTAACCCCCGGTGCCCGTGTCAACTTGGAGTCTTGCGAATCGCGGGTGCATCCCGTTGCTGTCGTCAGCGACCAGCGTGTTCAGCAACGGCGCGCAGTTCCACGATGAATGGCAAAACTCCACGCGTTTGGTGAACGGCGTCTCCGGGCTCGACGGGATGCACTCCCACGCCCCAGCAATGAAATCCCATTCTCTGCCCACGGGTTCGCGAGTGAAGATGACGAACTTTCCAATGCCAGGCTTGGACTGTTCGGCAGCGGACGGCGGAAACACATGCAGGACGGGCTTTTGATCCTTGGGAATGACCTTCCTCGGCCCTTGTGCAGGTGAGTCCATAACCAAACTTAAAAGTGCTGCAAGTGCGATCAAACAGTTTCCGCGCCGTGAGAGTTCGGCACTCGTGGCGAGTACGGCTGCGGATGAAGTATGCTGAATAGCTCGTTTCATATCGCCCAACGTTTATCGTTGTTTCCTTCTACCGCCTATAGACCGCAAACCAGCCGCCTGCCGCGCAGGCCGCTGGTCGTCATTGGCCAAATTCTAGCAGTTCCTCTATCATCATGCCCCGTTTGGCGTGACAGGCATTGTCTGCCCACCCTACAGTTTTTTCAAACGTTTTCAGCCACAGAGGGCACGGAGTTCATAGAGAGAGATACGCTTTATTCCGTCAACGAGCCGCTTTTCGCCGAAGTTGAGCAGCAAGGCTCGTTTCAGGCCCGTGGCTTTAAGGTAGGCCAAGGTTTGAGCCAGGGCGACTTCCGGCAGCTTCGAGACGGCCTTCAGTTCGACGACGACTTGATTTTCGACAAGGATATCGAGTTTCTGGCCTTTGATGATAATGCCTTTGTAAGTGACATCCACTTCGACTTGCCGTTCAACGACGAGACCTCGTAGTCCGAGTTCGTGGCAAAGTGCTGCCTCGTAGATCGATTCCAACAGTCCCGGGCCGAGAACCCGGTGAACCTCGATGGCCGCCCCGATGATCGCTTCCGTCAGTTCGTCGCTCATTTTCTTGATTTCCGAAGAGCCACAGAGGGCACAGAGTTCACCGAGAGACGTCTTGAGGCTACTCCTTCTCCAACGCCAAATTTAACCGCCACAAGAAACGATTAGGAAGCTTGAGTGTTCATAGCGCGCCGGTGATGGCGTCCGCTTCACCAGCGTTGTTGCCTTACTTCTCTGCGATCTCTGTGGCTAACTATCCGCGCTCACACCAGCGTTTTGCCGTCGAGTTTGGCGCCGGGCGAAGAACCTTCGGGCAGCACGGCGGGAATTTCGAGCGTGAAGCGGCTGCCTTCGCCGACGCCGCTGGCGACCGTGATCCGGCCGCCGTGCTCTTTGACGATCTTCTGGCTGACGGGCAGGCCCAGCCCGGTGCCGCGGCCGCCTTTGTGCGACACGAACAGCGAAAAGATCTGGTCGATTTCTTCCGCGGGAATGCCGGCGCCGTTGTCGCTGACCGTCACCGTCACCAATCCCGCCGCCGCATCGTAGCCCACGCAGACCTCGACCCGCCCCTGCCGGCTCGGCGGCTGCGGGGCCGAAGGCTCTTCGTCCGGGCTTTCTTCGCCCGATTCATGCGCCGCGGCCTCGGCCGCGTCGATAGCGTTGGTCACGACGTTGAGGATCGCGCGGTGCATCCCTTCGGGGTCGAAAACCAAGGTCGGCAGCCGCTCGGCGCCAACGAAGTGCAGTTCGACTTGCTTCTCTCGTGCCCGCGAGGCCATGAGTTCCACGACGTCGCCCGCGACCTCGTTCATGTCGCTGGGCATGAGTTCCGGCTCGCGTTCCTTGCTGAACGTGAGCATGTCCATCACCAGGTTCGAAATCCGCTCCTGGTTCTTCTCGACGAATTCCCAACCCTTGCCGACCATCGACTCGTCGTGCTGCGACAGTCCCTCCTTGATGAGAAAACTGCCGCCGCGGATGCCTTGCAGGATGTTCTTGATATGGTGCGAAAGGGTGGCGATCGTCTGCCCGACGGCGGCCAACCGCTCGGCCTGCACCATCGCCGAGTAATAGCGGGTGTCTTCCACCGCCAGCGCCGCCTGATGGGCGATGGCGATCATCAGCTTGAGGTGTTCTTCGGTGAACTTCGCCGCCTGCTGCTCCTGGATCAGCCGCTGCGGCGAGATCGACGTGTCGATGTAGATCACGCCGACCATGTTGTAGCGGCCCTGCATCGGGGCGCAGATGGCTTCGCAAATGCCCAATTGCAAAATGCTGGCGGCCGGGTTCCAGCGTTCGTCCTCGCCGGCGTTGCTCGTGAGCACCCCTTCGTTGTGCTCCATCACGTAGTCGAGGATCGTCTTGCTGATCGTAATCCGGTCCCCGGATTTTACGCCCTTGCGGTTTCGCCGCACCTTCGGTTCGAGCTTCTGCGTCTCGGCGTCGATGAGCATGATGCAGCCGCGGTCGGCTTCGACCCACTCGAAGATCAACTGCATGATCCGATTGAGCAGTTGGTCGATGTCGAGCGTGTGGCTCACGGCCAACGCCGTGCGATACATGACCTGCAAATTGCTGCGGGCCCGGGCCAGCCAGGGGCTGGCCGCGCCGGCCGAGTCGTCATCGAGAATGCGGCTGCCTTCGGCCTGGCTCATCGAGCGCACGATCCGCGAGCGGTCGCCCGGCTGGTGGCGGGCGATGATATCGATCTTGTCGGCCAGGTCGCCGGTCGACTCGTCGCCCAGGCAGGTGTAGAGCATCATCGAGCCGCCCATCTGCACTTCGTCGCCATTGGCGAGCTGATGGGACTGGAGGCGCTTGCCGTTGACGTAAGTGCCGTTGGAACTGCCCAGATCGGTCAGCGTGAAGGTCTTGGCGCTGCGCCGCAATTCGGCGTGGCGGCGGGAGACTTCGGTGTCGTGAAGCTGGATGTCGTTACCCGCTTCGCGGCCGAGCGAAAGCGTATCGCCCTCCAACTCGAAGCGCATCCCCTGATTATTGCCGCGAAAAACGAACAGCGAAGGCACGGCGCCGACTCCAGAAACAGCGTCTCCGCCCTCGCAGCAGGCGCTTAGCCTGCCCGAGTCGCGGGCTGTCGAGCCTGTTCCAACAGCTCTTCGATTTTACGGATCAGCGGGCCGTAATGATAGGGTTTGGAGACGAACTGATCCGACGGCAGCGAGGCCGGGGCTCGTCGCGCGCTACCCAAGAGCACCAAAGGAGTTTCGTCGGCCAACGAGGCGGCGGCGAGCTCTTCCGAGGCTCGCGCCTGGCCGCGCCGGCACTCCAGGTCGAGCACGATCAGATCCGGCCGATGACGGCGAGCCAGGGCCAAGCCTTGCTCGGGCTCGCTGGCCGCCAAAATCCGCACGCCGCGGCGTTCGAGCGACGATCGCAACACTTCCCGCGTTTCTTCCAACGAATCGACCACCAACACGCTGCGTCCGGGGAGCAAGGGGCGCCTCCATGTACAGTAGAAGCGGCATCCGTGCCGCTTTCCGGTATGCGGCAAGGATGCCGCATCTACAGTCTGTCGCCGCCTCGCGGCTGGCCTTCCTCGCGCGGCGGGCGTCATTCCGTGCGTCAAAAGCGGACATCCGTGTCCCATTGACCGCCGGTGGTAAGCATTTTGCCGCCCGCAGCGAAGAGGCGAGAGCATAGCCGCGGCGGCGCCTTGTGTCAAAAGCGAATTCTTGCTTGACGCTCGCGGCGCAACAGCCAACAATTCAACGAGTTAGAACCAAGCACCCTCATCCGGATGCCGATTTCATGTATGAATCTCGCCGTCGATCGTCCCCCGCCCTTCCGCCGGGCCGCACGAAAGGGTTTCTTTCCATGCTTTCCGGCAGTAGTGACCGGCCGTCAGGCCGCTGCGAGGTACGGGTTCCTCTTCTCTGTTCAGGTCTGTTTTCATCGGGAGCCGACTTGTCAATGGCTGACTGTTCAAGGGCGAGTCATCGACTAGTTGCAGTCTTCTCGCCCCGTAGGACGGACCTCCGGTCCGTCACACGCCATTCAAGGGCGAGTCATGGGCTAGTGGCAGTCTTCCGTGCGAACAGAGAAGAGGAACCCGTAAACCGCTGCCGTTGCGGTGCAACCAGGAACGCGGCATTGGCGCCGAAACTTGCTCGTCCCGTCTTGGCTGCGGTGCTGGCCTATCTTTGCCTGGTCGGACTCGCCGCCTGGCCGGCTTCGCTGCTCGTTGCCGCCGAGGAAAAGTCAACCGCTGCCGCCAGCGCCGAGACGCGGCTGTTCGACTCGGTCCGTTACCTGGCCAGCGATGAGTTGGAAGGTCGGGGCGTCGGCAGCCAAGGGCTCAATCAGGCGGCCGATTATCTCGCCGGCCAATTCGCCGCCCTGGGCCTGAAAACCCAGCTCTTCGACGGCGGGCCGTTTCAGAAATTCAGCATGACCACCGGCACGGAGTTGGGGCCGGTCAACCGGGCCGCGTTCGTCGGGCCAACCGCGGCCGACAAGCCGGACGGCCAGAAAATCGAGCTGCAACTCGGCAAGGATTTCAATCCCCTGGCGATCGGCGGCTCGGGCAAGCTCGATCTGCCGCTGGCCTTCGTCGGCTATGGCATTACCGGCAAGGCCGAGGAATATGACGATTACGCGGGCATCAACGTCGAGGGCAAGGCGGTGATCATCCTGCGGCACGAACCGGAACAGGCCAATCCGCACAGCGTCTTCAACGGCACGCGGCACTCGGCACACGCCCCGTTCATCCGCAAGCTTTCCAACGCCCACGAACATGGCGCCGCGGCGGTGATCTTCTGCACCGACGATTTTGATATTCAGAAGACCGTCGGCCAGCTCGCCAAACGCTGGCAGGAATCGATCGATGAATTGACGGCGGCCCAAGCGAAGTTCAAGGAGATCGAAAAACCGACGCGCGAACAGCTCGAAGCCCATCGGCTGGAAGTGGAAAAGCTGCTGGACCGAATTCGCGACCAGGGAGATAAGCTGCAAGAAGAATTCAATCCGCTGTTGGGCTTCCGCGATGCGGGCCCGGGCGGCGAATCGCAACGGGCGCCGGCCTTGTATTGCCGCCGCGAGACGCTCGACAAGATCGTCAAGGCGGCCTGCGGCGAGGATTTGGCGGCCCTGGAGCGCAAGATCGACCTCGATCTCAAGCCGCACAGCCTCGACTTGAAAGGCTGGCGGTTGCAGGGCGAGATTTCGGTGATTCGCCAGGAAGCCGAGGTCAAAAACGTCGTGGCCGTGCTCGAAGGCGAAGGGCCTCACGCCGACGAGACGATCGTGATCGGCGCCCATTACGACCACCTGGGCCGCGGCGGCGAAGGCTCGCTGGCGCCGGGCGTCAAAGAGATTCACAACGGCGCCGACGACAACGCCTCGGGCGCCGCCGCGCTGGTGGAAGTCGCCCGGCGGCTGGCGACTCGCGAAAAGAAGCTCCCGCGGCGGATCGTGTTCATCGCCTTTACGGGCGAGGAACGCGGCTTGATCGGCAGCGCCCGCTACTGCCGCGACCCGCTCTATCCGCTGGAAAACACGATCGCCATGCTCAACATGGACATGGTCGGGCGGCTGCAGGACGACAAGCTGGTTATCCAGGGAGTCGATACGGCGACCGAATTCGCACCGTTGATCGACGGGCTGAACGAACGCTACGGCTTCAAGCTCACCAAGCAGCCGGGCGGATTCGGCCCGAGCGATCACGCTTCGTTCTACGCCAAGAAAGTGCCGGTGATGCACTTCTTCACCGGCACGCACTCCGACTACCACCGGCCGAGCGACGATTACGACAAGATCAATCTGGAAGGCATGTTGCGCGTGGCCGAAATGGTGGCCGACACGGCGGTGCAACTGGCCGAAGCCGACGAGCGGCCGCACTATCTGGAGACCAAGCCTCCGGCGGCTGGGGGCGGAGGCGGCGACCGGCCCTATTTCGGCAGCATCCCCGATTTTTCGCAGGACCAGCCCGGCTATGCTTTGACCGGCGTCACCAAAGGCAGCCCGGCCGAGAAAGCCGGTCTCAAAGGCGGCGACATCATCCTTCAGCTCGGCGAGAGCAAGATCGGCAATCTCGAAGACTTCGACAGCGCGCTGCGCAAGTTCAAGGCCGGAGACAAGGCGCCGGTGGTGGTCAAGCGAGGCAAGGAAGAGTTGAAGTTCGAGGTGGTGCTTGAGCCGCCGCGGTGAGGAAGGTAGACGTTAGGCGGCAGGCGGTAGACGGGGAAGGGGTTAGCGCGGAGGTGCGCAGAAGCGTGAGAGAAGGTCTCTCCGCGGCTGCGCGTCTCGCCCTCGCGTAAGGCGACGGCGGCTTTCCGCCTTTCTTTTCGAAAAACTTCTTTTTGAAAAAAGCGACTCGGAGGGTTGACAGCGCCCCCCCTCGCGCCTAAGATCACGGCGCAACGCTCTAGTGAGTCGCAAGTCGCAAATCGCAAATAAGAGACGCGAGTCGTTCGGATCTCGTTTTCTGTCCTTTTGCGTGGGGGATAGTGTCATGCGGCGTTCATCTCTTCTGGCAGCCGGTTTTCTCGGCGCCTTGTCGGTTTCCGCGGTCCTCCTTTCGACGCGAGCGGCGGAGTCCCGCACGCAACGCACGTTGCATCGGGCTGAGCTTTACGAAGTTCTCGGCGGGTTCATTGATGATTATTGCTGTGCGGACAATAGCCTCTGCGCGGCCATGAGTCAGGATTGCTCTGACAAAAATGGGACGGATGCCGAGACATGTGGCACGTATCAAGCAATAGGTGTCGCCAGCGGAAACCGCAACTCTTGTTCGCAGTACGCGCCAGGCGTGACGTGCACTAATACAGGCACCTACGTCTGCACCGCCGTGTACTCGTGCACTTGGACCGCAAGCACAATGGAATGCGCGCGAGCTACTCTTCAAGCCGAATTTAACGCGCCGCAGAGCTGTAGCAGCGGCGCCTGTCCTTAGCATCGAGGATTAAATAACTTCCCCATGCTATTTCCGCTGCAACCGCTTTGGTCGGGCTGGTTTAGGATCCACACGGCCTTTGAATTTGGGAGGTTATTTAATCCTGGATGCTTAGCTCTCGTTTCATGCCTTTTTGCATGGGAGGTTGTGTCATGCGGAGTTCATCGCTTCTGGCAACCGGTTTTCTCGGCATCTTGGCGGTTTTCGCGGTCCTTCTTTCGACGCGAGTCGCTGAGTCTCGCACGCAACGGACTTTGGCGCGGGCCGAGCTTTACGAAGTTTTAGGCGGGCAGCAGTTCCAGGATTATTGCTGTTTGAACACGAGTAACTGCTATACCACCAGCATTTCTTGCTCCGACAAAAACGGGACGGACCAAGAGACGTGTGAGACATGGGGAAACTATACTGTCGTCCAGGGAAACGTGGACTCTTGTTCCAGTTACGAACCAGGCCTGAACTACTCGTGCAGCCAGTCAGGCAGCTATCAATGCAGTATAATGTACTCGTGCATTTGGATGACAGGCACAAAGGAGTGTGACAGCAACACCTATATCGGCTCATATTATGCGCCGCAGAGCTGTTTGGACACCTGCGTCGGACATAATGATTAGTTAGCGAGCATTCCTGGTCTAACCGCTCGCGATAGGGTTTGTACCAATGGTAGCGCCCAGTGACGAGTTGGCGCCGCATTCGGTTGGCCAACGCGCGTTACCGCGCTGGCGTTCTTCCGCGAGGTTCGTGCAAAAGGGGAGAAGACTGTGTCTGCTCGAGTCGTGTATGTTTTGGCGACGTTGCTAGGTGCCATCGCCGCTCGGCGCGCTTGCGCGGAGGATCCACGCGGGTTGGTCGAAGGCGACCGCGCGCTGCTCGACCTGCTTTCGGCTGCACAGGTCACCGGGCAGGCGTCGTTTCCGCACGGAGCGCTCGCGGCGAAGGTGCATTCAACGAATGTCGGCGGGGCGCTCGACGAGGCGGTCGACGTCGTCGCGAACGTCGTTTGGAGCGGGTCGTCGACGTACTGGAAGTACAGGCAGACCGTGCTCCTTACCGGTCACGCGCCTGAAATCACCGAAGGCGAAATGATCGAGACGAGAGACCTGCGCTTTCATTACTGGCCGGACCGGAAGCTGGCGCAGATCGTCAGCGACGGGCTGGGCGGCTACCGCCCCGAGTTGCGGCTGCGACCAGATCGATGGTTTGTCGTCGGCGTAGGGAGCAGACACTGGTCCGACTTATTTGACGTGGGGACGGCCCAGCGCCCTCCGAAGGTCGCCTTCGACAAGTTGGAGGTGAGCAGCGACGGGGACGAAATCGTCGTTCGCCGTTTTCTTGACGGGAGCTTCCTACGCATCACGGCGTCGCTCAAGGCGGGGGGCAACGTCGTAGAGTATGAAGACACGACCACCGCCGAGGATCCGATGTGGTTTCGCGGGGCTTACGAGTGGAAGAAACTGCCCGATAAGCGCTTTTGGCTGCAACATCACGAATACGCGATGGCGGTCAACGGCGACAAGTCGCACCCGAATAAGACGTATGAACTGACGGTCACCGACTTCGATCCCGAGCCGGCGATCGCCGCCGACCGCTTCCGCTTCGAATCGCTCAACTTGCCCGTGGGAACGCAGATTCAAGAGGTCTCGAAGGCCGGGACCAAGAGATACCGCCAGGGGCAGAAAACGCCCACCCGCCAGGAGTTGCTCGACGAGCTGGCCGACGGATTGCGCGGCAAGGGGTTTGCGGCAAAGCCAGAGGCGGAGGAGAAGCCATGACGCTCTTTCCGGCTCTACTTGCAATCGCGATCGCTGGCGCCGTCCCCGAAAAATCAACCGACGTGGACATGCGCTGCGGCGCGTATTGCCTTTACGTCAGCCTGAAGGCGCTGCAGCCTAGCGCGCCGTCCTACGCGGAGATCGAGGCGAAGCTTGGGGCGCCCAGTCCGGCGGGCTACTCGCTGGGAGCGCTTGCCGACGTGGCCGAGGCATACGGGGCGCAGACTCTCGGAGTGGTCACCGATCCCGAGAACCTTGCCAGCCGTTCGCGTCCGTTTGCGTGCATCGCGAGATTGGGCGAAAACCATTTCGTCAACATCGGCGACGTCGCTGGCGGCATGGCGACGATCATCGATGCCCCAAGAAAGTACGACCTGCCGCTTGATACGTTGCGGACGAGTTGGGACGGGACGGCCTTGCTGGTCTCCATGTCGCCGCTGACGCCGGAAGAAGAACTGGCGCCGCGAAGCTGGCGCATGGTGGGGATTGTCGCACTAGCAGGCTTTGCGCTCCTGGCAACCGCGGTCGTCTTTTATCGACGCAGGGGAGGCGCCACATGAAGACCTCGGCCGGAAGCACGTTTTCGATGTTCTCGATCGCGCTTTGCCTCGGCTGCGGCGGCGCGGCTGAGTCGCGTTTGCCGAATCAGACGGTTGCGGTTTCGAACGCTCCGGCGATCGAGTTCGACCGCACCGAGTTCGATTTGGGCGACGTGCCCGTCGACCGAGAACAAAAGGCCGATGCCTCTATCGAATTCCGCAACGCGGGCGGCGCTCCGCTGCACGTCGCCAAGATCGAAACGTCGTGCCAATGCGCCGTGGCGCACGTCGATCCGCTCGTGGCGCCGCAAGCGGAGGGGCACGTGCGATTGAAGCTCGCGCGCAGCACTCCCAAGCCGCACACGGCGACGGTCGTGGTACACAGCAACGATCCCAAGGCAAAACACGTCCGGCTGACTGTGAAATGGCGCGCCGTGGCGCCCGTCGAGTTCGAGCCTTATTCTGTTGATTTCGGCTCGCTTTTGCCCGATCGGACGGCGGAAAAGACGGTGCGCGTCGTGGTTCGCGCGTCCGACGACGCTGCGGCCCATTGCGAGATAGGAAGCGTCGAATGTTACCCACCGGCGGCGCTCGAAGCCTCGTGGGAGTCGAACGTAGTTCGCACGCTGTCGCTTCACGAGTCGCTCGCCTTGCGCATTTCTCTGCGCCCTGGCGCCGAGTCGGGCGACTGGCACGGCAAGATCGTGCTTCCGCTACCCGGCTCGCGGCAGTCGCAACTCACGTTGCCGGTGAGGTGGACCGTACGCGACCGCGTCGAGGTCTCTCCTGCGTCCGTGTTTCTCGGCTCGGGCGCGGCGGATGCATTTCTGAGCAAGAGTCTGACGGTCTCCGTCGCGAAAGGCGACGTGCTTGAAATCGATGAAATTCGGATCGCGCCCGGCGATAGCGGGTTCTCGGCATCCATTGAAAAGGCGACCGCCAGCGTAGCGTTGATCCGGGTGCAGACGCGGCTGTCCCGCGATTCCGGACCTTCGAAGGGCAGCTTGGCGGTGACGTGCAAGCAGCCTGTCGTGCGCACGATCAATGTTCCGTTGACGGCTTTTAGCCTCGGAACCGACTGAGGGATTGACGGGCCGTTCGTGGGAGAACCGACATGCGGCGCACCATTCGACCCGGACTGACGATCGTCGAACTGGTCGTGGTCGTTGCCGTCATCGGCCTGTTGTTGGCGCTGACGCTTGCGGCAGTCAATGCGGCGCGCGAGTCGGCGCGGCGCGTGCAGTGCACTGCGAACCTGGCGCAGTTCGGACGCGCGCTGGCCGCGTACGAATCGAGCCGCCGTGCGTTTCCGCCCGCAATGCGCAATCTGGACGCTCCGAAAAAGGGCTCTCTTTGGTACGCTCCGCACGTCCGCTTGCTTCCGTTTCTCGAACAGTCGGCGGCGGCGGCGGTGATCGATCTGCAGCAATCGCCGGGATTTTACGCGGGTCCGCCTGGCTTGCCCTTCATGCGGTTGAAGCAACCGATGCTGCCCTGGACGCCCTTGCCGGTTTTCCGTTGTCCTTCGGATCGCGATCTCTCGGTGTCCCCGTCGGGAAACAGCTACCGCGTCTGCACCGGCCCGGGAACAAGCCAATACCCGAGCAACTTGACGGTCGATGGCGGGCTGGGCGCCTTCATCGCATTGCAACCGCTGACGCCCGGCGAGATCAGGGACGGCCTCAGCGCCACCATCGGGGTCTCCGAAAAACGGATCGGCAGCGGGCGTACCTCCTTTTCGCGCCGAGTCGACTTTTGGTACAGCGGCTCGTCGGCGTTGGGCCCGGCCACCCCCGACCAGATGGCCGCCTACTGCAACGCGCTCTCGGGACCGCCGCCCGTGTATTTCACCTACTCGGGCGACACGTGGTTTACAGCCGGTTACGAAAATAGCTGGTACAACCATGTTCTCACGCCCAACGCGGAGACGCCAGACTGTTCGATGGACATGATGGCGCCCGGCCAGAGTCCGACGGGTGGCGGCGCCTTCCGCGCCAGCAGCTACCATCCGGGCGGCGTGAATTCCATGAATATGGATGGAAGCGTGCGTTTCGTGGCTGACGGCGTCGACCTGGCGGTTTGGCGCGCGGCTTCTACGCGAGCGGGGGGAGAGGCGGTCGCCATGCCGCCCGATTGATCGGAGTGCTGGGGCTCCGTTTCCCTCGATGCCCGCAGAAAACGGTCTACCGTCCCCCGCCTACCATCTGCTTCACCGTATCCCGCGTCACCGGCCGGATCACGCCGCGCTCGCAAATAATGGCGTTGATCAGCCAGGCCGGGGTGACGTCGAAGGCGGGGTTGTAGACCTGGATGCCGTCGGGCGCGGTTTGGCGGCCGAAGCCGTGGGTGATTTCCTCGGCGGCCCGCTGCTCGATCGGTATCTCGTCGCCGCTGGAGAGCGAAAGGTCGAAGGTGCTGGTGGGCGCCGCCACGTAAAAGGGAATGTGGTGCGCGGCGGCCAGCATCGCCACGCCGTAAGTGCCGATCTTGTTGGCCGCGTCGCCGTTGGCGGCGATACGGTCGGCGCCGACCACCACCGCCTGCACGCGTCCTTCGCGCATCACCTGGGCGGCCATCGAGTCGCAGATCAGCGTCACGTCGATGCCGCGCTGCTTCAGCTCCCAGGCGGTTAGCCGGGCCCCTTGCAACAAAGGCCGCGTTTCATCGGCGTAAACGTGCAGCCGCTTGCCGCCGTCTTGTGCGGCGTAAAACACGGCCAGCGCAGTCCCGTATTCCGAGGTTGCCAGTCCGCCGGCATTGCAGTGGGTCAGCACGCCCTGGCCGTCGGACAAAAGCGCGGCGCCGTGGCGGCCGATGGCGCGGCACATGTTCCGGTCTTCTTCGTGGATCGCCTGCGCCTCGTGCAGCAGATGTTTGGCGATCTCGGCCGGCGTCGCGCGGCCGCGCCAGTCGGCGGCCGCTTGCTGCATTCGCTTAAGCGCCCAGAACAGATTGACGGCCGTCGGCCGGCTCGCGGCCAGGTAGGTCGCGACCTCCTCCAGCCGCGCGAAGAACGCCTGCTCTTGATCGTGCGATGCCGTTTGCAGGCCGACACAGATTCCGTAGGCTGCCGCAATGCCGATCGCCGGCGCCCCGCGCACCCGCAGGCTGCGAATGGCCTCGAACACCGTTTCCACGTCGCGGCAATCGACGTACGCCAATTCCGCGGGCAAACGCGTCTGATCGACGAGACGCAAATGCCCATCGACGCCGCCGATCCATTCGAGAGTCTTGAATTGAGTCGCTTTGGGTTGAATGACTGCTGAAGGAGACGTCATGCCAATCGAGATGGGTTATCGAGTTGAATCATCAAATCTAGCACAGTCTGATTCCAGCAGCCAACGTCCAAGGGGCGACTCTTGTCATTAGGCTCGCGCATTCAGCAATTCGCAAGCCTGCTGATAGCCGGGCGCCGGCTGGCCATATTCGCTGGCCGTGACGCGAGCCAGCGAGACCAACTGGCGCCAACGGAACTTGGGTCGGGCGTGGGCGAATTCGTCGCTCACGGTGCGGTAATACTTCTCGGCGTGCAAGGCGCCGTCTTCGCTGATGGCGTACTTCAACAGCAAGTCGAATACGGGTCGCGCGTCATAACCCGAAGTTCCGTAACGGTGCACCAGCGCGCAGGCCAGGTTCTGGTTCTGCTCGCGGATCGCGCCGTCGAGATCTTGGAGCAATTCCTCGCCATTGCGCACGGGCAAGGCGGCCAGTTCTTCGGCATAGGGCCGCGGCTTCCATTCCAGGAAGTCGCCGCCGCGGTTCGTACGGTCCAGCGCCACCTGGTAGCCGGCCAGCACCAGACTGGCCACGCGGTTGCGGTGGTTGCTCGCCAGCGCGATATGGCGCCAGGCGTTGGCCGAATCGCTGGCATGCACGCCGATCGAATCGCCGTGGACGCTGCCGGTCGGTTTGTTGGGCTGGGCCTGTCCGGCCGTACGCCCCGAGTCGCGAAGCACGAGCTGATTCGCCGTCAGCGAGATCGCTTCGGCGATCGATTCCGCCGACATGCCTTCGGCCAAAGCCGCAGCCACCGCCTCGGCGGCCTGCGGCGCCGTCGACGTGAACAGCGTCTGGCTCATCGATTCGATCCAGGAATCTTCGGCCACGCGCGTGCCAGCGGACTTGCCGACCAGCTTGAATCGATCGAGCACCTTGGGCAACAGCACGCTCGGCTCGCTCATGTACTTGACGCGGTTTTGCTCCTGCTTGACGCAGTAGTGTACCGACTGCCGCAGCATGGTCTCGGCCTGCTCGCGACCGACCAGCCCCAGCATGTCCCATGAGCGATAGGCCAACACGATGCGATGCACGTCGGGGCTTTCTTCGACGCTTTCGAGCACGTCATTGAAGGCCTCTTCAGGCGAACAGGCCGCAGCCGCAGCCAGGGCCTGCTCGGCGGCGGCCGGGTCTTGTCGATGCACCGCGTCGCGGATTGCCTCGGCGCCCGATTGCCCTTCGGCCAGCGCCGCCTTCACCGGGTGCAGCACTTCGTTCTTGCGGCCGCCCATTTCCTGCAGCCGGTTGGTATTGCGATAGAGCACCTTGAGCACCGGCAAGGCGCGCCGCTCAGCCGGCAGTTCGGCGGCCATGTGGAAGGCCGGGGACATGGCCATGAAGGTATGGAAGCCGACATAGTCCTCGCCGCCGAACGTGCGGGCGTTGGCCAAGGCCGCCGCGGCGACGATCTCGCGCAGTTCCGTGCCGCCCTTGAGTCGCTCGACGACGGCCGGCAAGATGCGATCGGCCGGGGTTTCTTGCATCAACTCGACCAACGGTTCGAGCTTGCCGAACGACAGCGTCTCGGCGCCCTCGTCGGCCACGGCCGGCGAAAGGCCCAGGTCGAGCGCCACCGAATAGCCCACGCCCGCGATCAACATGCCCCGGCCCACGCCCGCCAGAAATTCGCGCCGATTGTTGCGCTGCATTGCCGTGCTCCTTGAGCTTTGCCGCCTGAAAAGAGAAGAAGTCGAAACGTCCCGCGTGCCAAAGTCCCCACATGCACCGCCGTAGTTCGATGGCCTGCTACCTAATCTAACGCGGCGCCGTTACACGTTCGGCTCCCCGTCGCCAATAAACACCTCTAACTCACTACATGCTAAAGAGTTGCGGACTTGCGGCGCCGATTGCCGACGGCCAGCGATATGCCGGTGGCCGCCAACAACGAGCCGCCGATCACGCCCATCGCCACCAGCGTGCCCCGCAAGCCTTGCCGGGCCCGGGCCACGTCGCGATCGAGCGGCCGGATCACTTCCAGCACGCCGGGAACGTCGCCGACTTTCCAGTCTTTCTTGGGACTATCGGGATGCGCGTTGTGGCAGCGCACGCAGGTCTGATCCATCCGCCGGGCAGTCACGTATCGCAGCGAGGGCCGGTTTTCGTAGCCCTCGAAACTCCAATACGGCTTGTCGGGGTTGGCCAACAACAGATCGAGCGCTTGCCGCTCGAACGCGTCGCGCGGACCGCCGTCGGTGCGAGGGCGGAACGGATGGTTGCTGTACAGCCGCACGCGCATGCCCGAGGCGCTTTTCTCGCTGATGTGGTTGCCCAGGTCGATCGTCATCGTGGCTGGCAGCGGAATGGCGCCGGGACGCGTGACGTAGTCGTGCGTCACCAGAATTTTCTGCGGGTAGAGCCGATCGACGATCTGCGAATAGTCTTCGTTGACGATCACCAGCATTTCCGAAATCTGCGCCGCGCTGTCGAGGGCCGACGAGCGCACCAATTGGGCCGACAGATTCGAGAGATGCCACAGCCCGTAGGCCGAGCCGAGCGTCACCGCCGCCAGCAGCCCGGCGGCCACCGGGTTGCGCCGCCGCCACTGCCTGAGCCTGGCCACCGCGCCCGCCGGCCGGGCCAGGATCGCGTCGCCGCGCAAGAAACGCCGCAGGTCGTCGGCAAAGGCGCCCGCGGTTTCATAGCGACGGGTCAGCGATTTCGACATCGCCTTGAGGCAAATCGTTTCCAGGTCTCGCGGGATTTTGTCGTTCAAGCGGCGCGGCGACCGCGGCTCGTCTTCCAGCACTTGCAACAGCAGCATCCGCCGGTTGCCGCGAAACGGCCGCTCGCCGGTAAGCAATTCGTAGAGCACGACGCCCAGGCTGTAAACGTCGCTGCGCGCGTCGACCTGCCGCGATTCGCCGCGCGCCTGTTCGGGCGACATATAGGCCGGCGTGCCCAGCACTTCGCCCTCGGGCGTCATCGGCTCTTCTTCGACGTCGCGCTTGGCCAGGCCGAAATCCATCAAGTGCGGGCGGCTGTCGAGATCGAGCATGATGTTCGACGGCTTGATGTCGCGGTGCACCACGCCGTGAGCATGGGCGTATTCCAAGGCGTCGGCCATCTGGGCGACCAACTCGGCGGCTTCGCGGCAAGCGAACCGCCGCCGCGAGATTTGGCTGGCCAGCGTGGCGCCGGCGATGAACTCCTCGACCAGATACCACGCCTCGTCGGCGTGCTGGCCGATCTCATACAGCGAAACGATGCCCGCGTGCTTGAGTTGGGCGGCGCTGCGGGCTTCGCGCAAGAAGCGGTCGATTTCCGCCCGGCTGGCCAGGCGCCCCGCGCGCAAGAGCTTGATCGCCACCAGCCGGTCGAGTTCGGTATCGCGAGCACGAAACACGTTGCCGTACGATCCGGCGCCCAGTTCTTCGAGCAATTCGAATTTGCCGAGCCGCCGCCGCTCGGACAAGGGGAGCGAATCGGCCGGCGGCGGCGCGGCCGCTTGGGCTGCCGCCAGGACTTCGTCGGGGACCGGCTCCAAGCGGGGCGATGCCTCGCTTGCGGCTAGCGCCCGCAAGCGGGCCGCAAAGGCGTCGCTCAAGCCGTCAAAACTTTGCAACGCCGCTTCACATGCCGCGCAGTTTTCCACGTGCCGGGCCAGAGCATCGAACTCGGCATCGGGCAGGTCGCCCAAGGCGAAGTGCAATAGCTCGGGGTGAGTGGGACAAGCGGCTGAGGCCATGACGAACGTTGCTCTAGCGGGCGAATGGCGCCCAAACATCAATTGTAACGCGCCGCGGGCGGCATTGCTCGGGTCGATTGGGCTCGTTCGGCTTGGGGCGCCTCCAACCGGGACGTTCCGCCCGGCAAAGCCGCCGCAATTCATAGAACGACCACGCGTTACTTCCCGAACCGGGCCTCCCCACAGGCGTTGCCGTTCGTTACGCTAGTTGAGGTTCATTTCTTCACGAGGCGGGCACGGTTCGAGGCGGTTATGAGCGGATCGACGAACGAATCATCGCCCGGCGACGAGGTGCGCTCGGCCCTGGGCACTTCGGGGACGCTCTTGAATGGCGCGCGGGCCGACGATCCACAGGCTTGGAACCGCCTGGTCGCGCTTTACAGTCCTTTGGTGTATCACTGGTGCCGCGGCTGGCAACTGCACGCGCACGACGCGGCCGACGTGGTGCAAGAAGTATTTCAGTCGGTCGCCGTCTCGATGCGAGGCTTCCGCAAGTCACAGCCGAACGACACGTTTCGCGGCTGGTTGCGGACGATCACTCGCAACAAGGTCTGCGACCACTTCCGTCGCACTGGCCGCCAGCCGATCGCCGCCGGCGGAACCGACGGCGAGCGTCGCCTGGCCGACTTTCCAGCGCCGCTGGCCGCCGACGGAACGCCTCCCGATGACGAGCCGGAGCGCGAACTGTTCTTCCGGGCGTTAGAGTTGATCCGCAGCGATTTTGCCCAAACGTCCTGGCAAGCCTTTTGGCGAACCACCGTCGACGGACTCTCAGCGCCCGAAGTCGCCGCCGAACTCGCCATGACTCCCGGCGCCGTGCGGGTCGCCAAATCGCGGGTTTTGCAGCGGTTGCGTTCCGAACTCAGGGATTTCGCAATCGAGTAGGCGCGGACGCTGATCAAGCAAGTGGCCGCGGACGAACCCGAGTTGGAGAGATACCGCGACATCTACACCGAGAAGTTCATGGAACTGATCGAGGCGAAAATCGCCGGACGCGAGATCGTCGCCGGGCAGGAGGAAGAAGAGGCGCCGATCGTCAACCTGATGGATGCCTTGCGCCAGAGCCTCGCCGGCCCGCGCCGCCCGGCTCGGCGAAAAGACCGCGACAAGCGGCCGCCCGCGCCGCGGACGGCGGCGCGGCGGACGCGCAAGTCGTCGTGACTCCTGGAACTCGACGAGCCGGCCGCCCCTAGTGCATTGTCAGTTAATTTTGGGGTAGGCGGGCGCCTGGGCGAAGCCCTCGTTGTACTACACAAGTGGTCTTCTGACGCAAACCGGGGCTACAAGACGCCGCCGCGGCTGCTTTTTTACATAGCCCAGGCATTTATGCCTGGGATCCGCGAACCATTTCAACCCTCCGCCCCCGATCGGCGCCTCGCGGGCCGCCCCCGGCGGCCCGCGAGGCGCCGATCGGCAAAGAGGGTGCGCGCGCTCGATGGATCCCAGGCATAAATGCCTGGGCTATTTAAAAGTTCTGGCCGAAGTCTGTCGGGAAAATGCAAGTAAAAAGATGTGTAGAACAACGAGGGCTGAGCCTGGGCGAAGCCCCAGTTCGCTGGGGCATCGCTTCGCTCTGCCGCCAGCCACCCCCGCTGCTTGAAATTGCCAACCCCAATTCCTAGACCTGACAATGCACTAGGACACTCACGGCAAAACGATATAGTGTCGTTAGCCGGCCGGCTCCTCGGGCGGCCGCTGAAGGAGCGCTTGTCGGATCGGACGAATGTCGTTGTTGTTGAGCTGTCAGTCTCTATCCAAGTCGTTCGGCGCCAGGACGCTGTTCGAAGATATTTCGCTGGAATTGACCGACGGCGAACGCCTGGCCATGATCGGCCCCAACGGGTCGGGCAAATCGACGCTGCTCAAGATTCTGGCCGGCGACTTGGAAGCGGATCACGGCAGTTGCACGCGCCGCAAAGGGCTGCGAGTCGGCTACTTGCCGCAGGAAGATCAATTCCCGCCAGGCTCGACGGTGGCCTCGGTGCTCGAGCGGGCCTTGGAAGAGCAAGGTCTGGAAGAATATCAACGGCAGACGCAAGTCGGCATTACGCTGGGCAAGTTCGAGTTCGCCGATCCGCGAGCCGCCGCCGAAACGCTCTCGGGCGGTTGGCGCAAGCGGCTGGCCTTGGCCCGCGAGTTGATCCGCCAGCCCGATTTGCTGCTGCTCGACGAGCCGACCAACCATCTCGACCTGGAAGGCGTGCTGTGGCTGGAAAAGCTGCTCGCCAGTGCGTCGTTCGCCTTCGTGCTGGTCAGCCATGATCGCTACCTCTTGGAAAACGCGGCCAATCGCGTGGTCGAGTTGAGCCGGGCCTACCCGCAGGGCTACTTTCGCGCGGCGGGCGCCTACAGCGAATTCCTGATCAAGCGCGAAGAGTTCCTGGCGGCCCAATCGCGGCAGCAGGAAGCGCTGGCCAACCAGGTGCGGCGCGAGATCGAGTGGCTGCGCCGCGGCCCGCAGGCCCGCACCGGCAAGAGCCAGTCGCGCATCGACCGCGCCGCCGGCATGATGGCCAACTTGTCCGAACTGCGCGAGCAGAACGCCCAGGGCAAACGCGTGGAGATCGATTTCGCCGGCAGCGGGCGGACGGCCAACAAGCTGTTGACGGCGATCGATCTGGAGATGGGCTTCGGCGGCCGCACGCTGTTCAGCCAGGCGAGCTTCACCCTTTCGCCGGGCGACCGGCTGGGGCTGATCGGCGCCAACGGCAGCGGCAAGACCACGCTGTTGCGCATTCTGACAGAACAATTACAGCCCGAGCGCGGCCGGCTCGAGCGGGCCGGGCGGCTTTCGGTCGTTTGGTTCGATCAAAACCGCCAACAGATCGATCGCAATCTTACGCTGCGGCAAGCGCTCTGCGCGCATGGCGACACGGTATTTTTTCAGGGTTCGCCGGTCCACGTCGTCGCCTGGGCCAAGCGTTTTCTGTTTCGCACGGAGCAGCTCGATACGCTGGTCTCGAAGCTTTCCGGCGGCGAGCAGGCCCGCATTCTGATCGCCAACTTGATGCTGCAGCCGGCCGACATCTTGCTGCTCGACGAGCCGACGAACGACCTCGATATTCCCTCGCTCGAGGTTTTGGAAGAGAGCCTCTCGCAGTTCCCCGGCGCGATCGTGCTGATTACGCACGACCGCTACCTGCTCGACCGGCTGTCGACGATGGTGTTGGGGCTCGACGGCCGCGGCGGCGCCCACATGTACGCCGACTATCAGCAGTGGCTGGCGGCGCAAGAACGCGCGCGAACGGCGCAGCCGCCAGCGGAAAAGCCCCGCAAGCCCGCCGCTTTAGCGCGCGAAAAACCCGTCAAGCTCTCGTATCACGAACAGCGCGAGTTGGCCGGCATCCAAGATCGGATCGGCGCCGCCGAACGCCGGGTGGAAACGCTGCAGCAAGAGGCCGCTGCTCTCGGGGACGCCGATTACAAACAGTTGACCGCCAAGACCAGCGAACTGCACGAGGCCATGCAGTCGGTCGACGAACTCTATCGCCGCTGGGAGGAACTCGAAGCGAAACGGGGAGGCGCGGTTTGAAAACAACCACCCGCCAGAACAACAGAAACTGATCGTCCCGCAAGGTGATCACGTGCCTGTTCGGCAGTCTGCCACATGTTTGCGGAACCGATTTAGCAACTTGGCGGGTGGTTGAATAAAAAGAAACTCTGTCTCTTACTCCGCGGCTCCGCGCCTCCGCGTGAGCCCTCTCCGAGAAGAACTCACGCGGAGGCGCGGGGCCGCGGAGAGAAATAAGAGTCGTTAATCCACGTCCTCTCCGTGTTCTCTGTGTCTCCGTGGTGAACCCAATCCCAGCCGAACTTCCCATGCCCTCCGACTCTGCTCCGACTATGCCCGTTACGGTCAAATACTCCGAGCGCGTCGAGCGGTTCGGGCAAATCGAACGGCGGCTGGGCCTGTTGGCTCTGCAGCTCACGATCGCCTTGCGAGCGGTGGCCGTCGGCGCGGCGGCGATGGGCGTGGTGCTGGCGTTCGAATATCGCTCGGCTATGGCCTGGACGGCGACGGCCGGATTGCTGCTGGCTTCGAGCGTGCTGCTGGCGATCCGCGATCGCCGAGAACAAGAGCGGCGCCATTTCGAACAGTTGCGAAAAGTCAACGAGCAGGCGCTGGCCCGCGTCGCTCGCCGCTGGGACGAGATTCTCGCGCCGGCGGTCAAGGCGCCGCAAGAATTCGCCAATACGTCGGCCGATCTGGAAATCTTCGGCCACGCCTCGTTGTTTCAATTGGTCTCGACGGCCGAAAGCACCAGCGGCCTCCGCGAACTGCGGGCCTGGCTGGCGACGCCCGCCGCGCCCGAGGTCGCAACCGAGCGCCAACAAGCAGTCGCGGCACTCGCGCCGGAGCTGGACCGGCGCCAGGAGTTTCAGGTCTGCGGGCGTCTGCTGGCCCAAAGTCTGGCGCCGCCGGCCGATTTTCTCCGCTGGGCCGAAAGCGATCAACCGGCGTTCGGCCCGGCGGTGATTTGGCTCGCGCGACTCTCGGCTCTGACCGCCGCGCTGCTGATCGC
>DATKRK010000034.1:0-8143 GCA_035532215.1 Pirellulales bacterium | reverse complement strand
TTCCGTCGAATTTGGGAGGCGATTGAATTCGGGGGCGCAAATCGTGCGTGAGCGACTGCTTGAAGCACGGCCGCTGTTTGGACGCGCGGGCAACACGACTCGCTGCGGAGCGCTTACGGGTTCCTCTTCTCTGTTCTCGTGGAAAAACGTCGCCCTCGAGCAAGCCATCCGAGAGCAAGCAGTCACGTGTTCGGCAAACGCCGAATAACCGGAACAGAGAAGGAACCCGTAAGCGCCGAGGATGGAATAACTTCGCCATGCTCAACCCCTTGGAAATGAAATGGCGCGGCAATTGGGGACGATTTCAGTCTTCAGCCGAATGTGGGAGACAATTTAATTGGACAGCGCCACGTTTCACACTGGGTAAAGCTGCTTGCCGTAAGTCCTTGCACGAAGGTAGCGTCAGTTTGCCTAACTTCCAAAGTGGCGCTGTCCAATTAATCCTGGATGCTTATCAGTTCCGATTGCGGTTCGTTACGCCGGCGCCCGCGACTGAAACACGCTGCGGCCGGTCATCGTGCTCGGGGCGGGCAGGCCGAAATCTTCGAGAATCGACGGCGCGATGTCGACCAGCGACGGCTCGGCCGCTCGAAGCGGCTGGCTGCAGCACAGCACGCCGGGCACTTCCAGCGCGTCGGCGCAGTGATCGGCGCTCCAGGCCGAAGGATTATCGAGGATCACGTCCGGCGTCAACTCGCCCAGGCACGTCTCCCACGAGGCGCGGTAGCCTCTGGCATAGCCCAGGATCAAGTCGGGCGCCAGGGCGGTGGCGTCGCCCGAGTAGATTTCGCTGGCCCGGCACGCTTTGCGAATCACCTGCTTGCCGTCGAAATCGCGCACGGCTTGCAGCCGAGCGATCAATTGCTTGGTCAGCTTCTCCTGCTCTTCGCCCGGTTCGACGATCCCGTCGCGCTCGCGGCCCTTGAGATTGAGATACAGCCCGTTGATCCCCAAGCCATAGGCTTTGGTCCGCGACCAGTCGACGTCGGTCAGAATCGACGTACACTCGCGTGGGTTCAGGTAGCCGAAATCCCTGAGCCATGAGTTCACGTTGAACTGCCGGCCGAAATTCGCGAAGCCGTGATCGCTCATCACGAAGATCGTGGCCTTGCCGGCGTAGCGATCGTACAGATCGCCGATGATGCCGTCGAGCCGCTGGTACAACTCTTTGACGTATTGGAAGCGGCTGGCGGCTTCGGGCGCCGAGCGCGTCGGGTGCGCGGCGTTTTCCTCCGCGTTCCACCAGAACATGTGCGATTGCAGGTCGCTGCTGGAGAAGTAGAAGAACAGCAGCCCGTCGTCGTAGTTCTCGACCGCATACTCGAACAAGGCCAGCCGCTCTTCGAGCACCAGCGTGGCCTGGCGGCGGAATTCGTCGTCGTCGAACACGCCGTTGGAGCGGGCCTTGTGGTCCTCCTGAAAGCCGGTCGTGTAGAACAGCCCCAGATCGCGGGAGACGTCTTGAATGAAATCGGCCGGTTCCGATAGCGGCACGGCCGGATTCGACGGGTCGACATTGATCGGGGTCGCGTACAGGCGAAAGTTCGGCGCCACCTCTTGCAGCAAAAAGCGGCAAATACCGCTGGCGTGCTGGCCGGGCAATGGCCGAGGCGTCGACAGGGCGAAATCGAGCCGGGTCCAGCGGCTCCATTGGCCCGGCTTGAGCAGAATCTTCTGGCCTTGCACTTCCACCAGCGCCGCGTTCGTGGCGCGGTCGCGATGGATCTCGAGGTCGACGGCGATCGGCGCGGGCGACTTGAGCAGGCTGTCTTCCGGACCGACGAGCTTCGCCCGGGCCGAATCGCCGTCGAACGTCAGCTTCGATCGCTTGCCGCCGCCTTCTTCCAGCCCGTCGGCCGGCGAATCTTCGCTGAAATACTGATACGTGCCGTAGGTTCCCAGCATGTCGGGCGTGCCCATGCCGCACACGCAACGATGATGTCCGTATTGCGACGGGCTGGGCGGATAGTTCGACGGCAGGTCGTAAAACACCGACGAAATCTTCTGCTTATCGAGGTAGTCCCAGAACGGGACGCCCTGCCGACGCAGCACGGTCTGGGGCGGCTTATGGTTGAAGGGCCAGAAATCGAACTGCACCCGGTGGTCGCCGAGCTCGACGAAGCCTTCGCCCGGCAGCGTCTCGGCCGCCGAGTAGAACGGCGCGCACTGTTCGTGCGGATGGCGGTGAATGAAATCGAAGATGCCGTGCGAGCCGGGGCCCGAGCCGTTAATGAAATTCGCCCAGGCCACGGGGCTTTGCGGCGGAATGCTCGTGCCCAGGCTGCTGAAGCCGCCTTGCGCCGCCATCTTCGCCATGTTCGGCATCTGTCCGGCCGCCATCAGGCTGCGGCACAGCCGCGGATCCATGCCGTCGATGCCGATCACGATCACCTTCTTGCCAAGGCTCCGCGAAACCCGGTTCACGCCGCCAATCCAGTACGACGCGGCGGCCAGCCCGGCGACGCCGGCCGCGGCCGCACCGGCCTTCAAGGCGGTTCTGCGAGTCATCGTCCGAGCGGAAGGCTGCGACTTCATGCGACTTGCACCTCTTGGCTTCCGTTCGCGGCGGTCTCGCTCGCTACGGTCTTCCGGTCGCCGATCGCCATCGGCCGGCCGTCCATGTAGTCGGGAATCGGGCAGCCGAACTGTTCCAGCACGGTCGGCGCCAGATCGAGCAGCCGCGGCGATTCCGACGCGATCTCGCGATTGCAGAACAGCACGCCCGGCACGACCGACGGATCGACGCAATGATCGCCGCTCCAAGCCTTCTTATTATCGTGAAACACCTCGCGGCTCGTGCGGCCGACCGCGGCATCCCAAGAGACGCGATATCCGCCCGCATAGCCGACGATCAGGTCGGGAGCATTTTCCTTGTAGGGGCCGCGATAGGCTTTCACCGCTTGATAAACGCGTTTGATCGCGGCGCCGCCGGTCTGCGGATCGCTCAGCCCGCCGAGTTTCGCGGCGATCTCGTCTCGCAACGCCTGCGCTTCTTCGCCCGGTTCGACGACCCCCTGCTCGAACTTGCCGCGCAGGTTCAAGAAAATGCCGGTTAGCCCGATGGCGAAGGCTTTGGTCTTCGACCAATCGACGCCGGCCAGATAGTCTTTTCCGCGGCGGGCGTCGTCGACGACCAGATAACCGTTCTCTTCCAGCCAGCGATTCAGGTCGACGCCGCGGCGGAACGTGTTGAAGCCGTGGTCGGAGAGCACCATCAAAAGCGTATCGTCGTCGTTTGCGCGGGCCATCGTGCGGCCCACCAGCGCATCCATGCGGACGTACAGATCTTCGATCGCCGACTTAAAGGCCTCCGGCGGACGAGCGGGCCGGGCCGGATGCGAAGGGTCGAGATACCGCCAGAACATGTGCTGCATGCGATCCGTTCCATCAAAGACGCACACGCACAGCCCTTGCCGCACTTTGTCGAGGCCGTCGAAGAACATCGTCTCGCGTTCGCGATCGATGTCGGTACACTGTGCAACGAAGTGCGCGTCTTCCAGCACTTGCTCGCTGAGGCCCCAGGTGTCTTCGGCCAGGCCGAGCGTGGCGTATTTTCCTTGCCGCTTGGCCAGGTAGATCGGATAGACGGCCGGGTAGCCGATGGCCATCGCCGGGTTTTCGGGATCGATGTTGATCGGCGTGACATACAGGTTGAACTCCGGACTTGTGCCCAGCAGCATGAACCGGCAGACGCCGTGAATCGAGGCGCCCCAGCCGGCCTTGAACCGCACCGTGATCCAATCGGTGTACTCGCCTTGCTCGAGCTTGTACTTCGCCCCGCCGATCTTGAGCGTCGCCGTGCTGCCGCCGGTGATGGTCACCGTGAAGGGCAGTTTCAACGGCCCGCGGTCCGGGTCTTTGGGATGCGGCGGCCCGAGCAGATCGCAAGCCACGAGGTTGCCTTGCCGCTGGACGTAATGCACCTCGCCGCCGGTTTTCTCGCGCTCCTCCGGAGACTGCGTCGTGTATTGCGAGAACGTGCCTTGCGTGCCGCGCAGGTCGGGGACGCACATCGCCGAAAGCTGTACGCCGCGCAGTTTCTCGGGCGGAAAGGTGATCGGCACGCGAATGATGCAGTTGAAGATGCCATAGTCGCTCAGCACGCTCCAGAACGGCTTGCTCTTGCGGAGCATGCGGACGTCGGGCTTGCACCGCTTGATCCGCAACGGGCCGATGCCGAAGCTGCGACTGGCCGAGCGGATTTCGACGGAACTGAGTTTGGGTTGATAGGTCCGCTCGTCGGGCGTGAGGAAGTCGAAGATGTTGTGCTTGCCCGGATTCACGCCGGTTTGAAACGTCGACCAGGCCACCGGCGAGATCGGCGGCAGCGTGCTGCCGAGCGGTTTGAAATCGCCGCCGTCGCGCAGCGCGGCTAAGTTCGGCAGCCTGCCTTCGGCCAGCAGCCTCTCCGTCAGCCCGTGATCGAGCCCGTCCAGCCCAAGAATCACGACTCTTTCGAACCGCGGCTTGCCAGGCGGGCGGCGCCGCAAAATCCAGCGCAGCAACCGGCGAGCGGGCCACAGCAGAATCATCGAAATCGCCGACAAGACCGCTCCGAACACGGCCAGGAACGAACCGGCCAGGGCGAACCCGGCGCCCGGGCCGATGTAGCCCAGGACCAGATTCGTAGGCAGCAATCCCGCGTCGAGCAAAGACGAAATCATGCGTCACTCCGTTTGCCGGCCGATTTCAGTCCTTCTTCTCGGCCGGCTCGCGATCAGGCCGCAACTCGGCCGCGGCAACCTCTTCGAGCTTTTTGCCGGGAATCAGTTCCTTGCCGGCCAAGCCCGGAAAGTCCGCTGCGTATCGATAGCAGCGGAAGATTCCGCCGGGCCCGCGGAATTGTCCGCCGCCCGGGCCTCGCGGCCCGCCGCGGTCGGCTCGTTGCCGATCCCGGTCTGCATTTCCGCCCGGCGGACCATTTCCGCGAGGCGGACCGAAGCCGCCGGGGCCGGCGCCGGGGCCGCGAGCAAACATGTTCTCCATTTCTTCCAACTGCGACTTCTGCTCGTCCGTCCAAATTTTCGCAAGCTGCGCGTCGACCGTTTGCTGAATCTCTTTCAGCTCGCCGGCCTGAGCCTCCGTCAGTTCCAACTGCTCTTTGAGCGGCGAGGGAATGACTTCGCCGACGCGCGGCGGACGGAAGCCGCCGAAGCCGCCGGGGCCTATGCCCGGTCCGCCGGGACCTCTGTCAGCGCCTGGCGGAGGACCGCCCGCACCGCCGAATCCGCCCGGCGGCGGGCCGCCGAACGGAAAGCCAAACGGCTGCTCGCGCTTCTTGCGTTGCTCTTCGGTCAGCAGTTTCGCCAGCTTGCCGTCGACCTCTTGCTGTAACTTCGCCAGCGACTGCTTCTGCTCGTTCGTAACGCTGAGCATCTGCGCCAGGAACGACGGCACTAGCTCGCCGGGCCGCATTGAGCCCGGGCCGCCGAAGCCGCCGCCCGGATACTTGAACTGCCATACGATTTCATTGTGGGGCGTAACCTCGAACAGGATCGCCTGGTTGCCCGAGCAAACGAACGTGTTGCCGTTGGGCAACCGCTGGGCGCCGGAGATCAACATCGAAGAGAAGCTGGTTTTATCGGGCGCGACATACGACCACTGAGCCCGCTCGGGAGCGAACGCCAGGTATTCCTCCTTGTCGTAGGTTCCCTTCTCATTGAGCGGCAGCGCGATCTCGTCGACCGACGAATAGGCGCCGTCGGGGCGGCCGTTGCCGTTATTGAAGACCAGCATGTGGCCGGCGCCGGGCAGTCCCTCGGCGATCCAATGCGCGCAGTGCTGAGCGAACAACCGCTGATCGACGTTCGAGCCGCTGCGATACACGCGCGGATTGCCCCAGCGGTAGAGCAAATCGCCCCCCTTGCCGCGGCCTCCCTTGTGCGAAGCCGCTTCGGCCGTGGTCGTGCCGTGATCGATGATCCAGACTTCGCTGAATTCGTGAACGCTGATCATGATCTGATCGAGCTGGGCGTTGTAAGCGACCGAATTGACGTGCATCCAGTCGCCTTGCATCGGACCGCCGCCAGGGCCGCCGCGCCCAGGGCCGGCTCGATCGTTATCTCTTCGCGCGGGCTCGTTCGGCCGGTCGTTGCCGGCCTGGCCGCCGTCCTGCTTATCGCCAGCCGGCGGCTTATCTCCGGCCTTGCGATCGGGCGCCGCCGTACCTCCGCCGACGTAGCCCAGCGATCGCAACCGCGCAAGCTGCTGCGGATCGCGCAGCATGCGGTCCATCATGTCGGTGCTGAAGTTCAGGTCGATCAGTTCCGGATGCTCGGAAACGTCGCCGAAACTGGGTTTCTTCTTGTCGAAGTCCTGCACCAGATGGTCCCAGGCGTGCCACTCCCAGACGATCTCGCCCGTGGTTTTTCCGGTCGGCTTGATTTCCAGAATGCACTCCGGCAGCAAACGGCCGCGGACCGTCTCGCCCCGGCGGCCGGCGGCGATCGCCTCTTCGGCCGTTTTGGGATCGGAGGCCACGACCAACACGTTGCCGTTGGGAAGCGGGCAGATATCGTGATGCGGTCGGAGCTTGCTGTCGCCGAACGAATAATCCCAGACCAACTCGCCGTCCCAAGCGAATTCCTGAATTCGCCCGCCGGCCCCAGGCCCGCCCGCCATGAAACCTCCCTCGGCGCCGGGCCGCAGCAGGCGCCCGTCTTCCAAAAGGTAGGCGCTCAGGGCCGGCGTGTAGTCGCTCTTCCACTGGCGGACGATGCGCCCCTGGATGTCGATCAGGTACGTGCTGGTCGAATTCATCGGCGCGACCAAGGAATAACCCTGAAACGCGCCCGGCTTGTTGATCGACAGGCCGTCTTTGACGCCGGACGACGCGGATTTGTCGGCAGGCGGCTGGGCGGGTTGTTGTGCAGGTTGCTGGGCGGGTTGCTCCGCAGTGGCTCGCGGCGCCCAGTTGACATCGAGAGCGGCGAGCGCCAGGGCCGCAATCACTGGAAGTTTCTGCCACGATTTCATGTCGATTCTCCGCAACGTGTCTTGGGGCTAGTGCCTCTTCAAGTCTGAGTTGATAGGTGACGGTGGCTGGCGGCAGAGCGAAGCGATACGAGAGCGAACTGGGGCTTCGCCTAGGCTCAGCCGCCAGCCACCCGACTGTCAAAATGGCTTCGAAGAGGCACTAGGAACCGACAAGGGCCTCGATAGGCGTCCCATCCGTTCCGCAAAAAATGCAAGGCTTCAACAGATCATGCGAAATCGGCGCGCGATCGGGGCCAAAAGATTTGCGTGCCCGTCATGTACCGCGCGCAGCCCCGTACGCGGGGGCGGTGGTTCTACACAAGTCGCTCAGCCGTTGGAAAGCGACGCGGAGGGAGAACGGAGAAAAAATGCCGGTGGCCGGGGTCGCCCACGGTTGGAGGACGTGGGCGTCGGCTGACTTCGACCCCGGCCGCTCGGCAATCGGCGTCGAGGCTGCCGGACCCAAACGTGAGCAGCCTCGACTGACCGATGTGCTTGCAAGGAGACTCCCGTGCTGCGGCAAAGAACCAGCGTTCGAACCGTTCCTGCCGCCCAAAACTGACTTCGCTATTATCATTCTATGCCCAAAGGCAATCGGCGCCGTGTGGCTCGCCTTTTCCGCAAGCAAAGGGCCGGGCGGGAGATAGCCTTTTTTGGGGGCGTAAGTAGGCATTCGCATTGACGCGTGTCGGCCGTACTGCGAGATCGACTCGAATTGGTTCCGAAGACTCGACCCGCGGAACTTTTATTTAGCCCAGGCGTTTACGCCTGGGAATTCGCGTGACAACGCAACCGTTTGCCCGCGAGGCGCCGATCGGGACTTGGGGGTTAAACTGTCCCTAGATCCCAGGCATAAATGCCTGGGCTAAGTAAAAGAGCGCCCGCGGCGTGGAAAGTGGCTCATGCGACTTGTGTCGTCCAATGCGGCGTTAGCCACTGGCCCTCTTTTCACGAACGTCTACTTACGCCTTACGCCCCTTTTTTGGCGCCGGCCGGCGGTAGTGATACCATTTGACCGCATGTAAATGAGATTCTCTGTAGACAAAATGGTTGGACCAGTCGCCCGCGTCTGGCGCGGATTACCTTTGAAATCAGGGGGTAATCCTTTTTCTCAGGCAGTGCCGCAACGAGAGGACTGGTCCAATGAAAACAAGTTTACGTTACCTCG
>DATKRK010000033.1:0-6195 GCA_035532215.1 Pirellulales bacterium | reverse complement strand
ATTTGTCAGCCTCGCGGGCTGACCAAGCCGCCGCGAGACCTGTCTCGCGAATTACGGCTCGCCGACTGCCGTTTTTCCGCCGCGCCCCATGCGGCGGCCCGCTCAAACTACGCTCGAAAACCGCGAAACTCGAACTTAGAGCCCGCTGCGACGGCGTCGGTGAGCACGTGGCCCTCTGCTGACACAATGACGCCCGAGCGAACGCCGCCTTGATCCGGCGCTATCCACCGTACGATGGCCGGGCGGACTCGGGCATAAACGGCAGAGACGCGGCGCTCAAGTTCGATGGCGGGCAACTTGCCCTCAGTCGAACGCTCGCTGGGGTCGTCGCCAGAAGCCAGGGCCGCTTGATCCGCGGCCACGGCGTCAAGTTCTCCGAGCGGGTCGCTTTGGCAGGCGAGCCAAATAATCGTAGAGACGATGACGAGGCCACGCACAGCGCCAAGCAATTTGGCCATGAAGCGTCCGCCCAATAGCTTTTCTTCAAAGGGATCAGAACTCTCGCCAGCGCCGGCAATGCCGACGAGGCTCGCGTGTTAAATAATTAACACGTCAAATAGCCTAGCTCGCTGCCGCCTGCCTTGCAATCACGATTGCTAAAGAATCCGCAGCAAAGAGCGATCGTTCGCAAAAAGATTACGCCGTGTTCGCCCGCCTGTCCCTTTTCTAAAGATACTCCCGCCACCCTTTCTCTTGCAGCAGCTTCACGACCTCGCGAATCGATTCTTCGTCGTGCTTGTTCGCCACCAGCGTGGCGTCGGGCGTGTGGACGACGACGCAATCGGTCAGCCCGAGCGTGACGATCAAATGATCGTCCGGTCCGCGGACGATCGTGCCTTTCGTGTGAACGCCGACGTGCTTGCCCAAGATGGTGTTGCCGTGGTCGTCGGCGCCGTAGAGCCGCGCCAGGGCCTGCCAACTGCCGACGTCGTCCCAGTCATAAGGCGCCTCGATGACGACGATGTCGCGCGCGTGCTCCATGACGGCGAAATCGATCGATACGCCTTTGATCGCCTCGAATTCGCGCTGGAGTTCTTCTTCGAACTGGGGCGTCTCATAAGCGGCTGCGATGCGCTCCAGATGCGCATACATCACCGGCTGGTGATGCGCTAAAGCCTGCATGATCGTGGCCGCTTTCCACACGAAAATGCCCGAGTTCCAATAGAAACTGCCCGACTCCAAATATTGTCGGGCCACGTCGGCCTTGGGCTTTTCGCGGAATTGGCGAACCTGAAAGCTCGCCGGGCGGCCGTCGGCCTGTGGCGCCAGCGGTTCGCCGCGTTCGATATAGCCGAAGATTTCGGCCGGGTAGGTCGGGCGAATGCCGAACGTCACGATCCGCCCCGGCTCGTCCTCGACGAGCGAGGCCGCGAATTCGATCGCGTCCTGGAACGCCTCGTCCGGACCGATCACATGGTCGGCCGGCATCACGACCATCGTGGCGTCGGGATCGTGGCGGCTGACGCAAATTGCGGCCAGGCCGATGCAAGGCGCCGTGTCGCGTTTGTGGGGCTCGCCCAAAATCGCCGCGGGCGGCAGCTCCGGCAGTTGTTCCGCCATTGCCGAAGCAAGCTTCGCGTTGGTGGCGATCAAAATCCGCTCGGGCGGCGCCAGGTCGCCCAGCCGATCGACCGTGGCCTGGATCATCGTGCGCTGGCCAAACAACTTGAGCAGTTGCTTGGGCCGCAGATCGCGGCTTTCGGGCCAGAATCGCGTGCCGGAGCCGCCGGCCATGATTACGGCGTGGAGCATGCAGGGTCCTTGCTTTACTCGTGAAAATAGACGGGCTCGGTCAGCCGCAAGCCGGGCCGCAACTTCGCCGCCAACTCGGCCGCGTCCAGAGCGAACCGCGGGCTGATCTCGACCACGACGCCCGGCGGCGTCTCGACGCCCGCTTGCCGCAGCCAGGCGGCGTGCAACGCCGCCATCTGCGCCTGCACCGTCTCGGGCGAATCGCGCATCGCTCCCGGCTCGTTCTTCAAGGGCGCGAAGTTTCGAGCTTCGTCCACCTCGACGACGATCGCATGCCGCGCGAACGGCAGCAGGTCGAAGATGAACTGCTCGAACTTGATCGCGTTGGACGAGAAGGGCTCGATCCGGCGGCCGCTGACGTCGAAATAAGGCGCTTTTTTGCGTGCCAAATGAAACGGCAGTTCGTGCTCGCTGTCGCTCATGCGCTGGAGCAACGCCACGTCGAACACGTGTATCGCGATGTTGCCCGCCCACAGTTTGAGCGTGCCGTCGGGCAGCGTTTGCCGGGCGGCGTCTTCGGGCAAGTCGCTGTATTCGATGATCTGCACCCGGCCGTCGATCGAGACGACGTTGCCCACGCGATCCAGCGGCGTCCGCTTGGCGACGACTTGCGTCGAAAGTTCGGAACCGGCCAGCAGGTGATGCCCGATGAACTCCGGATCGCAGACGCCGACCAGCGGGTTGTCGACCTGCATGTAAAACAGCAAGTCGATGCCGCGGCGCCGCATGTCGTCGAAGGCGCCACAGGCTTGCAAGGCCGCCGCCATGCCGCCGTGCCCGTCGGGGCTCAACAACAACTCGCCAGGGCCGGCCAGCAACAGTTGTCCGCTTTGAGCGTCGACGACCGGCATCACGCCCTGGCAAAAGATCGTGACGTCTTCGGCCGCCAGGCCGAAATACTGCTGCGACTCGAGATAATCGATCGTTTCCTGGTGCGTGGCGGGGCTGGTCATCAGGTACAACGGCACGCGCACGCCATAGCGCCGCCCGACGGCCCACACCTTCTCCAGCAAGATTCGAAACAGCGAGGCCCCCGAATGCGGCCCGATTCTGTACATGCCCTTGGGTTGATCGAACCCCAGACGCGTCCCTTGACCGCCCGCGACCAGCGCCACGCCGACGCGTCCCTCGGCCAGCGCCTGCTCGCCGCGCTGGCGCGCAGCGGCGGTCGACGCCGACGTCTCGCCTGCCGCCAACCGCACCGCCGGCGGTCCGATCGCCCGACGCGCCAGCGCCGCCCAGTCTTGTTCGGCGCGCTGCTCGTGGAACAGCCGGCTCACGCGCTGGAGATCGACGCTTAAGATCTGCTCGGCCAGCAATGAGCGTTCGCCGGGCGAGAGCGAATCCCAAAACGTCAGCAGATGCTCCTGGCGATGGGGCTGCAAGCGGGCGACGAGCGCTTCGCGGCTGGCCGGGGCGGCGGATGAGTTCGGCGGCCTGCGGCTCATGTCAACGGCGCCTTGAGTCCATCGTATGCCAGCTCCATCCCCGGCGGCAGTCTTGCTTGAGTCGCCTCATGCTCCAGTTCGTGCGACATGTGCGTGAACAAGGTTCGCCTCGGCCGCACGCGCTCGGCCGCGGCGATCGCCTCGTCCAGGCTGAAATGCGTAGCGTGGGGCGCGGGACGCAGGGCGTCCAGAATCAAGAGGTCCAAACCTTCCAACAGAGGCCAGCTTTCGTCGGGAATTCGATTGGTGTCCGTGCAATAGGCCACGTTGCCGAAACGGAACCCCAGCACTTGAAAACGCCCGTGCAACAGCCGGATCGGCGTCACTCGGGCGCCGAGCACTTCGAATGGCGCCGTCGAGATTCGCGTAAAGGTCAACTGCGGCACGGCGCCGGCGTGTAGCGAATCGACGTCCTCGGCGAACGCGTAATCGAACGATCGCCGAATGCGTTGTTCCACTCGCTCTTCGCAATACAACGGAAGCTTATGCCCGAGATAATAAGGAAACAAACGCAAATCATCTAGTCCGAACAGGTGGTCGGCATGCTCGTGAGTAAACGCGACGGCATGTACGATTCCGATTCGTTCGCGCAGCAACTGGCTGCGCAGGTCGGTCGGCGTGTCGATCAACAGGTTGCCCTCGGGCAAGCCGAGGGCTAACCCGCAGCGTAGGCGGTTGTTCCGCGGGTCGCTGCTCTGGCAAGTGGCGCAATCGCAACCTGGGACGGGTACGCCGACGGAGGTACCCGTTCCGAGAAACACCAGTTGGCCGCGAATATCGGTCGTTAGGGGGGCCTTGCGCAATTGCATCGCGATGTGTCGAACGAGTGCTGGTCGAGGTCGCTTTGGCGACGTCTAAGGTGTTGCAGGTTCTCAAATCCCGCCGTTCGTGGCAAGTCAATCGGATGCAATGATTCTAGCGATCATGGCAGGGCCCCGCTGGAAACTCCATCGTCGGTCTACCTATAATGGGACAAGATTCACGTTTTTTGGCGGCGCGAGGATCTAGATTTGCCGCGAGATTCCAGCGAGGCCGCAGGGCTCGCTCTCCTGTTCCTTGCGTCAGCCGAAAAAGACAGATAGCTTAGAGGGTTAGCCCCTCCTGCCTCCACCTGCGCCCTTCTGGAGCCCTGGCAACCGTGGCGACCGATTCTCCCGACAGCAAGTTAGCTATAGCCCCCGGTCATGCGCCGGTTTCCCCGGCCGCTGCGGCAGGACAACCGCCGCCCGGCGCGAAGCAAGAAGCAGCCGGCAAGCCCGCCGCGGAGAATCCGCCCGCCAAGAAAGCCGCCAAGCGGCAACCGAAGCCGCGCGGTTCGGCGATCGAGCAGATGGAAGAACTCGACCGGGTCGGAACCTTGAGCTTGATGACCTTGGCCCCGGCATGGCTCATCAGCCTGCTCATCCACATGATCATCTTGATCGTGTTCGGTTTGTGGGTCATGCCCGAAAACGTGAAGGACAGCTTCAAGGAGCTGGTGGCGGCGGTCAGCGACAAACAAGAAGTCGTGGAAGAGTCGTTGGACTTGCCCGCGGAAGTGCCCACGGATCTCGACACGCCGACAACCGAACTCGTGTCCGTCGTCTCGGAAAACGTTTCCGACACGCCGCCGCTCGACCCGCTCGATTCCAACGACGCTCCCGCGCCGCTGGCGACCATGCAGTTGGCCGACATGGGCAATCCGACGGCGCCGAACACCGACTTGCTCAACACGATCGGCTCGATCAACGGCAAAGGACTTTCAGGACGCGGCGACCCCAACACCCGCAAGCAACTGGCTCACGCCAACGGCGGCAACAACGCCAGCGAAGCCGCGGTCGCGGCCGCGCTGAAGTGGCTCGCCGAGCATCAAAACGGCGACGGCAGTTGGTGCTTCGACCATCGCGGCGGCAAGTGCAACGGGCGTTGCAAGAACGAAGGCGAGCTCGACAAAGCCTACTTGGCCGCCACCGGCATGGCGCTATTGCCGTTTCTTGGCGCCGGGCAAACCCACAAGGAAGGCAAACACAAAGAGACCGTCCGCGCCGGATTGTATTACCTGGGCAGCCACATGAAGCCCACGCCCTATGGCGGTGACATGACCGCCGGCGGCGGGTCGATGTACGGCCACGGGATTTGCTCGATCGCCTTGTGCGAAGCCTACGCCATGACGCAAGACAAGAACCTGGCCGCGCCCGCCCAGGCCGCGCTGAATTTCATTGTCCACGCCCAGGACCGCGTGGGCGGGGGCTGGCGATACAGCCCGGGGCAGGCGGGCGATACCTCGGCCGTCGGCTGGCAAATCATGGCCTTGAAGAGCGGTTACTTGGCTTTCTTGCAGGTGCCGAAGTCGGTCGCCGCCAACGCCAACAAGTTCCTCGATTCCGTGCAAGCCGACGGCGGCGCGCAATATGGCTACATGACTCCCGGCCCTGGCCCGGCGACCAGCGCCGTGGGCCTGCTGTGCCGCATGTATCTGGGCATGAAACATGAAGACCCCGGCTTGGAACGCGGCGTCCAGCGGTTGGCGACGAAGATCGGACCGATAATCAGCGCGTCGGGCTCGGCGAATATGTATTTCAATTACTACGCCACCCAGGTCTTGCACCAGTACGACGGCCCCGACGGGCCGCTCTGGCGAACCTGGAACGAAAAAATGCGCGACACGCTGATTCAAACCCAAAGCAAGAACAGGCACGAAACCGGCAGTTGGTTTTTCACGGGCGATCACGGCAGCAAGCCGGGCGGGCGCCTCTATTGCACTTCGATGGCTGCGATGACCCTGGAAGTCTATTACCGCTACATGCCGATCTACTCGCACGAAAGCGCCGAAGACGAGTGGGAGTAGGTCAGGCTCGTAGGTCAGGC
This sequence comes from Pirellulales bacterium, assembly GCA_035532215.1. Taxonomy (GTDB): domain Bacteria; phylum Planctomycetota; class Planctomycetia; order Pirellulales; family JAICIG01; genus JAICIG01. The sequence continues at coordinate 148 of DATKRK010000033.1, read as the reverse complement.
TTTCAGCCTGACGGATTTCAGTTTGCTTGCGTTAGCCGCGGCCGCAGGGCGCTCTTTCTTTTATCTAGCCCAGGCATTTATGCCTGGGTCCGCAAGCCGGCTCATGCCCCCGCCCCGATTGGCGCCTCGCGGCCGCCGGCGGCGGCCG
>DATKRK010000032.1:0-8744 GCA_035532215.1 Pirellulales bacterium | reverse complement strand
GCGCGAACGGCGTGCGGATTTTTTTCAAATTCCGCAGGCACGCTGCGCCGGCGATTCGCGCCGAGGGAAATTCTTGCCGACTCCGCGCCTCGCCGCAAGTCCTTGCCCGCCATACGGCAGTGCCATTCGTGTCAGGAACCGATTTGCTTATTGGTTCCTGACACCTTTTCTCCATGGTTATGCATCTTCTACTTCGATTTCGCTTCGGCCTCCAGCGCGCTACGAATTGGAATCATCATAACCGCCAAGTCCCGCAATGATGTCAACGAAATCAAATTTGTACGCAGATCGTAGGTTAAATTGAGGTTCGCCATTTGACTCGCCGCCGCGCGAGTCGCCGGTAATTCACATGAATCCAGCTTGCCTAGAAAATTGCGAATCGCCTTAACGATGCTGTCGACGGGCGCCCTTGGCGGGTTGGATAAGTACCAAAGGTGCTCGCCTAAATTCAGGAAATCGGCTGGTGTCACGCGATTGGATGTTTCTTCCCCTTCATCGTCCTGGGGGAGGAAAAGGTGTCAGGAACCGATTTGCTTATCGGTTCCTGACACCTTTTCTCCACCGTCATTAGACAGCCAGCCACAAATAAATCCCCAGCGCCAAGCCTGCCACTGCCAATATCCCGCCGACCAGATGGCCCCACCAAGGAACCCGCTCGCCTGTGGCCCCTGCCGTAAGGACCTGCGGCAATACGACGCCCGCCAACCCCACCACCAAAAACAAAGAACCGCCGAGCACCAGCGGGAGCAACTTTTTCCCGGCGGCCGCCACCAAAGCGTGGTTTGCCGCCAGACAGCCGATCCCTGCCGCCATGTAGAGGAAGCCTGCCCGGCGGGACGAAGGGGCGTAGACGGCCCGTCGAGTCGCAACGGACGGCGGCGTATCAACAGCCGGCCGAAGTTTGTCCTGAAGCCAGACAATCACGCCGGCCAGCACTCCCAGCGCGATTCCGCCGAGCGTTGCGTACACGGGCGGGAAAGGAAAGCGGGGATCTCCCGTCAGCGCAAGCCCGGCGATGCCGCCGCCGCAGGCGCCCAGCAGCGGGGCTGACCAAGCAGGCCATTTCTCCATGGGCACATCTCCCTCTGCGCCGAACTTGTTTTTACGAAGTTTCTGCCTATCACCTGTAGGCCACAGGTGTGCGGCCTAACTTGCAGGTCGTGGATCGTGACAAGTCGTATCGTACCAATCGGTTGTCTCATTGTCACGCTCTTGTCCGGCGCGAAAGGCCGTTTCTGCCGAGCGCTCAACTGGGCCAGCGAGCCAGCCCGTCGGCCAGGCTGCGGATGCCGCGTGCGCCCCGGTTCGAAACGTGCGTGCAGCCGTCTGCACGCGCTCGCGAGCCCTAAAATCATAGTCGGCCGACGCGCGTTCCCAGCCGCCTCTGCGGCGTCGAAGGAAGCTCAATAAGTCGGCTCCTCAGCGGAGTCCGTGGGCGATTCCGGCTGCAGAGCAAATGCAGACGTGCATTTTTTCGGGCATTTCCGGGCAAAAAAATGCACGCTGCAATGCGCGGACGAGATCATTCGCGATAGAACGGCCTTCGCCGGATGCTCGCCGAGTAACCGTAGGATGGACCTCCGGTCCGTCACTCGGCGGGAGACGGACTGGAAGTCCGCGGCTACGGAGCAACGGGCGCGAGACGGACTGGAAGTCCGCGGCTACGGAGCAACGGATAACCACGCTCCGCACCGGGTAAATGACTCGCCTGGCCCTCACTCCGCCGCGGTGGGCCAGGGCCTTTTTCGCTCGACAGCAGCCCATTTATTTGCCCGGCCGTGCCTCGAAAACGCAACCGTGGCCCCGCGAATCAGCGTCATAACCATCCACGGATTCTTGCCTCTGACGCTGTTCGATCCGCAATTTTCGTTGGCGGCTGATGGACATGGCGTGCGGCCTTTCTTCGTTCGGCGGCTGGCAACGTTAACCGCAAAGCGGCTTGCCCCGTGAGACGAGCCGCAACAGCCCGAATCGCTTGCGATTGCGAGCAAGCCGCCGCGGCGTAAAAGGAGTCAGGAACCAATAAGAAAATCGGTTCCTGACACCTTTTCCGGCCCCACCTTTTCCGGCCCCGGATCGTTGGCGAACGCGAGAAGCTTGCCGTGCTGTTCGACGACGAGCAGTCGCTCTTGCTGGCCTTTCGCGGCGCCCGGCTCGGCGATGATATAGAGCGGGTTGGCGAACGACAGCTTCTCGAACGCCCGCACGGCCTTCAGCGGCGGCGCCGGATCGGGCGAGCCGACGACGCGCGACGTAGTCCAAGCCGTTCGCTTTTCCAGGCCGAAGGGCGCCGACGGCTTGTCTTGTTCGGCGGCAAACGCCGATTGCCGCAACGTTGCCAGCAGCACAGCGGCGAACAACAGTCGAGAGACGAGGCTGAATCGGCCTATCTGGAAATCCAAGGAAACTTCTCCTCGCGTACGGTTTGCAAATCGGCGCTCCCGGCGCCGCACCAAGTTTCCGCGAGCGGCGATGCAGCGTCAACTTGGAACGAGCCGCAAGATCGCGCGTCTCACGCGGAGGCGCGCCTGAGCGGGATTAGTGGGGGCACCCGCGATCGAGGTCTCGAAAAACCGCATGCCGGCGCCGTTACGTGGAACGCTTTGCTAGCTAGTCCGATCGATAAGCCCGGACACGTGCATTTTAGCAGCGGCAACGCGCGAAGGCGAGAAAGGCACCTTGCCCGACAGTGTCGCGAGGCGTTACTATTCAGCGCCGAGATAGTGCGGTCTTTTTGCAGGTGTTGCAATGTCCGAACAAGATTTGCTCTTGAATGGTCCGCCGCTTGTGAACGCCGAGGACGTTTCTGCGCAGCAGGCTCTCTCGATGGACCGGCACGAAGCGCAATTTGAGCCCGATTCTGAAGTCTTGGCCGCCCTACAAATGGACCAAGTCGAGTACGACGCCTTTGCCGAGGAGTTGGCCCGCGAATTGAGCGACTTTTACGGCACGGACTACCGCGCTTGGCAGAGGAAGAGCGGCATTTTGGAAGCGAGCCACGAAGAGAAGTTCCGTATTATGGAGAGTCACCTTGCGACCAGAATGTCCGAGCTGGCTTCCGAGTCACGTTGTCCAAAGCTTCTGCAACGAGAATCAGCCGAGTAGGCGTTTCGCCGTAACGTGGATTTACGGCTAGATATTTCGTCCCAACTTCCCGGAGCCCCTTGTAGAGCATTATTTCCGCGCCGCCGTCGTCTCGACGGTCCGGCCGCCAACCGAACGAATCCCTGGCGCCTGCGATGAACTCACTGGCATCCTCGTAGGTTTCAAATACAGCCAGGGCCTCTTCGCCGTCGGCAGTCGGAAGTTTGAGCATCGAATTACCGTCTTGGGTAACGACAAAATAGACCATCGCATCGCCCTCATGTTTGGGCTGCATCGCCTTCAACCGCCAAGCTGGGGCGATGCGGCCTGTTTTTCTGCGCGTTCAGCGTATCGCTCGCCGGGGATAGGCGCCAGATTTCAAGGCGCAGCGTTTCCCGCCAGCCATGGCAGGAGCGACTGGCGAGATTCACGTGCTCTTTTTCAACTCCGCTGGCCGCGGCGGTGGAACCGGCGACGAAAGTCGCCCAGCAGGAGACGAGCCGAGCCCTGCACGAATTGCGTCGGCAATCAGATAAGCTGCAACAACAATCCCGCCGACGATCGCATAAGTGCGCTGCTCTTGGCTCTTGCGATCGCTGTTCTGGACGCTTGACTCGCGATCGTAATGATTCGTCGAATTGTTGAACAAGCCATTGAAGCCAAAGCTTCGACCAAGTTCGGGAATCAGGATCGGCGAAAACGCTAGCACCAACAGCAGAATCAGTCGCATCATCGCACCGCCCTCGTTTGGTGACTTGGAACGCGTCAGAAGAGTTGGGCGACATTCTAGGACGCCGCAGCGCCGTTTTCAAACACACGGCGTTCGAGCTGCCTCGCCTCGGCTGCCCGGACCTGGAGTTTCCTGAAAAGTCCGTAAGCCTGGCGGCATTTGCTTGCCGCCGCCCCTCGCGTCGATCTATGCTGCGCAGCATTGGGGCCCGGGAATCCAGCAACACGGGGAGGTCGCTATGAGACGCGTCTTGTTGGCGGCGGGCATCTTTTCGGCGGCGGTTGGGGCGGCGGTCATTGCTCAGCCGCCCAGCAGAATGCAGCTCGATCCTGCGCGCGAGATCGGCGGCGCATTTGGCGATGGCTCCGATGAGCAAGCCGCAGTGCGCGACAGAGTCGCGGAGGCAAAGCGCAGGCTGAAGGTGTTCGACCCGACCGGCCAATTGGCGGCGTCTCTCCAGCGCCAGGCAGAGGCCAAGGGGACGACGCTCGAAGCGCTCTTAGCGAAAAATACCGATCCCGCCGAGCGGCGCGCCGCAAACGAGAAGGCCGCCCTGGATGCGCAAAAGTTGGCGGTCTCCGATCCAGTGCTGTATCAGGCCGAGCAGCAGATCGCGGCGATGGACATGAGCGGCCCGCAGTTCAACGCGGCCATCGAGCGTCTCGCCGCTGACACGGGCAAACCGCATGACGAGGTGGCGCTAGGCGTCTTCAACGTTTACGCCGCATCGCATCCAATGGACCCCGACGAATTCTCGCAAACCGCCGATGCGAAGCCGGACGGTGCGCCGCCCGCGATCGGCTCGGGAAAGGTCTGCGACTACCTTTCCTTTTCCGAGGGCAAGAGATTATTGAATCGCGCCGTGCTCGAATGGGCGGAGACCGAGGCGGCCAAGATCAAAGCCCGTTCGCCGAAGCTCTACGAGGCCGAGCGGCATCTGGCGGCGCTGGACTGGTCCGACTTCCGAGCCGCGGATGCGGAGCTGCGCCGCGTCGCTGCGGCCGCGGGGCTGAGCGCGGCCGAAGTTCGCGACGGGGCGGCCGTAATCGTTGCGTTATCCGAGATGAAAGAGGCGCCGCAGGGCGCCGATGCGAAGCCGTCGCCTCGAGTCGCCTCCAAAACTTCGCCGGCGCCTTCGCCGGCGCCTTCGCCGGCCGCGCGGCCTCGCGTCAGCAAGTCCGAGATGTGGCTGCGAGCGAGAAGGGAAAGCCTCAATCATCGTCAGTGGGCCAAGCCGGGCCACGAGACTGGCGCCGTCGCCGAACGGCGGCGAGCCGGATACGTTTCGCTGCCCGGCGTCGGTTGGGTCAATCCCGCGGTGGAGCAAGCGAGGTTCGGGGCCCTCGAAGCCGCCGCACTCGCGGCAACGGCGCAGGCCCGCGCCCAGCAGCCTGTCTACCGGCCCGCGTACTCTCCGGCGCCGTTCCCGTACTACCTGCCGCCCAACCCAGGCCCGTACTACGAGACGGTCCAGCACACGGGGAACCAAACTTGGATCACCGGCAGCGGACTGTACGGCCCCTTCAACGAGACCATCCAGCACAATGGCAACCAAACCTACATCAACGGGTCCGGCGCCTTTGGTCCGTTCAACGAGACGATTTCGCAGCACGGCAACCAAACCTACGTGAACGGCTCAGGCGTTCCGCCCGTCGGCTTTTACCAGCCCTACGGCTATGGCGGCCCATACGGCGGCGGTTACTACGGCGGCTTCGGCGGCGGGTACTGAACGCCGGCCGCGGCTCGCTCGCGTTGGGCCTCGAACGTCGAACGCGGGCGAGCCCCTTGGGGCCAGCGCCGCGTTCCTTGCCATTTGCACTGCGATCGGCTGCCGGCGACGAGGCCGAGCGAGCCGCCCGGATTCCATTAGCCAGATGCGCCGGCCGCGGAACGCTGAGCAGATTATTCTTGCCTTGCGGCGCCCCCTGTCGTACCATCGCGGCTGTGGGGCAATTCACCGCCCTTTCTCTGCGGGGTGTGCCATGCGTCGCGTTCTGCGTGCGTGCGTCTTCTTGCCGTTCGTTTGTTTGTCGACTGCCATCGTCGGCGCGGCCGAGGACGATGAGGCGTCGGCGGTCGGCCCACGAAACACTGCGGCTAACGATCGTACGTCTGGCGCCCAAGAGTCGAAGCCCGACAGGTCCGACGCCAAATCCCTCGAAAAATACCGCAAACAAGTCGGGCTGCGCATCGCCCGCGTGCGACTCAATCTCGGGTTTGACCGGCAGAGACTGGCGAAGCTCAGCGACGTCAAGGCGTCGCGCATCAACGAGCTGGAGAATGGATGGGCGGAGGGCGACCGCGAGCAGAGCCAGCAGGAGTTCCAAAACGATGTAGCGGCCTTGGCGCGTGCCCTGGGCGTCGAACCGGGCGTGCTGCTTGGTGACGAGCCTCTGCCGCCATCGATCGCGAAGTTCTCGGTGGAGCAAATCAACGGCCTGCAACGGCTGTACCCGGGAGAACTGGAGCGTGGCGTTACCCCGCAGGAGCTTCAGAACCGCCGCGGAGAGGATCTGGCTGCACAATCACGCGCCTGGGCGGCGGCGCGCGCCAAACGTGCAAGGCACCAGCACGAACTGCAACTCGCCCAGGCTCAGGCCTATGCGGCCGCTCGAGCCCAGGCCGACGCCCAGGCAGCCGCCCAGGCCCAGAACCAGCGGCAAGCGCACGCCGCCTTGAACGACGCGCTGGTGCAGGCGCTGCTGATACGGAGCCTGCTCGGCGGCGGCGGCTTCGGCCCCCCGTCGCCATATCCGGGGCCCTACAGCGAGACGATCCTGCGCAACGGCAATCAGACTTACCTCTACGGCAACGGTCCTTACGGTTCCTTCAGCGACACCATTTCGCAGTCAGGCAACCAGACCTACATCAGCGGTTACGGTCTGCCGCTCTACCTGCCGCCGCTTGAACCGCCGCACCATCACCGTCACGGCGCTGGCCTCGGCTCGGGGTTTTGATCGTCGGATCGAGCGACGCTACGATGGTGGCGCCGACGCGGGCGAGCCCTCTGTCCGGTCTGAGTCGCGCTGCCCCCCGGCGAGAGGGGCCGGCCGGCTCAGTCTCCCCACCGCCTCAACTCTTCAACTGCCAGGCGGCACTCCTCGGCCCCTTCTTCATCGCCCATCCGCAACAGCCGGCGGCGGAGTGCGTTGATCCGCTGAATGGCCGCGCTGGGGACTTTCCGCTGGCCGCCCTTGCCTTTCTTCGGCTTGGACTGCGGCAGCTCGGAAGGTGAAAAGGTGTCAGGAACCAATAATCAAATCGGTTCCTGACACCTTTTTCATCTTCGCCGAGTAACCGTAGGATGGACCTCCGGTCCGTCACCCGGCGCGAGACGGACTGGAAGTCCGCAGCTACGGAGCAACGGGCGCGAGACGGACTGGAAGTCCGCGGCTACGGAGCAACGGATAACCACGCTCCGCACAGGGTAAATGACTCGCCTGGCCCTAACTCCGCCACGGCGGGGTGAGGGCCTTTTTCGCCACACGGCGCCCCATTTATTTGCCCGGCCATGCCGTCGAAAACGCACCCGTGGCCCCGCGAATCAGCGTCAAAACCATCCACGGATATTTGCCTCTGACGCTGTTCGATCTGCAATTTTCGTTGGCGGCTGATGGACATGGCGTGCGGCCTTTCTTCGTTCGGCGGCTGGCAACGTTAACCGCAAAGCGGCTTGCCCCGTGAGAGCGAGCCGCAACAGCCCGAATCGCTGGCGATGGCGAGCAAGCCGCCGCGGCGTAAAAGGAGTCAGGAACCAATAAGAAAATCGGTTCCTGACACCTTTTCCGGCCCGCGACTACATTCTCCTATGGTTGCAACTCGCGCTCCGCCGTTAGGCAGTCTTCTTATCCTGTTTGCCACCAGCTTTAGCTGGTGGTCTCGGCTACAGCACACTCTTCGTTTTAAGCCGGCTTCAGCCGGCTTGCGACCCCTTTTTAAGCCCACGGCAATCGCATCAAACTTTGACGGCTAGGGCTAGTGCTTGCATAAGAACCTTGCGAATCGGTTTGGTGCGTACACTTGTCCGCACATGAGCACCCGCCAAAAATGGCAACTTTGAAAACCGCAGAGTGAGGATGAATCTGCGATTCGGAGTCGGCCATTTTTTTTCGCCGTGGATCGGAAAAGGCAAGGCGTTTTCCGTTCGATTGTTTTTCGGGTCCCATGCTAGCGACCGGAGAACCGTTACAGTTTGATGCGATTGCCGTTGGTGCAGTGCCTAGTTCGGCCGGACCTACTCCACAGACCACACCTCGGAGCCGATGGGTACGTCCGCCTTGCTCAGATCGCGCGGAAGCAAGAACCCGAACGTATGCTTGGGCGACCACGGATCGCAGTGCTCGATACCGACAACCTTGGTCCGCAAGATGACATTTCCATCCACCCGAAGCTCGACGGGATCGCCAATCTTGAGCTTCAACTCGCGAGGTAGCTGTTCGTAAGTGGTATCGGTTGCGACCACGACGCCATGCCCTTTGATCTCGAAAGTGCCGACCACCTTCCCGGCGAGCATGAAGCACCAATGAGGCAGAACGTCACCGATCACGGGGCGGCGACGAGAGCGTAAAAGGAGTCAAGCGTAAAAGGAGTCAGGAACCAATAAGAAAATCGGTTCCTGACACCTTTTCCGGCTCCCGGCAATAGCGGCTCGAGCCGTTCCCAAAGCCCCGCAGGTAGCATGATCCTCGCCATGACAGACTCCTTTCGTTCTTGGTTTCCATTGTCCAACCAAGAGAATCCCGGCGCAAATATCGTGCCACACTGTAACGAATATGCGTTTTGTTACGGCCTCTAAGTTCGAGTTTCGCGGTTTTCGAGCGTAGTTTGAGCGGGCCGCCGCATGGGGCGCGGCGGAAAAACGGCAGTCGGCGAGCCGTAATTCGCGAGACAGGTCTCGCGGCGGCTTGGTCAGCCCGCGAGGCTGACAAAT
>DATKRK010000031.1:0-3997 GCA_035532215.1 Pirellulales bacterium | reverse complement strand
CTTCGAGTTCCTTCGTGCGGCGGTCCAGCCGTTCGCAGTTCGCGCATTCGTGTTTCTTCTCGGGCTCCACCATGACGGCAAAACCCTAATCAATCGCCGCAAAACTACCAAGATCAGTTCAAAACCCGTGAACGCTTACCGGAGGCGTCAGCCTCCGGTTGCGTCAAGCGTTACAACGGCGTCTGAAGACACGGAGGCTTACGCCTCCGGCTCGCCTGGCGCCGCCGCTCGCCTGGCGCCTCTTACGATCACCTCCGCCACGTAATCCACGTCCTCATCCGTCATGTCGGGCCAGAGCGGCAGATAAAGCCCGCGAGCCGAGAGCGAATCGGCGACCGGATACTCGCCAGTCGCATACGGCCGCAGATGCTGCTGCCGGTGCAGCGGGATGAAGTAACTGCGAGTCTCGACGCCGGCCTCGGCCAGCCGGCCGCGCAAGCGGTCTCGCGCGGCGCCATCGGACGCCAGCAGCGGAAACACCCACCACGCGGCGCCGGGCGTGCGGGCGGGAAACTCGAGCGCCGGCTGCCCCTCGAACCGCGCGAGGTATCGCCGGGCGATCGTCTCGCGCCGCCCGAGCAGTTCTTGCCGGCGCTCGTGCTGCACCAACGCGACGGCGGCTTGCAGGTCGGTGTAGCGCATGCCGAAGGCCAATTCCTCGTGGCAGAAGTGCGTCTCGGGCGAGAAGGCGTGCGAACGCAGGCTGCCGAGTCGCCGTGCGGTGCGGTCGCAGTCCGTCAGCACCATGCCCCCTTCGCCGCTGGCGACGATCTTGTTCGCATAGAAGCTGAACGTGGCGAAGCGGCCGAACGAACCGACCGGCCGGCCGCCGGCCGCGGCATAGTGGCACTCGGCGCAGTCTTCGATGATCGTTGCCCGCGGCGCCAGCGCGCGGGCGGCATTTAGAAAATCCATCGCCGGCACGCCGTACAGGTGCGGCACGATCACCGCCTTCGTCCGCGGGCCGATCGCGCCATTCAGCCGCGCAGGATCGGCGTTGCCGGTCGCCGGTTCTGAATCGACGAACCGCGGGACGGCGCCGCAATACAAGACGGCGTTCGCGCAGGCCACCATCGTCAACGCCGGCAGCACGACTTCGTCGCCCGGCCCGACTTCGGCCGCCTTCAGCGCCAGGTGCAGCGCGGTCGTGCCCGAGTTGCAACACACGCCGTACCGCTTGCCGTGGCAGGCGGCGAACTCTCGCTCGAAGCGTTCGACGAGCGGCCCCTGACTGATCCAGCCCGACCGCACCGCCTCGTACGCGGCCCGAGCTTCCGCCTCGCCCAGCGACGGCTTGGCCACGGGGATCGTTCGCGGCGCACGCAGATTGACGATCGGATCGGGCACAATCATCTCCTTCTCCCTTTGGGAGAGGGCCGGGGTGAGGGCGTTCGAGCAACGTCGCGGCCCACCGTAGCCCGAGTGCGGCTTGGGGCGGGAGACATCTTTGGCTCGTTTCAGCAGATCGCTTGACCGGCTTCACTTGACCGGCTTCAGGAATATTGTAATATTTTACAAGTCCGCGAAGGGACGCCCTTGAAGATTTCCGAGATCGGTTCGCATGGTGCGCGTCGATGATATCTGGTGGGATGGTGCTCGATGAGCCGTTTACGGTCTACCCCATCACAGCCTACGACGTCGCGGAGCCGGGCGGCGGGAAGTCGAAGAAAAGGCGCAACAGGTGATGCCGGCAAAAACTTAACCGGCCGCGTGAAAGTGGTCAAAGCGGCGCCATCGAAGGCCGAGCGCAAGCGGCTCAAGGCGATCCGCGACCGCTATCAGCGGGAAAAGCCGACGCTCGAAGAATTGACGGCCAGCGGCGAATTCACCGAGCCGGTCAGCCAGGAAGAATTTTGGCAGATTGCCGAAGCGGGCCGCGCGCTCAAGGAGGCTCGCGAGAAAGCGCGTGTGACGTTGGCCACGGTCGCCAAGAGGAGCGGGATCGACCAGGCGGCGCTCAGCCGTCTCGAAAACGGCATCTACGATAACCCCACGATTGCCACGCTCTCCCGCTACGCACGGGCGTTGGGGAAAGATTTGGTCTTCAAGCTGGCGGACGCCGATCTTCCCAGCCCCTGATTCCCGCCCCGAATTACGCTTGCAGTCGCAATTCGCCCGCGCTACCATCAAAGAAATCAGGCCCCGGCGGCCAACCATTCAGAACACTAACAAAGGGGAGCAGTTCCATGGTGCAATCCGTGGAGGGCCGGGCGCCCTCGCCCGGCAATGCGCAATCCGTGGAGGGCCGGGCGCCCTCGCCCGGCAATGCGCAATCCATGGAGGGCCGGGCGCCCTCGCCCGGCAATGCGCAATCCATGGAGGGCCGGGCGCCCTCGCCCGGCAATGTCGTGGAGGGCCGGGCGCCCTCGCCCGGCAATGCCATCACGCGGATGCTGTGTTTCGCGGCGTGCGGGTGGTTTTGGATCGCGGGCTGGGCGGCGGCCGCCGACCGGGCCTTGCCGCCGGCCGCGAAGATCGAGGCCGCGAAGAAGCTGGTCGCCGAGACGTTCGCCAAGGAACTCTCGCAATCCGACAAGGCGCCCGCCGTCAAGGCGATGCTGGAACTGGCCGAAAAGACGACCGGCGACGCTCCGTCTCAAGCGGCCCTGTATCTTTCGGCCGCGGAAATCGCCGCCCGCATCGGCGATACTCGGCTGGCGTTCGATGCCGTCGACCAGCTGGCCCGCGCGTTCGACGTGGACGAACTGGCGGCCAAAGGCACGCTGCTCGACCTGGCCGCCGGCTCGGCCAAGACGAACGAGGCCCGCATGAGCGTGGCGAATCGCGGGTTGGAACTGGCCGACGCCGCAGTCTCGGCCGGCAAGTTCGACCTGGCCGAATCCGCCCTCAAGGCCGCTGCCGGCGCCTCGGCGAAGCTGCGCGACGCCAATCTTCGCAAGGAAATCGCCGCCAAGCGCCGCTCGGTCGAAAAGGCCCGCAAGCAAGCCTCGCGAGTCGAAAGCGAGATCGCCGACGCCCGCAAGAAACTCGCAGCCAACCCCGACGACTCGGCCGCCAACGAATCGCTCGGCAAGCACCTGGCGTTCGACTTGGGCGACTGGGCGGCCGGGCTGAAGCACCTGGCCAAAGGCAAAGACTCGCAGCTCCGGGCCGTCGCGGTGGTCGATCGATCCGCCGACGGCGACTCCGCGGCGATGGCCAAGGCGGGCGATCTCTGGTGGTCGCTGGCCGAGAGCGCCGCCGACGCTCGCGACAAACTCGGCTACCAGAGCCGCGCCGTCTTCTGGTACACCCGGGCCGCGGTCGGACTTTCCGGTCTGGCCAAAGCCCGGCTCGAAAAGCGGATTTCCGAAGCCGGCGAAGCCGCCCTCTCCGCCGCCGCCGCTCAGAACGGCGGCGACAACGGCAAATTCCTCGACATCACCCTCGCCCCCGGCGTGCTCATGCGGCTAGTGAAGATCCCCGCCAGCAAAGACGGCAAGGTCAAGGAATTCTGGCTGGGGCAGACGGAAGTGACGCAGAAGCAGTGGGCGGCGGTGATGGGGGGCCCCATTCCGATGCCTCAGAATATGATGATGCCTGCCGTGTCGATATCACAGAACGACTGCGAACAGTTCATGGACTTGCTCTCGTCACGAACCGCAGGGCAGAGAAGGCTGGTATTCCGGTTCCCGTCTGCCGGAGAGTTCGATCATGCGTTCCTCGCGGGGGAAACGTTCTCGTACTTCCGGTCGCGCGCGGCGGACTACGGCTGGCACGCAGAAAACACAGGGAGTAAAGCTGGGCCCCGGTCGGTAATGTCCCTAAGGTCTAACGGCTGGGGACTGTACGATATGCTGGGAAACGTTTGGGAAATCTGCTCCGACGGCACTATACGCGGCGGATGTGTAGGCGACTCTAAGTTCGAGTTTCGCGGTTTTCGAGCGTAGTTTGAGCGGGCCGCCGCATGGGGCGCGGCGGAAAAACGGCAGTCGGCGAGCCGTAATTCGCGAGACAGGTCTCGCGGCGGCTTGGTCAGCCCGCGAGGCTGACAAAT
>DATKRK010000030.1:0-10505 GCA_035532215.1 Pirellulales bacterium | reverse complement strand
CCGACGGCGCCGAGCTTGAGCTGCCGACCGGATCGCTGTCGCTGGAGCGCTGCGTGTTCCACCGAGTGTCGTCCGCGGTTTGCTGCCGGGGCGACGCCGCGTTGGGCTTCGAACTGAGTCATGTCTTGCACCTCGGCCCCGGCCCTCTCCTGGTGCTCGAAGAAGCGCCGCAAGCCGACGAGCCGGTAAGCCTGGTCATGTCGCACTTGACCTTGCGAGGGGCGGCAGGCTTGATGGAGTGCCGCTATGGCGAACTCGACGAGGCTGTGGGCCGCATCGCCATCCAAGCCTCGAATTGCGCATTCGTGCCCACCGAAGGCAAGGGCTTGTTTTTATTCCGCGGCGACTCGGCGCCGGGGCCGCTCGTAGAACAACTCGCCTGGTCGGGGCAGGGCTCGGTGCTCGCGCGCGCCGCGCCGCTGGCTCTGTGGGAGGCCGCGAAGGGCCGAGTGCTCGCTGCGGCCGAGGAGTCGTTTCAAGTCGACGGCCTGGTCCGCACCGACGTCGGTTTTGCCGGCGAGGCGGACGAAGGACCAGGCGCCTCGCGGATCGTCCGCTGGCAAGTTCCGCTTGCGTCGACCGACCCGCCCGGCATTGGCGAAGGCGCGCTCGAGTTGCCGAAGCTCGACCGGCCTTGATGCGTCCAGCGGCGGCGGAGCGCCGGAAAGGGCTCGCAAGAAAACGAGCGAGCGCAGGATTTGACCGGCGTTGAAACCCGGCCTATGGTTTCGATGTGCCGCATCGGTTCGTGCGGCGCTCACATCTTTCTCACCTTCAGCTTGCCACGGGGTTTGGGAAGCGCAGGAAGGTAGGCCGCTATGGCATGGTTTAATCGTTTTTGCCGCGAGGAGGACGCAACCACCGCCGTGGAATACGCCGTCATGTTGGCGCTGATCATCGCAATGATCATCTCGGCAATTAGCGCCGTCGGAGGGCAATCGGGAGGAATGTGGGGCGGCATTCAAAGCAACATGACTTCGTATGGAATCGGCGGCGGCTAATCGCCTCGTATCGTTCGATTTGCTCAAAAGCTCGAAAGATCGTCTGGCATCCGCCGGAATCGAAGAGACGCCCTCGGGCGTCTCTTTTTTTGGTTTTTCGACTGCTTCAGCCGCCTTTTGTCCAGCCTTGGCGAATCGATCCGCGCCCGGCCGAGAGCCGGATTGTGAAGAATATGCCCGACTTGGCTGCGAGAAGACGTCTCGCTCTGCACCATTTCGCGGGGGTTTTCCTGTCTACGTTTGTTGCGTATAAGTAAGGCTTGACCAATCGAGCGAGTCCCTTTCGACCGCCGAGCGTTTTGCCTTGAGCAGACGCTCGCGCCGGTTTCACTTGCAAATCGGGCGGGGATGAACCGATATGGAAGCCAGCAACGAAGGTCAACCTCGCGCTACGAGCAGTTCAGATCCGTCGGCGTCCACTGGAGCAGCGGCTGAAGCCGTAGTAGCCGACGCACGGGCAAAACCTGCTGCGGCGCCGCAGCAACAACCTGTTGCGAATGCCGGTTCGTCGGCTGGGCGTCCGCCCGGCGCCTCGAAGGAAAGTTCGCGCAGCCGTAGCCTGCTAACGGGCACACGGCTTCCGCTGTTGGCCGGCATAGCCGTCGTGGCGGTCGGCGTCTTTCCCTTGGCGACGGCAATTCAGACGGCGCTGAACACGGTTTCGACCGACGACGCGTACGTCAACGGGCACGTTACCTTCGTCGCTCCCCGCATCGCCGGCCAGGTAAGCGCCGTTTTGGTCGACGACAACATGCGCGTCAAGCGAGGCAACATCCTGGTGCAGCTCGACAAGGAGCCGTATCAGGTGCAAGCGGCGATCAAGCAGGCGGCCGTCGAAGCGGCCGAGCGAGACCTGGCGGCCGCCGAAGCCCAGGTCCGCGGCGTAGTGGCCCAAGCCCGCAGCAATCGTTTCAAGCTCGAACACGCGATGGAAGACGTGCGAAATCAGCTCGCGCTGCTGAAGTCGAACGTGGCCGAATTGAAGGTCGAGCAAGCAAACCGGGAACTGGCCGAGCGAGACTATGTCCGCGGCGAAACGCTGGTCGCCAAAGGCGCCATGAGCCAGCAGCAGTTCGACCAATACAAGGCCGCGCTGGAGGTGGCCCGAAATCGCGTGAGCAGCGCGGAGCAAACGATTCAGCAAACGAGGGCCGGTCTCGGCCTGCCCCTCAACTTCAAAGACCCGCTCGACGCGCCGGAAGACCTGGATCAGAATTTCTCGACCGTGCGAGAGGCGCTGGGCGCCTTGCAGGGCAGTGCGGCCCAGTTGGGCTTTAACCCTTCGAACTACGAGTTGACTCCGAAACAGGCGATCGAGGAATTCTATAATCAGGATCCCGAGGGAGATCTGGACCGGATCTACGCGCAACTGATTCCCAAGGCGCCGGGCGTCAAGCAGGCCGAAGCCCGGTTGCTGCAGGCGCGTCGCGATTTGGATCTGGCCGAACTCGATCTGCGCTACTGCGACGTCGTGAGCGAAATCGACGGCGTGGTCACGCGCCGCAACGTGAATCCCGGCAACCACGTGCAAGTCGGTCAGGCGCTGATGGCCGTGCGCTCGCTGACGGAAATCTGGATCGACGCCAACTTCAAGGAGACGCAGCTCGGCGAGCTGCGCATCGGCCAGCCGGTGCGCTGCGAGGTGGACATGTACGGAAAACAACGCGAGTTCAAGGGCCGCATCACCGGCTTCACGATGGGCACCGGCTCGACGCTGGCGTTGTTGCCTCCCCAAAACGCCACGGGCAATTTCGTCAAAGTCGTGCAGCGCATTCCGGTGCGCATCGAACTCGACGATTACGATCCCGACAAGACCGCTTTGTTCGTCGGCTTATCGTGCTTTCCTTATGTTTATATTCATGAACCGCTCGTTGGCGACGACCCTGGCAAGGGGCGATTTCTGCAAGATTACGCGCTATCGAAAGAGGGCGGCGCGGGGCGCTGAGCGGCGCGGGGTCTCTGATTCTCCGATCTGGGAAGTCTTGGGAAAGGATCGAGCGTGACGAGCGCAGCCCTCGCCCCTGCTACGGCCAGCCGCGCTGCGGTCAATCCCTGGCTGGTCGCCGTCGCCGTGGTCGTGCCGACGTTCATGGAGGTGCTCGACACCACGATCGCCAACGTTGCGCTGCGCTACATTGCCGGAGGGTTATCGGCCGCGGTCACGGACAGCGAATGGGTGATTACCAGCTACTTGGCGGCGAATGCGATGATTTTGCCGATCTCCGGCTGGCTGTCGGCGCATTTGGGGCGCCGAAATTATTTCATGCTGTCGATCGCCGTGTTCACGATCGCCTCGGGCCTGTGCGGCATCGCGACCAACCTGGAACAGTTGATTCTGTTCCGAGTGCTGCAAGGACTGGCCGGCGGCGGACTTCAGCCTTCGAGCCAGGCCATCCTGCTCGACGCTTTCCCGCGCGAGAAGCAAGGAGCGGCGATGACGATGTTCGGCATTGCGGCGCTCTTTGCGCCGGTCATCGGGCCGACGCTGGGCGGATACCTGACGGTCAACTACGACTGGCGTTGGATCTTTTTCATCAATGTTCCGATGGGTTGCCTGGCCTTGGGCGCGGCTCACTTGCTGGTCGAAGACCCGGAGTATCTCAAGCTCCAGCGCGCCGAATTGCGCCGCGGGCCGCTGAACTTCGACTACATCGGGCTGGGACTGCTCGTCATTCTGATGTCGACCTGGGAAATCGTGCTGAGCAAGGGGCAAGAGTGGGATTGGCACGGCGATCCGTTTTGGCGGGTGCAGACGCTGTTCGTGCTGTTCATGTTGTCGCTCGGCGCCTTGATCTATCGCGAGTTGCGGATCGCGAATCCGGTCGTCAATTTCCGGCCCTTGGCCGATCGTAACTTCCTGGCCTGCTCGATCATCATTTTTTGCGCCTATGGCATCCTCTACGGCGCCAGTACGTCTCTGCCGGCCTTACTACAGTCGCTATTCGGCTACGACGCCTACGTTTCCGGGTTGGTGCTGTCTCCCGCCGGGATGTTTTCGATCATCGTTTTGCTCATCGTAGGCAAATCGCTGGGCCTAGGGGCCGACGCGCGCTGGTTGATCGCCTTGGGACTGGCGACGATGGCCGCCGGATGTTACTGGATGTCGCAAATGAACCTTTCCATCAGTCCGGGGATGGTCGTCTGGCCGCGAGTGGTGCTGATCGCGGGGCTGTCGATGATTTTCGCCCCGATCAACGTCGCCGCCTTTACGGAAACGCCGATGCATCTGCGCGGGGCGGCCGTCGGTCTGTTTGCGCTGCTGCGCAACGAAGGGGGCAGCGTCGGCACTTCGCTGGCCCACACGATGGAAGTCCGCCGCGAACAGCTCCACACCGAGCGACTGGGAGAATTCCTCGACCCGTTGAACGCCGCGGCCAGTTCTTTCCAGGCTCAAGGCCAGGCGTTCTTTTTCCGGCACACGGGCGACCCCGCCCTGTCGCAGCAGATGACGTGGGAAGCGCTGGCGAACGTCCGCCATCAGCAGGCCGCGTCGCTGGCCTATTTTGACGATTTTTGGCTGTTTGCAGTGCTGTCGGCGACGTTGTTGCCGCTGGTGTTGCTCATGAAGCGCTCGGTCGCCGAAAAGGGCGCACACATCGGAGCCGAGTAGCCGCGCCTGATAGCGGTGCGGGGCCGTTTCAGGCCTGGGCTCGGTGGTTGGGGTAATTTCGGCGCCGGCGGTCGTACCAGAACAGCGCAACTAAGGTTTTGGCGTCCTGAATGCGGCCGTCGTCGGCCATGGCCAGCGCTTCGGCCCAAGGGACGACCTGGGGCTCGATCTGCTCTCCGGGTTCAAGCCGCGCCGGCCCCGCCGTCAATCCCGTCGCTAAAAATAGGTGCATTCGCTCGTTGAGAATTCCGGGCGACATGAAAAACTGGAAAAGCGGCTGCACGGCCTCGGCTCGATAGCCCGTTTCTTCCTCTAATTCGCGAACGGCCGTCCGGAGCGGGTCTTCGTCGGGTTCCAGCGTGCCGGCAGGAAGTTCGAGCAAGGTTTGCCCTACCGCGGGGCGGTAATTGCGAATCAGACAAACGTGGTCGTCCGCCAAAAGAGGCAGGATCACGACCGCACCGGGATGCTGGATGGACTCTCGGAGATGGAATCGACCGTCGGGGGTCGCATATTTTCTCCGGACGACCGTAAAACGGCTCGTTTTTAGCAACACTTCTGCGTCATCCATGTGCGGATTCGCTCCGTAGAATTGCTTGTTGTTGGGCGGAGTGATAAGATAGCGGCAGCGGCCGTTTCCAACCAGCACGTCGGCGGCTTTATTGCAGTTTGATAGACGCCATGCGCGATTTATTGAGTTGGAATCTTTCGTTGGGACGATGGGGCGGCGTGAAAGTTCGCCTGCACGTGTTCTTCGTCCTGTTCGCGGTCGTGGCGTTGCACCTGGCTACGCAAGGCCCCGACAATCATCTGTTTTGGCTCACGGTCGTCTGCCTTGGCCTGTTGTTGGCAAGCTTGCTGGCGCATGAGTTTGCCCATTGTTTTGCCGCTCGCAAGTTCGGCGGCGGTGCAGATCAAATCGTGATTTGGCCGTTAGGCGGGCTGGCGCAGCCCAGCGTGCCGCACGATCCTCAACAAGAATTTTGGATCGCGCTCGCCGGTCCCTTGGCGAATTTGGCGGCGTGCGTGGTTGTATCGCCGTTGCTGACGATCCTCTATCGCCACTCGTTGGTTTCCTTGCTGAATCCGCTCGCTCCGCCGATGGGCGCCGACGGAGCGTTGAGCGGGCAAGTCGTGTTGACGTGGACGTTTTGGATCAATTGGCTGCTGGCCGTCGTGAACCTGTTGCCGGCTTATCCTTTGGACGGCGGTCGTGCCTTGCGCGCCATCGTGTGGGCGACTACGAAACACAGTTTTCGCGAGAGCGCGGCGCTGACCGCGCGCGTTGCCAAACTAACCGCGGTCGGGTTGTGGGTTGCGGCTTTTCTGGCGAATGGCAGCGCCGAGTATTCGTTCGCGTTCTTGCCATTGCTGCTCATCGGCGTGTTTCTGTTTTTTGGCGCTCGCCAGGAAAGCGATCGGCTGGGCGAACAAGAATCCGAGGACGCGCTGTTTGGCTACGATTTCTCTCAAGGCTACACCAGCTTGGAAAAGACGTTGGCGCCGCCCCGCAAACAGCGCCCGGGGCCGATCAAGAAATGGCTGGCCGACAAACGGGCGGCCCGGCTGCTTCAACAGCAGCGGCTCGAAGCCGAGGAAGAGCGGCGAGTCGACGAGGTGTTGGCGCGTCTACACGAGCAAGGCGCCCACGCACTCACGGAAGACGACCAGGCGTTGTTGGCGCGGGTGAGCGCTCGTTACCGCAACCGACAGCGCAGTTGACGCTTTCGCCGGGCAGTTGACGCTTTCGCGACTCGGCGTCCCGCTCCGCGGGCAAAGTCTTGAGTCCCTTCGGACTTGTATCGTCCCAGGCGCCGCTTAGCCTCGGTAAATCGCAAGCGGTCGCATGGATCAGCCGGAATTATCGGCGGTTTTCGATCGGCTTCTTGCCGCGCAGTCGCGCTCGAATCGCCACAACCGCTAAAACCGGCTGCAGCAGGCCGCCGGCTTTCCCGGCTGGCTTTGCCGTTGGGTCGCGAGTGACGTAAGGTTGAGTGGAAACACAGCACAGGGGCGCAGGTCTCTGATCCAACGGTGAACTCGAACTACGTACTGTTCGGGTTCGAAGAGACTTCGCCAGAACGGTTGCGTTCATGTCGTCGAGTATTGCTTGCGAGTCGCTGATAGCATCCGGGCCGGACGCTTCCGTCGTTCCGGGGACCGCCGCACTTGAGGCTCGCGCCGAAGCGAGCCTCAGCGCGCTCGAAGATTGGTTCCGCGCCGAATTCACCTTGATCGATGGGGGCACGGGCGAGATCCTGCGTCTGGCCGGCGACCATTCGGGGCTGGATTGGTCCGCGCGAGTTGAGTTGGCGCGCGAGGTTTCCCGCCGGCAGCGCGTGGAGTTTATTGAAGAGGACGAGCCTTGGGCGCTGCTGGCGCTGCCGATCGATAATCCTCGCGACGACGGTCTGGTCGCCGTCGGGGCATTTCTGACGCGCGCGGCCGCTGGCGACGACGATTTCGAACGACTGGCGGCGCTGCTCGGCTGGCCCAAGGCGAAGGCGGCCGACTGGGCCGCCCGGCAAACGCCTGCACCCGCCGAAGTGCTGGGCCGGATGGCCGAACTCGCGGCGTCGAAATTGGATGCCGATCAGAACATCGAGCAGCTCGAAGAAGAGGTCGAGAAGCTGTCGGTGCATCTGGGTTCGACGTTCGAAGAAATCAGCCTGCTCTACCGCCTCACGCAGAATCTGAAGCTTTCGAGCGACGATGAAGAACTCGGCCAACGCGCTCTGGAATGGCTGGCCGAAGTCGTGCCCGCCGAGGGCTTGGCGATTCAATTCACGCCGCACGCCGATCTCGACCTGCTGACGCCCGATTCGCGCACCGAGCCGGTGTTGCTGACGCACGGCGTTTGCCCGCTCGACGTCGAGGGCTTTTCTCGCCTGGTGGCCGAGTTGGGCCTGAACGTCGCCAACCGGCCGTTGGTCATCAACCGCGCGAAGCACGACATGTCGAACTGGGGCGTGCCTGAAATTCGCCAATTGGTGATCGTCCCCGTCGCCGAAGGCGAACGCCTGTTCGGCTGGCTGGCGGCCTTCAACCATACGCGCGACGGCGAATTCGGTTCGGCGGGCGAATTCGGCTCGGCCGAGGCCAGCTTGCTCAGCTCGGTCGGAACCATGCTGGGCATCCACAGTGGAAACATCGATCTCTACCAGCAACAAGCCGAGCTGCTGACGGGCGTGGTGCGGGCCATGACCTCGGCCATCGACGCCAAGGATCCGTACACGCGCGGGCATAGCGACCGCGTCGCACGCGTGGCGGTGCGGCTGGCGCAAGAACTGGGTTGCGACGCGGAGGCGATTCGCACCATTTACTTTTCAGGGTTGCTGCACGACATCGGCAAGATCGGCATTAACGACGAGGTGCTGCGGAAACCGGGCAAGCTCAGCGACGCCGAGTTCGAGCACATCAAGATGCACGTCGAAATCGGCTACCGCATCCTGGTCGACTTGCGAAAGATGGCTCACATGCTGCCGGTCGTCTTGCACCATCACGAGTCGTGGGACGGCAAGGGTTATCCGCACGGTCTGGCTGGAAATGAAATCCCTTATCTTGCCCGCATCGTGGCCGTTGCCGACGCTTACGACGCCATGGCCAGCGACCGCCCCTACCGCGCCGGCATGGACGACGATAAACTCGATTCCATCATTCGAGCGGGCGCCGGCAAACAGTGGGATCCTCAAGTGGTCGACGCGTTCTTCCACGCCCGCGACGACATTCGGGCGATTTCCGGCCGCGGGCCGAAACAGTCGGTTCCGCACGACGTCAACTGGTCGTAAGCCGCCGAACTTCGTCCAGACGGCGAACATGGCGCGCGAAGAACACGACCGCGAAGATCTGTTGGCCGAGGCGACGGCCTTGGTCGAGCGCGCGGAGCTGCGCGTCGCCGGCTTTTCGGACCTGCTGGTCGTCGGGTTTCGCCGCGGAGGCGCCGCCAGCCTGTACTTTGGCGCCGAGCCCGCCTATCACTTCAATGCCGCCGGCCAGTTGCGGCGGGCTTGTGCAACGGGATTGCTCTACAAAGCCGAGCGGGGCAAGCTGATCTCGCTCGAGCGTCGCAGAGCGGCCAGCCAGGTGCAACTGGTCCGGCACGAACTCACGGACGAGGAGACGGCGAGTTTTTTGACCGCCTTGACCGCGGATTTGCTTGCGCTCGACGAGGCTCTGAAGCACGGGCGTTACGAGCGGCTGCGGCAAGAGCCGGCAGGAGCCGACGTCGTCGCGCGGATTCAAGCCTGGTGCGCCGCGCACGGCCGAAACGTGCTAGTCGCTTCTTCTCCGCGCGTGGGCTAGTGCCTCTTCAAGTCTGAGTTGATAGGCGAGAGCGCCTGGCGGCAGAACGAAGCGATACGAGAGCGTACTGGGGCTTCGCCAAGGCTCAGCCGCCAGCCACCCGATTGTCAAAAATGGCTTTGAAGAGGCACTATCTGCGCCCCGCTTCGCCGAATTCCCGTTCCGCCGCCTTGCGGAACGCGGCCAGGCTTTCGCGGCCGCCAGCGGGAAAGCCGGCGTGCTGCACCATGAACACCGTAATCAGCCCGCGCCCGGCATCGATCGACATGTTCGTGGCGTAGGCGCCGCCGTGGCCGAACGTCCCGCCTGCGGTCGCCCAGCCGAAGCCGTATTGCTCCTTGAGCGTTTCGGGCGTTTGTTTCGAAGTCATCTGCCGGACCGCCGCTTCGGAAAGATACCGCTTGCCCGCGAACTCGCCGCCGCGGAGCACCATTTGGCAGAACCTCGCGACATCGGCGGCCGTCGAGAACAAGCCGCCAGCGGGCATGGGCTGTCGGCTGCGGTCATCGAGCGGATACTTGAGTTGCGTGACGGTCGTTTCTTCCAGACCTTCGCCGCCGGCGCCGGGTTTGTACGCTTTCGCCAGTCTCGAAAGTTGCTCCTCGTTGGGCCAAAAGGTCGTGTCGTGCATCCCCAGCGGCTCGAAGAGACGTTGTTGGAGAAAGTCTTCGTAAGGCATGCCGCTGACGACTTCGATGATCCGGCCCGCCGTGTTGATGCCGGCGTTGGAATACTGGTATTTGGTTCCCGGCTCGAAGATGAGGGGCGTCATGGCATAGCTGCGCACCGCGACAGCCAGCGCCAGCAGGTCGAGCGTCGGCTGTTCGAGCGCCGACTTGAACGGCAGGCCGCTCGTGTGGCTCAGCGCCTGGCGCACCGTGATCGGCGGCGGCCTTTTGAGCAGAACATGTTCCTGATCTTGCTCGGCCGCCCACCAGAGTTCTTTAAACTCGGACAGATACTTCGCCACCGGGTCGTCGAGCTTTACCTTGCCCTCGTCGACCAGCATCATCAGCGCGGTCGCGGTGATCGGTTTCGATTGCGAGGCGATCCAGAACATGGCCTCGGCCGGCATCGGCTTTTTGGCCGCGATATCGGCGAAGCCGACCGTCTCGACGCTCAGCGTGTGGTCCTTGTCGGCCACGAGCGCCACGGCGCCCGCGAGGGTTTGGGCATCGACGAACGGCTGCAAGGCGGCGGCGATTCGCTCGGAATGCCCGGCCGAAGGCTCGGCCGCTGGCGCGGAGATGGTCGATAGCACCACGCCTGCGAGCAATAACGCGGCAACGCGAACCCGGTCGATGACGCTGCTTTTCATGGCTGGCGGTTCCTTGTTTCTGGATTCTTATCGATCGAAGTCCTGTTCCTGCCGGGCGGCTGGTGCCAAGAGTACGCTGGCAGAATAGGCCGCGGAAAACCGAGCGTCAACCGGCGCCAGGTCTGCGCAATGGGCCTAAGTTCGAGTTTCGCGGTTTTCGAGCGTAGTTTGAGCGGGCCGCCGCATGGGGCGCGGCGGAAAAACGGCAGTCGGCGAGCCGTAATTCGCGAGACAGGTCTCGCGGCGGCTTGGTCAGCCCGCGAGGCTGACAAAT
>DATKRK010000029.1:0-10731 GCA_035532215.1 Pirellulales bacterium | reverse complement strand
ATTTGTCAGCCTCGCGGGCTGACCAAGCCGCCGCGAGACCTGTCTCGCGAATTACGGCTCGCCGACTGCCGTTTTTCCGCCGCGCCCCATGCGGCGGCCCGCTCAAACTACGCTCGAAAACCGCGAAACTCGAACTTAGGCTGCCCTCGGTTCGCCGCGGCGTTGCCGACGCTATTTTTCGCAGTGCAACAACCCACGCGGCGCGTTTCTATATCGCCTAGAACGATGACCACCACAGAACTGCGGTTGTGCGGGGCCTGCCTGCAAACCAAAGCCATCGCCGATTTTCGGCTGCGTTCGCGTGGCAGCGCGTCCCGCATGAAGCAATGCCGGGCGTGCCACAATGCGGCTGAACGAGAACGGCGGTCGCACATTCGCCAGCACCAAGACGACCGCCGTTTGAATCACCTACTCGCCAAGGCACAGGGCGAGCGGAGCAACAAGCGCCTTGTCGCCTTGTGCAACGCCATGCTCGATGAATTCGGCGGCGTCCAGGGCTTTGTCGAAAGCTGGCGGGATTTCTATCGCCGTTCGCTTGCCGCCGGCGGCCTCGGGGCCGTGCGTTCGTTCCAGGCGTACCTACGCTTGGTCCGTTTCTGCGAGCATCGCAATTAGCATCAAGCATTCCAACGTTACCGACGGCAGTTGCTTGGCGATGTCAGCCTCGGTGGGAAACCCGTGATCCTTTGCCGTTGCGATGAAGTCGGCTAACGCACGGCCCAGTTCAGACAAACGAGGTTTCTTGCCGGGCTCAAGCACAAAAAGTCGCCCATCAAAAACGCCGAGGGCGTCGCGGGCATTCGACTGCGAAGCGGCCCGCGCGAACCGGTCGACTTCGTCGTCAGTGCAGATTTCAAAGCCTGAGTCAAAGGCGTCTTGCATTCCCATGGCCCGGCAGGCTTCCTCATCGTCGAGCTGTTCAATTTCCCGTCGTCGCTCCGGCGTGAGTGCGTCCCACTGGTCGGAATCCTGCAACCGTCTGATTAGCTCGTCTCGATAGCCCATAGCGTCAATCCCCTGTCGATTGAGTATTTGAACGGGTTGCCTGCGCCGCCTTCACGGCGTCCACGATAGCGGCCCGCGTCGCGGCCGGCAATTCATGCCACGCGGCAACCACCGTTGCCAGGTCGTTATCCATCTCGCCGTCGATGCCGAGCGCTTCGCGCATGAGGCGCACGGCCTCTTTTTCGATGTCGTCGCTGCTCAACAACTCGCACTCAATCGCCGGTTCAGCGTGTTCCAGCTTGCTGGCGGCCGAAACGGTGTTGATAACGATGCCGTAGGCCCGCGTTCGCAGCCAGTCGGGCATGTTGGGATCGGCCGCCAGATCGCGAAGCGTCTCCGCCAAAGCCCGCGGCCCGCCGAACGCATCGCTCAGACATTCGGCCAACTCCGAAAGGTGCGGCGCCCCATGCTTCGTCTTGCCGCCAATTCCGTCCAATAGCTCGCTCTGCTTCTTGGTCAACATGTAACGTTCTCCGTTTTTCGGGGGGACGCGATTTTGAAAAAAATGCCCGGCGGGTATATCAATCACTGGTCGTTGCCCGCGGGGGCCTGCCCGGCGCCCCGGCGGCCGGCAGCACTTCAACGCGCGTTTGATCGCAGCCACTCGCCCGATTGCCGCTCATGTCTCGGTCGCATCGTTGCCGGCCAACAGCATCGCGGCCAGCTTCGCCCGGTCGGTGGCCGACAGGTTGACTAACGCGGCGGCGAGCATGGCGAGCGAATCGGGCGCCGGGTCGGCGGCCGGCGCCGCGGGCGGTTCGCCGGGTTGCCGGTCGAGTTCGCCGGGTTCGGTTTCGGTCGTTGCGTTATCGTTTTCCGCTTCGCTGGTGCAAGCAGCGGTGCAAGCGGCGGAATCGGTCGGCGTAAGTGCTTGCGGATTACCACTTGCGTTGCGTCGCTCGCAGCTTCCCAAGCTGGATGTCGAGGGTTCGAGTCCCTTCGCCCGCTCTTTGTAAGAGCAAACCAGTCAAAGATTTACCGCCACTGTCCGAAATGCCTGTCGCCGTGAGGTGACAGAATAATGCGGTCCCCCCGGTTGCAGCCGAGGGGACCGCGAGACCCTCCCTGGTCTCCACGAGTGTTTCTTCATTCAAGGGAGGGTTCAGCAATGGCACGCACTGCCAAACCGTGGTTCAACAAGCAAAAGAACTGTTGGATGGTCTGGGTCAACGGCAAGCGCGAGAAGCTTGCCGAGGGGAAGAAGAACAAGAAGGCGGCGAGCGACCGCTATGACGAGTTGCGATTCGAGGCGGTGCGCAACCCGCATCCCGACGCTGAGCAGCCGACCGTGGCGTCGGTGATCGAACGCTATCAGGGCTTCGCCGAGAAACGCCTGGCGGGCAGCACGCTCGCCACCCGCACGCCCTATCTCCAGTCCTTCGCCGAATCGCACGGCTGGCGACAGGTCGCCGAGGCTCGGCCCGACCACATGGAGGAGTGGCTCGACAAGCACCCCGAATGGGCGAGCGACTGGACCAAGAACGCCGCCATTCCGCAACGTTCAGGTCGCCTTCAACTGGGCCTGGAAGTGTCGGCTTATCAAGGAGAACCCGTTCCGCGGAGTGACGCACCGCGTGGGTGAGCCGCGGCGGGACATGACGCCCGAGGAATTCCAATCGATCCTGCGTGCCAGCGGCGACAATCCCGGCCACCGCAAGAAGGTGACGCCGGGCGCCCGTTTCCGGCAAGTGCTCGTGTTCCTTTGGTACACCGGCTGCCGGCCAAGCGAAGCCGCCAAACTCCGCTGGACCGATGTGGACCTGGAGCAGGCGGTGCTCGTGCTCCGCGAGCATAAGACCCGCCGCACGCAGAAGAACCCACGCCCGCGGGTCATTCCGCTCGACCGGGTCGCCGTCAAGCTGCTGACATGGATTCGCAAGCGGAGCGAAGGCGACCACGTGTTTCTCAATCATCGCAAAACTCCGTGGAACAAGGACAGCTTGGCCCTACGGGTGTCGCGGGCCAGGGAGAAAGCCGGCGTGTCAGCCGACGCCAAGCTTTACGGCGTCCGGCACGCCTTCGGGACCAAGGCGATCGTCGCCGGCGTCGACCTGAAGACCGTTTCGGAACTCATGGGTCACACGACGACTCGGATGACCGAGCATTACGTTCATTTGGCGGGTCAAACGGCACACCTTGCCGCCGCCATGCGACTCGCAAACGCTCGCCGTCCAAATGCTTGAACGGGCCGCCCGTCCGCTTGGGAGCAGGTGCCGGAGTTTGCCGCCTGGCTCTCCGGCACCCCTCCAGGTATGTCTGCAAATCCGCTTCGGCCACGCGGATGCCCTTCCGCAACCCGACATTGTGCGAGAGCAACCGGCCGCTCTCGATCCAACTCCCAATGCCGTTGCGGGCACTCGTAGGGCGAGTTCAGGATCGGGTGTTCGAAGAAGGGATTGGCCATGAGGGACTTGGTCCTGTTCGCTTTACTCGACAGCCGCACCGTCGGCGTTTAAGGCCACCTGAAAGAATTCCTTCAGCAGTTCGCGATGGGCGTCGAAGTCCTGCGGCTTGAATGAAGCCGCCACGGCCTTGTTGCCGCGCCGAAGCGTGGCTAGTTGCCCTACGTCGTCAAAACGCTTCGCCCAAGCCTCGGGGTCGGGCACGTAGGCGCCGACGCGCAGGAGCGTCTTTTGCGGATTCACCCAGATCGGCGTCTCGCCGCCGCCGCTGCGCTCGATGTCGATCACGACCTTGTGGTAAATCAGCTCATACGATTCGCCCGTCAGTTCGTGCATCAGCTCGGCGACCGCGTCGCAACGGGCCAGGACTTCGGGCGAAACTTTGGCTTGCCAGAACGCCCGATCGGTCGTCTCGCCGCCTCCCCGACCATCGCCGCCCGCAGAATCATGGGTGTCGTCCTCTCGGAGGGCAGTCTGGTCGAGCACGCGGACAAAGTGCAAGGCGATCTTGTCTCCGACTTGCAAGGCGACGACCTGGATGGCAATCAGCGGAATGCTGCCGGCCAACAGCGCCATGACGTTGAGGAACCGCGAGGTAATGTCCTCGGCGACCAACACCGCAACGTGATCGTAGGCCGGATAGCGGCGGCGCTCGATGTCCCAATACTCGATCGAGCGGATGATGTGGCTCGGGTCGGTGGCGCCGAGCATCAGTTCGACTTCGTATCGCCGGTTGAGCTGCTCGTCGTACAGCAATAGATCGAGCCGGCCGGCCCTCGGCTGGATTTTTTCAGCGGCGATCAATTCGACGTCGCCCAGGCCGAGCAACGATGGATCATCCATGATCCGCTGCTGCACCCACTTCTCGGAGAATTCGGAATGCGATTTGAGCGAGACTCGCCCCGGCTTGACGAAGTCCAACGGCTTCTGCGCCCCTTCTGGCGATTCTTTCCGCTTTCCCGGTGCGAACGTCGCAGCTGCTTGGCTCCAAGGCAAAACTGCCGGCGGCGCCAAGCTCGGGCTGAGGGCGATTGTAAACCGCTCGCGGGCAGGATTCCACCGAAACGCGGGATTCGGCCGCGCTGCGTCAGAGAATCGGCAAAGGCGGAACAAATTCGCGAGGGGGAAAACAATCGCAGTTTTCCAAGGTCAATTGCCGGTCACCGCCAAATCCAACATCTGCTAATCTGCATCGGCCGTCGAAAGCCATTGCGACGAAACCTGTCGCCTTCCCGCGACGCGGCCCATGCAGGTCTCTGCACCGCCCGTGCTCGCGTTTTACGCGCCGACGGCTGCAAAGCCTTGCAGGTTCGAGAACGCTTTGGTCAAAACAACCGCTTCGGCGCCCAAGCCGAACGTTCGCCCCGAGAACTCGCCGTATTCGCTGGGAAACGAAAATCACTGCGCGCCGGAGTCGGTGACAGATTGAAAATTCTGGCGCCAAGGCCACTGGCCCGGTACGCTGAAGGCGTGGCTTCCGAACGCTGCGCGGTTTCACGTGTTCCGAGGTAGCGGCGGCGAAAAGAGCGCAGGCCGCGAAGGGCGAGGATTCGTCTTTCCCCGCCCATTAACATGGCGGCGGCCAAAATCTCGGCGCTCCGCACAAAAGCAGAGCGTAGAAAATCACACCGCGGAGCAAGATCAACCAGATGCCGCGTTGGCCGGCTCGCTTTCCACGGGCAGTTTCGCGGCCATCACTTCTCGCAACTGCTTGGCCATCTGATCCTGGGGATTCAGCTTCAAAGCTTTGTCCAACTCGCGGACCGACTCTTTGGGATACCCAAGGTATCCATACTGAAAGCCGAGCAGAAAGCGAGTCGCCGGCGATTCGTGAGTTTTCACGGCCGTCTCCAGAGACCGCAACTGCTGGTTGTAATCTTGGTTCGGCGGGTAGAGCTCGCGAAAATGCTCGACCACCGCGCCCCATTGATTCTGAGGCAGCATGTGCATGGCAAGTTGAGTCGCGCCTGCAGCCTCTTCGTATCTGCCCGCGGCAAACAGAGCCTGGCTGAGTAGCATTGCTATGCCGCCGTTCTGCGGATCGTCGACCATGGCGTGCTGCCAGTCCTTGACCGCATCGCTGTACTTTCCTGCTCGGAAGTCCTGTTCGCCCAGCGAGGCGAAATCCACAGCCGCTGATGACATTTGCGATGTCCCGTATGCGGGCTGGGAGTAGCCGCCCGACCCATATCCGCCGTAGCCGCCGTATCCACCATACCCGCCGTAGCCGAGACCGCCGAAACCATAGCCGAGGAACGGCAAGAAACCGAGGCCGCCAATACCGCCATACCCTAGGCCGCCATATCCCAACCCGCCATAACCCAGTCCTCCGTAACCGAGGCCGCCCAGTCCGCGGTATCCGGAATTGTAGCGTCCGCTGATGCCGCCGAGATTGCCGCGATTGAAGCCGGAAGATCCAAAAGCGTATCGATTCGCGAACGAACCAGTTCCGCCACGAAATCCGCCGCTGAAATTGCGCGAGGCAAAGTTTCCGGCTCCTCCCCGATAACCTGACATCCCGTGGCCGCCGCCATGAAACCCGCCGCCTCCGCCAAAACCGCCGCCGTGCCCCCCGCCCCCGCCGTGTCCGCCACCCCCGCCATGGCCGCCGCCTCCCCCGTGTGCATAAACGTTCGTAGACAGAGTCATACCGATGATTGCCGCCGCCAATGCGCCGCGGGTCATCCAAGATTTTCGAAGCATGGTCGCACCTCTTTTTTATATTGCGAAAAGAACCCCTCCTCGGCCAAACATTTTTTGACGTCCTGCTAGATTCCGTCCGCAAGCACCATCGCTACATGTTCTGTGCCACACCTCATTAGACGGGCGACGGCGCCGCAGCAGATTACGATTCCGTCAGAAAACCCGCTGTGCAGCATCGCTGACAACCAGCGCGGCGTTCATACGACCAACCCATTTGGGGAAGCTGACAACGCTGATCGTACGTCGGCGACTTCAGCCTGTTGGGAAACCAGGCGCCATCGTTTCGAAGACGCTCCCCGAGGCCAGATTTCGTACACTCTCAACAGAGGAGGTGTTTCCATGTGGCGCAACTTGATTCTGGCCGCGGGCCTGTTTGTCTGCGTGATCCCGGCCGCTGTGCTCGCTCAGGAGTATCGCAAGACCGTCAGGGTCGAGGTCTATCTGCCGGAGTGCGCCCGGCTGTTTATCGAGGGTCGGGAGACGAGGTCAAAGGGGCCAAAGCGCCGTTTCGTGTCGCCGCCGCTGTCGCCGGGCAAGTACATCTACGCCATCAAGGCAATCATTCCCGGCCCAAACGGGCCGCGAACGGTCACACGCCGGATCGACGTTCGGCCGGGCGACTTCGAATCGATCGACCTGCGCGCGCCAGGCAAACGGCCCATAACCGACGTCGAATATGAGCCAACGCCACAGAAGGTGGTCGATGCGCTGCTGCGGCTGGCCAGGGTCACCAGTAAGGATGTGGTTTGGGACCTCGGCTGCGGCGACGGACGCATCCCGGTGACGGCGGCCAAGGAGTACGGCTGCAAGGCGTTCGGTTTCGACATCGATCCCGAACGCATCAAGGATTCCCTCGCCAACGCGCGCAAGCACGGCGTCCAGCGGCTGGTCACGATTGAACAGCGCGACATCTTCACGCTCGACCTGAGCGAAGGGCCGACCATCGTCACGCTCTACCTGCTGCCGCGCCTCAACGCCCAATTGTTGCCGCAACTCCGTAAGCTGCCGCCGGGCGCGCGTGTCATTGCCGTCGCGCACCGGATGGCCGACATCGAGCCGGACGAGCAGATCGTGGTTGATACTGAGCTAGGCGCCTTCGACGTCTATCTGTGGAAGGCAGAGACGCTCCGCGGCGATTGACATTTCATGTTCTCTCTTGGGCGCGGTTCGCCGTTTTCCTGCACGGAGGGCATCGTCCTGTGCACGCAAGGCTCGCGGCGGCGTGTCGGACCGATGTGCAAGAGTTGTCGCCCATGCCGCCCCGGCCGCGGCTTTTTCAGCTCCCCTCTCTCGGCGAGGTGCTCGGCACTTCGGTCGTATCCTCTTCATGCGAAGAGGACTGAGTATGCGACGGAAGATGGAGTCGCGGAGGCGAATCGGCTAGAATCTGTATCGCTGGAACGCTCTGGAAAACACGATGGGATTCTGTATGGTTGAGGCAACTTCCATGCCGATCCGTTGCCCCCGTTCGACCGGCCGTCTGATATAGAAATCCTCGCTCAAGCCGTCAATTTGGACCGTCAATCTGGATATGGGAGCTGTTGCATGAACGATTTCCAAATGAACCGGCGGCAAGCCCTCATCGCGAGCGGTTTAGGCGTGCTGAGTCTCGGCATGCCGGGGGTCGTGATGGGCAGCGACAAGGTCGATGCTGCGGGCAAAGCCGTCGCCGCGGAGAAATCTTGCATCTTTGTCCTGCTCTGCGGGGGGCCGAGTCATGTCGACACCTGGGATATGAAACCCAACGCTCCGCTGGATTATCGCGGACCGTACGAACCCATCTCCACCAGCGTGCCGGGCATGCTCCTCAATGAGATGCACACGCAACTGGCCAAGGTGACCGACCACTTCACGCTGATCAATTCCATGTCGCATCCGGGCTCGATCAGCAATCACTTCGACGCGATGCACAATCTGCTCAGCGGCCAATCGGAGAAGCGCGTGCAGGAGGGCGTGCCGAGCGATCAGCCGTACCTGGGCTCCTTCGTCGCCAAACAAAAACCCAGCAAGCGCAATTTCGTTTCCAATGCGTGGCTCATCAAATGCGTGGGACCGCCCGTGTTTTGCGCGCCCAACCTGGGCATCGGCGGCTACCTGGGCTCGGCTTATGCGCCCGTGTTCGTCGGCTCGGCCGACAACCATCCGGCCATGCCAGAATTCAAACCGCCGCAGATCTACGACCCTTACGACAAAGAACGATTTGACGAGCGCAAGGGGTTGCTCCGCGGGCTGGAGTCCGCCAGGTTCGATCAGGTCCGGAACATGAAGGACTGGTCCGACCTGCGCGAGAAAACCTACGAGGCCATGACGCGAGCCGAAGGCCGGCAAGCGTTCGAAATGAATCGCGAACCGGTCAAGGTCCGCGAGCGATATGGAATGCATCCGCTCGGGCAGAACCTGCTGCTCGCACGGCGGATGGTGGAGTCGGGCGTGCGTTTTGTCACCGTCAACGGCTGGGTCGGGCAGGCCGAGCACGAGAAAAACGGCCCGCCGAGCAGCAGTTGGGACATGCACGGCGGAAACATGGGCATGGGCAACGCCTTCGGCAATGGCTCTTACGGCATGGGGTTCTGCTTGCCTCGTCTGGATCAGGCGCTGGCCGCATTGCTTTCCGACCTCAAAGAGCGCGGCATGCTGGACAATACGCTGGTCGTCGTGACAGGCGAGTTTGGCCGCACGCCCTACGTTCTGAAGCAGGACCCTCCCGGCCGCCAGCACTGGCCGAGGTGTTTCTCCGCGATCCTGGCCGGAGCGGGCATCGCGGGGGGGCGAGTGTACGGCAAGTCCAACAAGTACGGCGAGTATCCTACCAGCAACCCCGTCCGCCCCGAAGAACTGGCTGCGACCATCTACCACGCCCTGGACATTCCCATCAACAGTCCGCAAGACGCCAGCGGCCTCACGCGCGCCTTGACCACGGGCCAACCGATCAGGGAATTGTTCGGGTAGGCGGCGACAGCGCGAATCGACTTTGAAAGCGTTCGGCCAGGGTGTTAGGCTGTTGAGGGCCGGCGAACGCCCGCCGGGCGGTGGCACGCTGCCGCCGAGCCACTGCCGGCCGAACATTGAATGTGACTGCGCGATCCAAAGGGAATTCACCGCCGATGGCCGCTAAATGGACGATACCGATCGCCGGCCCTTCGCGACGAGTCGCCGGGTTCGTTGTCGCGGCGCTCGTTTGGGCTCTCGCCGGGTTGCGCATCTGCGCGGCCGCCGGCGAATCTCCCGAGGATGAATCCGCCGGCGCCGCGGAGCGCTTTCGCCCGTTTCTCGAGCGTCATTGCTACGAGTGCCACCGCGGCGAAATGCCCAAAGGCGAATTGCGTCTGGATCGGCTCAAAGCCGACTTTGCCGATGCGGACGGCCGCAAGCAGGCCACGCAGCACTTCGCCGGCCGTTGGGCCGCCAAGGAAGCGATCCTCAAAACCCTCGGCGCCGGCTGGCGGAAGGGCATCAGTTGGCGCGACATCGAAGTCCGCAACGATCAAAGCGGCCGGCCGATCGTGGGCCTCCGCGGCGGCGCCCGCGACATCGTCGAGCAGCGCGGCATCCGCGAGATGCTGGTCAGCATCTCCCACTGCCGCAGCCACGCCACGGCCTACGCGCTGGCGCTGGGCGGCGAGGTTCCGCCGCAGCCCGATGAGACGGAAGCGTTGTAAGGCGGAAGCCGCGAGGTTTCTTCCGAGCGCGCCTCGCGCGGCGCCGGCCCGAAAATGGCTGATACTCATGAGCTTTGATACTCGGGCGCCGTGTTGCACTTTCCGGCGTCCGCCGAGGCGGCGCCGCTCGGTAAATCCAGGCATTTCGATCGCCGAGTGTCGCCGGGGGGCGGCCGCCCGGGCTCATTTCAGAGCTAATATTCGGCGTATTCGCCGCTCGGTTCTCGGCTCTCAGGCGCGCCATTCTCGAAAAACTCTCCGCGCGGCGGCTTGGTCCAAGCCGGTTTACCACCGCGGCTATAAATTCTGAAATCAGGCCGTTTCCGCCGCCCGCCCGGCGGCATTACAACGCTCGAAGTTAAGTCTCGCGCGGCCTGCGCTCAAGACCAAGCCGGCGCGCGGTTATATTGGGTCCGGCGAGGAGGAGCATTCGCGAAGAGGCGGCCCTCCTTTAGCTGCTCCAACAAAACGCCGCTGTTTCGCGAATGATGGCGCGATTCCCAATAGCAACGCGGCACCTTGTTCCTGCTTGATGCGTCGTCCGCCAAAGGCAGACACCCACAATTCGCATCGGCGTTGCCGCGGTAATGGAAGCAAATTGTGGGTGTCCGGGTTCTGCGTTGTTCCTGACCGAAGACGATGTACCGCAGCTAAACCGTTATCCGTTGTTGGCAAGTCGTGCCAAGCCGGATATACTAGGGGACATGGAGTACACAGTGCCAGCGCGCATTCTGGGGGCTTTTGGCAGAGTAGGCGGGTTGCGCCGAGAACCTTTGTTTGCTATGACTGCTCCGTATGGTTTGTCCTTCACCTACGGAGTATTATACGTCTCGCGGCGCGAAATGATGCCTTTTCACGACAGCGGCTGTTTGGTTTAATACGCCCATTCTCGATGACTCCGTAGACGGAAGGGTGGTCAAGGATGACCCGCATAGCTTTTTCGGAAGTAGATCAGCAGGCCC
>DATKRK010000028.1:0-13470 GCA_035532215.1 Pirellulales bacterium | reverse complement strand
TGAAGTAACTTGCACGTTCGGCCTCCTTGCCGCAGGTTGCCTGGGAAGTTGAATTCACCACAGGTTTACCCGTTTTTGGCACGGAGGCCGATTTCAATTCGACCGAAATTGCCTGGCGAAAACCGCGAAACTTGAACTAAGCTAAGTAATAAACGCCTCGCCCGAATCGCGGCGCCTTGCCCCGAGTTCCCCACTCGCGGCTTGTCCGGTTGGCCGGCGCCTTTGCCGGCCAGCGGCGGCGTCGACGCCAGACCCCAGCCCTTGGGTTTTAGTAGCCCAGGATCCCAGCCCGAGGAGGCTCGCCATGACACGATTCTTCGTTTCCGTGCGCCCTGCGCGGAACGTAAAGGGAGCTGCCGCGCTAGGTTCGCAACGTTTGTCGGCGCCCCGTTTGTCGGCGCCCCCATGCATCGCCGCCCGGGGTCTGGCCCTGGGCGTTGCAGTGCTGACGCTTGCAATGGCGCATAGCGCGCGGGCGCAATTGCCCGTCACGCAACTATTTGCCGTTTCGCCTCCGGGCGGCAAAGCGGGAACGACCGTCGATCTGACGCTCTCTGCGGGCGCCGATCTGGACGGCGTACACCAACTCTATTTCTCGCACCCCGGCATCACCGCCGCGCAAAAGATGGCGCCGCCGGGGCCGTTGCCTGTCGCTGCCGAGCCGTTGGTCGGGCAATTCCAGGTAACGATCGCCGCCGATGTTCCGCCCGGCGTGTACGACGTACGGGCGGTCGGCACGTTTGGCATGTCGAACCCGCGCTCGTTCGTCGTGGGCGAATGGAATGAGGTTCGCGAACAGCCCGGCGACAATTCGCAAGACAAAGCGATGGCCGTGGAATTGAACTCCACGATCAACGGCACGGCCGACGGCAGCAACTCGGACTGGTACAAGTTCGCCGCCAAGGCGGGCCAGCGAATTCTGATCGACTGCTGGGCCGAGCGGATCGATTCGCGAATGGACGGCACGCTGGCGCTCTACGACGCCGCGGGACGGCAATTGCTTCGCAGCCAAGACGACGAACGGCGCGATCCGTTTCTCGATCTGGCGGCGGCCGCCGACGGCGAATACTTCTTGAAGGTCTACGACTTCGTGTACGGCGGCGGTCCGGAGTATTTCTACCGCATTTCGATCGGCACGGCGCCTCATATCGACTACATCGTGCCGCCGGCCGGCTTGCCCGGCACGAAAGGGATCTACACGATTTACGGCCGCAACCTGCCCGGCGGCGCGGCGGCCGATGGTCTTACGATCGATGGCCGGCCGCTGGAAAAAGCGGCGGTCGAAATCGAACTGCCCGCCGACAACGCCGCCGAGCGGCCGCTGGCCAGCCAGTTCGTCAAGCCGGAGGAAGTTGAACTCGACGGCATCGAGTATCGCTTGAAAACGCCGCAGGGCACGTCAAATCCGTATTTCATCGGCTTTGCCTCGGCGCCGATCGTCATGGAAGTCGAGCCGAACGACGACCCGACCAAGGCGCAAACCATCGCCGTCCCGTGCGAATTCGTCGGGCAGTTCGGTCCACGCGGCGATCATGACTGGCTTCAATTCGAAGCCAAAGCAGGACAAGTCTACTGGCTCGAAATCATCTCTCAGCGGCTCGGGCTGCCGACCGATCCGTCGGTGTTGTTGCAGCGCGTCACCAAGAACGACAAGGGCGAAGAACAAGTCGCCGATCTGCAAGAACTGGATGACAACGGAGTGAACGCCGGCGGACTGTCTTTCAATACCGCCAACGGCGACGGCAGTTTCCGCTTCGCCGCGCCGGCCGACGGACTCTACCGTGCACTCATCCGCGATCTCTACCAAAGCGTCGACGCCGATCCGCGGCGTTTGTATCGGCTGGCGATTCGCCCCGAACGGCCCGATTTCCGCCTGGCGGCCGTGCCCCCGTTTCCGGCGAACAACAAGACCGAAGCGCGTCCGTGGAACGCGGTGCTCCGCCGCGGCGAAGCGGCGCGGATCGACGTCGCGGCTTACCGTCGCGACGGCTTCGCCGGCGAGATCACCGTCTCGGCCGAAGGCCTGCCGGCAGGAGTCACAAGCCAGCCGGTGGTGATCGCGGTCGGTCAGAATTCGGCCACGCTTGTGCTCTCGGCCGCCGATCAGGCGCCGGCCTTCGCCGGCAACATTCAAGTTATCGGCCGCGCTAAGATCGGCGAAGCCGAGGTCGCCCGCGCGGCTCGGCCCGGTACGGTGTTGCACGCGGCGCCCCAGAACATTGCCGCACACGCACGCATGGCGCGCAGTCTGACGCTCTCGGTGATCGGCAACGAGACCGCGCCCTTTATCGTCGAATTCGGCGAGAGCAAGCCGTGGGAGATGTCGCGCGCCGGCAAGTTGGAGATTCCGGTCAAGGTCACGCGCCGCGGCGAGATCAAGGGCAATCTGACGCTGACCGCGCTCGGCTTGCCGCCGAACGTCGCCCCGCAACCGCTCGCGTTCGACGGCAATACCAACGAAGGGAAGTTCCAGGCCCAGATCAACGCCAACGCACCGCTGGGGACCTTTTCGATCTACTTGCAAGTGCAATCGACGGTCAGCTACAAGCGCGATCCGTTGGCCGCCGAGGCGGCGGCCAAGGCCAAAGCGGAAGGCGAAAAGCTAGCGGCCGATCTGGCGACCGCGTCTCAAGCCGCCGAAACGGCCAAGCAAGCGGCTGCCAAAGCGGCTGCCGATGCCGATGCCGCTTCGAAGGCCGCCGCGACGGCCAAGCAAGCCGCCGACCAGGCCGCCGCTCAAGCCGCGACCGAGGCCAAAGCGGCCGCCGACAAAGCCGCCGCCGCGAAGGCGGCTTTGGACGCCGATGCAAACAACGCCGAGTTGGCCAAGGCCAAAGAGGCTGCGGACAAGGCCGCTGCCGATGCGTCAGCCAAAGCGAAAACGACCGCCGACGCTCAAACCGCGGCCGCAAAAGCTCTGGCAGACGCCGAGGCCAAAAATAAAGCCGCCGCCGAAGCCAAAGTTGCTGCAGAAAAAGCCGCCGCCGACGCCGCCGCCAAGGCGAAAGCCGCCGCCGATTTAAAGGCGGCTCGCGACAAGCGGGCCGCCGACACGGCCAACGCCGCAGCGCCTAAAGACCTGGCGCTGTTCGAACCGTCCACGACCGCGACCTTCAAAATCACCCCTTCGCCGATTACGTTCGCCGCCACGGCGCCCCCGGCCGTCAAGCAAGGCGCCCAGGTCGAGTTTCCAATCAAACTCACCCGGCTTTACAACTATAACGAAGCCGTGCAATTGCAAATCGCTCTTCCCGGCGGGGTGGCAGGCATCAATATTCCTGCCGTGACCATTCCCGCGGGACAGGTCGACGGAAAAATCGTGGTGCAAGCCGCGGCGAATGCCACGCCCGGCACGCATCAGCTCACGGTCAAAGCGATCGCCACGCTCAACGGTCAACAAGTGACGATCGATCAACCGGTGAACCTGGTGGTCGAAAAAGTCGAGGCGGCCAAGTAATCTGGGATT
Organism: Pirellulales bacterium; assembly: GCA_035532215.1. Lineage (GTDB taxonomy): Bacteria > Planctomycetota > Planctomycetia > Pirellulales > JAICIG01 > JAICIG01. The sequence goes on along the minus strand of DATKRK010000028.1, from coordinate 10,004 downwards.
TGGATTAGTTATGAATCAGGCGTTCGGGGCTCGATTGCACTGGTAACTCGGGGTCAACCGGCTAGGAACTTGATTATGCGGCGGAATACTTTCAATCGAGCGGTTTTAGCATTCGCGGGGCTAGCCTGCGGTTCGATCTTGTCGACCGGCGCCATTGCGGCCGCGGCCGAGGACGAAACAATCGCAATTGCTGAAATCAAACGCGATACGCCGGTCGACTTCGAGCGCGAAATCCTGCCGCTCTTGAACAAGAGCTGCCTCGCTTGCCACAACGCTACCACGGCGGAAAGCCAACTCGTGCTGGAAAGCCCGCAGACGATCCTGAAGGGAGGCGATAGCGGCCCGTCCGTCGTGCCCAAGAATTCGGCCGAGAGCTTGTTGCTCGGCCGGGCTACCGGCCAGGTCGATTCGCTGATGCCTCCCAAGGGCAACAAGGTCGCTGCCCCGGCGCTTAAGCCCGAAGAGCTGGGCCTGATTAAACTGTGGATCGACCAGGGCGCCACGGGTACCGTCACTGGCCAGGCGGGCGCCATTCAATGGCAACCGCTGCCGCCCGGCGTCAATCCGATCTATGCCGTGGCCGTCACGCGAGACGGTCAATACGCCGCTTGCGGACGGGCCAACCAGATCTTCATCTACCACTTGCCCACGGGTCGCTTGATCGGCCGCTTGACCGATCCCGAGTTAATGAAGTCGGGCGTCTACAACAAGCCGGGCGTGGCTGATCTGGACTTGATCCAATCGTTGGCCTTCAGTCCCGATGGTTCAGTGCTGGCCTCGGGCGGCTATCGCACAATCAAGCTCTGGCGGCGTCCGCACGACATCCGCCTGGCCACTCTCGAAGCCGCTTCGAACGACGCGCTGGGCGCCGTGGCCGTCAGCGCCGACGGCAAATGGCTCGCCGTTGCGGCGCCTGAAAACGCCGTGAAATTGTTCGATTTGAGCACCGGACAGATGGTCAAGGCTCTGGCCGGGCACACCGCGCCCGTATCCGCCTTGCGGTTCGCCGCCGACGGCGCCCGACTGTATTCCGCGTCGCAGGATAAATCGATCCGCGTTTGGCAGCTTCCCGCCGGGGCGCCGGCAGGACGCATCGATACGCCGACTCCGCTGGCTGCACTCACCATCGTGGGCGACGGCAGCCGCCTGGCCTCCGCGGGCGGCGACAATTTGATTCGCGTCTGGCAAACGCCCGCGAGCGCGGCGCCGGCTTTGGCCGGCCTGGCCGCTCCGGCGACGGCGCTGGCCGTCAGCCCCGACAAGAAATCGCTGGCCGTGGCTTCCGCCGATGGCGCGATCCGCATTTTCGATCTGGCGACCAAGCAAGTCACGAAGACCCTTTCCGGCCACGCCGGCGCGGTGACTTCGATTGCATTCCAAGCCAACGGCGCCCGACTGGCCAGCGCCGGCGCCGACAAGACGATGCTCATTTGGGACATCGCCGCCGGGCAACCGGTGCTCAAACTCGAAGCCGGCGCCGCGCAGGCCGAGGCCATTGCGTTTCACCCCAGCGGCAACCAGGCGGCCAGCGGTTTTGCCGACGGTTCGATCTCCCTCTGGAAACTCGATACGCCTGCCCCGCGAGTGCTGGCCGGTCCGGGCGCAGGGGGCGTCGATGAGTCGCCGGCCGCGGTTGCCGCCGTCAGCCGCGACGGCAAGTGGCTGGCCACGGCCGGAATGTCCGGCGGCAAGCCGGCGATTCTCGTCCGCGACATCGCAGCCGGCACGATCGCCAAAACGATTCTCGGCCACGAGGCGCCGATTACGGCGCTGGCCTTCAGCGCCGATGCCGCCAAGCTCGCCTCGGGCTCGGCCGACAAAACGGCCCGCGTCTGGAACCTGGCCGACGGCAAAGAGCTCGCCAAGTTCGCCGCACACGCGGCCGCCGTCAACGGCGTGGCCTTCGATTCCACCGGCGGGCAGGTCGTCTCGGGCGCTGCCGACAACACGCTCAAACTATGGAACGCGGCCGACGGCGCCGAACTGAAAAACTTCGCCGGCCATGGCGGGGCGATCGTCGCCGTGGCGATGACGAGCAACAACCAGCGCGTGATCTCGGCCTCGGCCGATCAGACCGTGCGCACCTGGAATCCGGCCGACGGCGCCCAAATTCTCGCGATTCCCGCGGGCGCACCGGCCACGTCGTTAACCTTGGCCCGCGACGATAATCGGATTGCAGTCGGTTGCGCCGACAAGTCGGTGAAGCTGTTTCAAATTAGCAACGGCAAGGCGCTGGCCGCATTGGCGGGCCACAACGCGCCGGTCAGTTCGCTGGCGTTCAGCATCGACATGACCCGGCTGGTCAGCGGCGGCGCGAACGAGCGAGCCATCGTCTGGGACGTGGCCCGCGGCGCGATCCTGGAAAGCCTGACGATCGACGGCGGGCTGGCTTGCTGCCAGTTCGGCGCCGGGCCGGCGGACGTGCTCGCCGGAGGAGCGAACAAGCTGCTGCGACATTACACGCTGCACTTCGAACGCCCGCTGCTCGGCCACACCGGGCGCATCAGCGGCCTGGCATACAGCAACGACGGCAGCCTGGTGCTCTCGGCTTCTGCCGACGGCACGGTGCGCGGATTTCAGTCGGGCGACGGCGCCCAGCGTTATGCAGCCCAGGCCGGCGGCCCGGTGAACGCCCTGGCCAAAAGCGCCGACGGCAATTGGTTGGCCACCGCCGGTGAAGACAAGACCGTCAGGATCTGGAACGCCGGCAATGGCGCCCCGGGACCGAAGCCGCCGTTCGGCGGCTTCAGCGGCCCGGTGCGAAGCGTGGCCTTCTCGTCGGATAACGTGCATGTAATCGCCGGCGGCGCCAATGGCGCCGAGACGTTCGTATTCAACGTCGCCGCCGGCGAAACCGAGCAGGCCTTCGCGGAACATAGCGGCGCGATCATCGCCCTGGCCGGCGCGGGCGAAAAGGGCGAGCTGGCGATTTCGGCCTCGGCCGACAACAGCGTGCGAATCTGGCCGCTGGCGCTGGTGCGACAAATCGCGGGGCATGGGGCTCCGGTGACGTCGCTCGACACCGTGCCCACGGCGCCGGTGCAAATCATCTCGGGCAGCCAGGACGCCACGGTGCGGATGTGGAACGTCGACAATGGCCAGCAGATGCAGCAACTCAATCACGGCGGACCGGTGACGAGCGTCGCCGTGCGGCCCGACGGACAACGCCTGGCCTCGGCAGGCGCCAACAACATCGTGCGGCTCTGGAACGGGCAGAACTTCCAGCAGGTGGCCGAACTTAAGGGCGACTATCGCGCCGCGTTCAACGCGTCCGAAATCGAACGCAGCGTGCAGGCTCGCAAAAACATCCTCGCCGCCGAAACGGCCGCCGCGACCGCGGCGGAAAATGCCGCGAAAGCCGAGGCCGACAATGTGAAGAAAGCGACCGACGCGCAGGCTGCGTCCGTCAAAGCGCTGGCCGAGAAGACCGATCCGGCCAAGAAAGCGATGGAAGCCAAAGTCGCCGCCGACAAGGCGGCGGCCGACGTTGCCGCGGCGGCCAAAGCCGCCGAAGAGGGTAAAGTCGCCGCCGCCAAAGCCGTGACCGACGCCGACGCAGCGAACAAAGCGGCCGAGGCGGCGAAAGTCGCGGCCGTAAAAGTCGCCGCCGACGCCGAAGCGGCTAGCAAGGCCGCCGAAGCCGCCAAGGTGGCCGCCGTAAAAATTGCCACTGACGCGGAAGCGGCCAGCAAGGCCGCCGAGGCGAACAAGGTCGCCGCGGCAAAGGGCGTGGCCGACGCCGACGCGGCAAACAAGGCGGCCCTCGACGCTGCGGCAAAAGCCAAAGCCGCCGCGGATGGCGATGCCAACAATCAAGATCTGGCCAAGGCCAAGGAAGCCGCCGCCGAGGCCGCAGCGAAGCTGAAAGCGGCCCAGGACGCTGCCGCCGTGGCGGAAAAAGCGGCCGTCGATGCGGCGACGAAATTGAAAACGGCGCAGGACGCGAAAGTCGGGCCCGAGAAAGCGGCAGCCGACGCCGCGGCTAAGCTGAAAACCGCCCAAGACGCGAAAGTCGCGGCCGAAAAAGCGGCAGCCGATGCTGCGGCGAAATTGAAAGCCGCCAACGATGCCAAGGTTGCGGCCGACAAAGTGGCGGCCGAAGCCCCGGCGAAGTTGAAGGCGGCCAACGACGACGCCGCGGCCAAGACCAAAGCGTTCACCGACGCCGAGAACGCCCGCAAGGCGGCCGAGACAGCCAAGGTCGCCAGCGACAAGGCCCTCGAGGGCGCCAACGCCGCGGCCAAGCGGACGACCGATTTCATTCCGGTCGCCAAAGCCGTGCAACAGGCCGCCGAGGCCAAGGTCAAAGAGACCGAGGCGCAACTCGAAGCATCCAAGAAAGCGGCCGCCGCCACCGAGCTGCCGTTCCGCACGGTGGCCTTCTCGCGTGACGGCGCCGAGTTGGCCGCGGGCGGCGACGACAAGTTGATCCACGCCTGGAGCGCCGAGAACGGCGCGGTCAGCGAAATCTACTCGGGCCAGGCCGGCGCCGTGTTGGCCGTGGCTTACACGCCCGATGGCAAGTTGATTTCAGCTTCGGCCGACAAATCGGCCGCGGTCTTCAATGCCCATCCTGAATGGGCCTGGGAGCGAACGATCGGCGGCGGCATGGCCAGCCCCTTGATCGACCGCGTCACGGCGCTCGATTTCAGTCCCGACGGCAAGCTGCTGGCCTCGGGCAGCGGCGATCCGTCGCGCAGCGGCGAGTTGAAGCTGTGGAACGTGGCCGACGGCAGCTTGGTTCGCGAATTCCCCGATGCGCACAGCGACACGGTATTCGGCATCGACTTCTCGGCAGACGGCAGCTTGCTTGCCTCGTGCGGCGCCGACAAGTTCGTCAAGGTGTTCGAGGTTGTCAGCGGCAAGTTCGTCCGTTCGTTCGAAGGGCACACGCACCACGTGCTCGGCGTGCGTTGGCGGGCCGATGGCAAACTGCTGGCGAGTTGCGGCGCCGACAACGTGATCAAGATCTGGGATTTCACCACCGGCGATCAGTTGCGCACGATCCAGGGTTTCGGCAAAGAGGTCACCTCGATCAATTTCATCGGCCCGACCTCGATGGTGCTGACCAGTTCGGGCGATAAGACCGTGCGGCTACACAACGTCGACAACGCCCAGAACGTGCGCAATTTCGGCGGCGGCAGCGATTTCATGTATTCGGCCGCCACTACGCCCGACGGCAAGATCCATCTCGGCGGCGGGCAGGACAGCGTGCTGCACGAATGGAACGGCGAGAACGGCCAGGAGATTCGCAAGTTCGATCCGCCCGCGGCGCCGTCGAACGACCAGGCGGCAAAGTGACGCTTGCCGGGATTTGTCAGTTGGCGTCTTCGAACGCGGCCACTTCGCCAAGGAAGTCACCCGTCCTCAACCATTGGTTCGAAATCGATGCTTGCGGCTCTCCGGCCGCTTTGGCCGGCTTTTTCGAGGGCGGGGAAACGGGCGTCAATTCGTAGGAGAAAGCTCCCAGCAGGTCGCCTCGCCGAACCGAGTGGCACGCAACGCAGTCTTCGGCGGCACGCAGAGAGCCGAGCATTCGAATCCGGTCTCCCGCCTCGTCGATCACCAAATCTTCTTCGGATCGCAGCCGTTCCAGAGCTGCTCGCTCGAACTCATCAAGGAGCCTAGTCGGAGCGTCATCAAGATCATCCATTTGCGGGAGATTCCTCGAGACGTAAGCCACGGGAGTCTCGTGCTTGAGCAGGCTGACGAGGTCGAGCCGAGTGACCTGCCACTTCGTTTTCGGGCGGCTCTTGTCACGGATCCTCGGCATCTTCGGCATCTTCGTAAATCGATGCGGCTCGAAGCCGGCCACGTGGTCTCGGTCTTTTACGTAGCCGAACATTTCGGGATCAAGGAAATCCTCCAAGCCCGACGAGTGCAGCGAAAGCAAGTCGCTGCGCGAAGGAAGAGCCTTCTGGACGGCATCATCGTCTGCCAAAGGAGCGACAGGCTCCAAGTCAGGACGATAAGAGGGGTTCGCTTTCGGCGGCAGCGGGATTCGCTTCGGTTCGGGCAACTCAATCTCTTCTCGTCGCACGCCCATCATTCGAACTAGTCCGAATCCACGGGCCATGACAAAGTCGTCTTTGACCTTGTCGTGCAGCGAACTGAGCATGTATCTCCGCGTATTGCCACGAAACTGGTTCTCGAATTGCTGCAGCCGTTGCTCAACTTCTGGGACGAGATCAGTTGCCCGCAATGAAGCTTTCGGCGAAGCTGCCGCACGGGCCTCGTATGCCAGCCGGCTCGACATTGATTCCAGCGGGAACTCCTCCCGAAGTTTTGCCCTTTTCTGCAATTCCGCGCTAGGCAGCCTGATGGCGAAGCCGAAGCTGACCGCCGTTGCCACAAGTGCGGCGCCAATAACGACCCTCGGCTTCGCCCGAAAGAGAAGGCATCCAACGGCTAACAGAAAGGTCAACGCCGCCTGGCCAGCCAAAAAGGGCGAAAGAAAAACTAAGAAAAAGATAGTTGCAAAGAAGGAAAGCAAGCAAACGCCGCCATTTGCGAAGCGACTTCTTGCAACGGCGACGACAACGCCGAGGAAGGCCGCCGCAAAGAACAACGCTATTACGATGACTGGCATTTTCCTTCCCCTGGTTTCGGACGTGATCGAGTGATGTGATCGGGGCGGTTCCGGCAAGAGCAGCCCGACGGCCGCATTTTCTCTCGGCGGAAAGATTTACGCAAGCTTTTGATTCGAAGTCAAAAATCCGAGCCATCGGCGCCATCCGTGGTTCCGTCTTCTCAATAGTTGAACTGTAGCCCGACGGTAAAGCCCTGCGCCCAGAAGTCGGTGTGGTTGCTCAGCACGGCGGGACGAGCGGCGCCGACCAGCGGCCCGTTGAGTTGGCTGAGATTGATCTGGCGATCGAGCTGATCGCTGGGTCGCATCATTCGCGTCCAGAGAAACGCTTCGTATTGCACGGATAACGAGCAGGGGAATATCCGTGCCATCCGAGCCATCCATAGTTGGCCATCTTGGGAGTATTGGAAGTTCCGGATTCCAATTTGCCTGGCGGGCTTGGCCATCTTCGAGAGTTCCCCTCTCCGCGCCTCCGCGTGCGCTCCTGCCGAATGGGCTCACGCGGAGGCGCGGAGGAGAGATTTGAATGGACCAACCGCTGAAGGCGGACAATGGGCCGAAGATTTCTCGCGCGGTTGGCCATCTTCGGTAAATCCAAAGTCCCCAGGTTCGGATTCCAAGTCGGCTGAGTGAGTTTGGCCATCTTGGCCGCATGATCGCCCCAAGCCGCACGGGCAAGAGCAAGAGGCAGTGCGATGATAGCCGTAAATCGGCTTGGCTGGGGAGCGTTGTATTCGGTGAATTTGCGCCGCAAAGCGCTACGAAGCCCCAAGGCCGCGAACTAGCGCGATGCGAGCGGCACGAACTTTCGCGGCGCCGCGCCGGTGTAGCGCGAACGGGGGCGGATCAGGCGGTTGTTGTCCAACTGCTCGATCGCGTGAGCGCTCCAGCCGGCGACGCGACTAACGACGAACAGCGGCGTATAAAGCTCGACCGCCAAGCCGAGATAGTGATACAGCCGGGCGCTGGGCCAATCGAGATTCGGCGGCAGCTTCTTTTCTTGCGTCACGACCCGCTCGATCACCTCGGCCATCTGCTCCATGTCTTCGTGGCCCGTCTCGCGAGCCAACTCGCCGCAGAGCTTTTTCAGGTACACGGCCCGCGGGTCGCCGGTCTTGTAGACGCGGTGGCCGAAGCCCATGATCCGCCGCTTTTCGGCCAGGGCTTGATGAATCCAGGCTTCGGCCTGGTCGGCCGAGCCGACTTCGGCCAGCACCTCCATCACCCGCTCGTTCGCCCCGCCGTGCAGCGGGCCCTTCAAGGCGCCGATGGCCGCCGTGACCGCCGAGTGCAAATCGCTGAGCGTCGACGCCACCACGCGGGCCGTGAAGGTCGAGGCGTTGAACTCGTGCTCGGCGTAGAGAATCAGCGAGACGTCCATGGCCTTGATCGCCCGCTCGCTGGGTTCCAAGTGCGTGAGCATCCACAACACGTTGCCGGCGAGCGAACGCTGCGGTTCGCCGGCGACCGGCTCTTGGCCTTCGACGAGCCGCTGCCGAGCGGCCATCACCACCGGCAACTGGGCCAGCAGGCGCTCGGCCTTGCGGACGTTGGCTGCATGGCTGTTGTCGGCGGTTTCCGGATCCCAGTGGGCCAGCAAACTGGCGCCCGAACGCATCACGTCCATCAGCGATGCATTTCGTGGAATCGACTTCAACGTCGCGATCATCTCCGCCGGCACGGTCATGGCGTCGGTCAGCCGATCCTTGAATGCCTTTAATTCGGCCGCCGCAGGCAGTTCGCCGTGCAGCAGCAGATAGGCGACTTCCTCGAACGTGGCGTGCTGGGCCAGTTCTTCGACCGCGTAACCGCGATACTGCAAGCCGCCGGCCAGCGTGCTGACGGCCGTTTCGCCCGCCACCACCCCTTCCAAGCCAGGGCTGTAAATCTCTTCGCTCACGGCGTTTCTCCCTCGCCTTCGAAGAACGATCGGTCGCGGGCTTCGTAGTCGCTATAGCCGAGCAGATCGTACAGCTCTTGCCGCGTCTGCATGCAGTCAAGCAATTCGCGCTGCGTTCCGTCGGCCATGATCGTGACCAGCGCGGCCTCGACCCCTTTCATCGCCGCACGCAACAACGTGACCGGGAACAACACGCCGGCGTAGCCCATCTGGGCCAATTCGTCGAGCGGCAGCAGCGGGCTTTTGCCGAATTCCGTCATGTTGGCCAGCAGGGGCGCGTCGACGGCAAGCGAGAAGCGTTCGAACTCTTCGCGATCGGCCAGCGCCTCGGGAAAAATCCAATCGGCGCCGGCGTCGAGATAGCGTTTGGCGCGGTCGACGGCGTCGTCGAAGCTCTCGACGCCGCGGGCGTCGGTGCGGGCGATGATGATCAGATCGACGTCGCTCTTGGCGGCGACTGCCGCCCGCAGCTTGGCGGCCATCGCTTCGGGCTCGACGAGCGACTTGCCCGAGAGGTGCCCGCAGCGCTTAGGCAACTGCTGGTCTTCCAGTTGAATGGCCGCCGCCCCGGCCGCCTCTAATTCGATGATGGTGCGCTCGACGTTGACCGCCTCGCCGAAGCCGGTATCGGCGTCGACCACGAGCGGAATATCGACGCTGCGGGTAATGCGCCGCGTTTGTTCGACCAGCTCGGTGAGCGTGAACAGGCCGATATCGGGCAGGGCCAACTCGCCCGCCGAGAAGGCCGCGCCGGAAAGATACGCCGCCTCGAAGCCGGCGTCTTCGATCATCCGCGCGGCCAGCGCGTTGAAGGCGCCGGGGATGGCCAGCGTTGAATCGGCGACGGCTTCGCGTAATGCGCGGCCGGGAGTCGCGTCTGCCACGGCGGCCCTTCCTTGAAAATGAAGCGAGTGACGAACAAAGCACCTGTCGAAATATAGGAGTTCGGCTCGCATCTGAAAAGGCGCCGCGCAGGTCAGGCTTTCCAGCCTGACGAATGTCTCGAAAAAAGCCTGTCAGGCTGGAAAGCCTGACCTACGTTAGACAGCGGCTACCCGGCTCGGTAGGCTATCCGCGTCGCCCGCGTCGATCGAACCCCACGCCCCCCGAAAGCCCGCTCGCTTTGAACCTGCCCGCCGCTGAGTCCCATCCTGAAGCTCGCTCACGCTGGTCGCTGGCGGCGCTGGAAGTCGCTTGCATCACGCTGATCTTCGCCGCGCAAGCCGCCTGGCCGCCGCCCGACGTGAACGAGCCGCACTATCTGGGCAAGGCCAAGCACTTTTGGAACCAAGAGTGGGCCGAGCACGATTTTTTTTTCAATTCGGCTGACACTCATCGCGCGTTCTACGTCGCGCTGGGCTGGTTGACGCGCTGGCTCGAACTGCCGCAAGTCGCCTGGTGCGGGCGTCTGGCGACGTGGCTGCTGTTGGCCTGGGCCTGGAGGCGATTGAGTTGGACGATTGCGCCCAAGCCCGGCTGGGCGATCCTTTCGGGCGCCTTGTTTTTGACGCTCAA
>DATKRK010000027.1:0-9126 GCA_035532215.1 Pirellulales bacterium | reverse complement strand
CGCTCGTGCTCCCGGCCTCCTCGGCGAAGGAGCGTGTACTCCGCAGCGGCGGCCTTCCCCGTCGTTTAGCCGGGTCGGCTCTCGCATCACCCTTTTCGGGGCCTGCTCGGCGTTCACTCACGTTACGGCCTGCTTGCTCGCGGAATCGCCATTGCGATCCTTTCCATCGAAGGCTTCGACGGCTTCGTTACCTCCACCGCCGCTCCGATTACTTCCGGCTGGAGCGACCAGTTGCCGGGCGGGCCCTTCACCCGCTGGGAAACCAACACCTTTCCACGGCGCACTAAACGCCTGGGCTACAAAAAAGGCGTTACATATAAGGCGCTAGTCGAGTTGAAACCGGGAAAGATATTCTTCACGCTTCGCTAAATCGACCTCTTGCCGGCAGGCGGCCTTGTCGACCACGAACTCGCCCAGCACCAGCACGTCCATTTCCGTGGCCAGAAAACAGCGATAGGCTTCCTGCGGAGTGCAAACGATCGGCTCACCGCGGACGTTGAAGCTGGTGTTGACCAGCACCGGGCAGCCGGTCAGGCGCTCGAACGCTTCGAGCAGCCGGTGCAGCCGCGCGTTGCGCTCTCGATCGACGGTTTGCACGCGGGCGCTATAGTCGACGTGCGTCACCGCCGGAATCTGCGAGCGGACGACGTTGACGCGGCGGCGCAAGTCGGCGGCGCCGCGCATGGTCTGCAACTCGTCGGCCGGAATGTCGCGGCGCCGCGACTCGCGGACCGGGACCACGACGAGCATGTAGGGGCTTTCGGCGCCCGCGGGCAAATCGAACCACTCGTGCGCCGCTTCCCGCAGCACGCAGGGGGCGAACGGCCGAAAGCTTTCGCGGAACTTGATCTTGAGATTCAACTTGGCCTGCATGTCGGCCGCGCGCGGATCGGCCAGAATGCTGCGGGCGCCGAGCGCTCGCGGGCCGAACTCCATGCGTCCCTGGAACCAGCCGACGACCTTGCCCGCGGCGATCAGCTCCGCCACGCGCTCGGCGAGCTCATCCGCGTCGTTGAAGCGATCGAACGAGACGCCTTGCGCTTGCAACAGGCCTTCGATCTCGTCCGGGCCGAAGCTCGGACCGAGCAGGCTGCCTTGCTGCGCGTCGCCGGCGGCTGCTTGCCGAGGCCGCTCGAGCAATTGGTGCCAGACGAAGAGCGCCGCGCCCAGCGCGCCGCCTGCATCGCCGGCGGCGGGCTGAATCCAGATCGACTCGAACGGCCCTTCACGCAACAAGCGACCGTTGGCCACGCAGTTGAGCGCCACGCCGCCGGCCAAAACCAGGTTCTTCGAGCCGGTTTGTTCGTGGGCCGTGTTTGCCATTCGCAGCACGGCGTCTTCCGTGAGCGACTGGATGCTCGCGGCCAAGTCCATGTGCCGCTGGACCAACTCGGCCTCCGCTTCGCGCGGCGGACCGCCGAAGAGCCGATCGAAGCGGCGGTTGGTCATGGTCAGGCCCTGGCAATAGTTGAAATACTCCATGTTGAGCCAGAGACTGCCGTCGGGCTTGAGGTCGACGAGGTGCTTTTCGATCGCTTCGCGGTAAACGGGCTCGCCGTAAGGCGCCAGACCCATCAGCTTGTACTCGCCGCTGTTGACCTTGAAGCCGCAGTAATAGGTGAAGGCCGAATAGAGCAGCCCGAGCGAGTGCGGAAATCGCAGCTCGTGCGTCAACCGCAGGCGATTGCCTTGGCCATGGCCCAAGGCGGCCGTGCTCCATTCGCCCACGCCGTCGACGGTGAGAATGGCCGCCTCGTCGAACGGGCTGGGGAAGAAAGCGCTGGCGGCGTGGCTCTCGTGGTGCCCGGTGAACAACAGTTTGCCGCGAAACTCGCGCCCGAGCGCCTGGCGAAACGTGCGGCGGATGTAGAGCTTGTCCTTGAGCCATTGCGGCATCGCCAGGCTGAAGCTGCGCAGTCCTTGCGGGGCGAACGCCAGGTAGGTTTCCAGCAGCCGCTCGAACTTGACGAGCGGTTTCTCGTAAAAGGCGGCGTAGTCGAGTTGGCCGGCTTCGAGGCCCGCTTCTCGCAAGCAGTATTGGATTGCGCTGGCGGGGAACGAGGCGTCGTGCTTTTTTCGCGTGAAGCGTTCTTCTTGCGCGGCGGCGACAATCCGCCCGTCGACGACCAACGCGGCGGCGCTGTCGTGGTACAAGCCGGAGACTCCAAGAATTGCAACCAAGTGTTTTGCCTGGACCGAGGCCGTTGCCGAAAATCCATTCGCCGCCGCCACTCCCCTAGTGCCTCTTCGAAGCCATTTTGACAGTCGGGTGGCTGGCGGCTGAGCCTTGGCGAAGCCCCAGTACGCTGGGGCATCGCTTCGCTCTGCCGCCAGCCACCCCTCACCTATCAACTCAGACTTGAAGAGGCGCTAGTGCGAGGACTGCGCCGCTCGGAGCGCAGTAAAGATAGTATACATCGCGGCCGCGTCTGGGGGAGCTGGCGCGACGAGCGATCAATGAGCCGGCAGGTATCCGTAGCCGTCGGCTTGCTTGTTGATCAGCACGGTCAGCGCCGCGGCGGCGACCGGGATTTCATCGGCCACTTCGGCTTCGGCGAAGCCCTTGTAGTTGAGGGCCTGGCCGCAAACAAAAACTTCGACGCCCGCCTTGCGCAGTTCGCGGATCAGCGGCAGGTTGGGGTTTCGCTCGATCTCGAACCGCGACTTATAAGCCGCGTCGGTCAACACGCTCTTCGTGGCTTCGCCGTGCAGCACGATCGCGATCTTGACGTCGTCCGCTTTCAAGCCGGCTGAGCCGTACAAATTCAACAACCGAGCGACGCGTTCCAGGCCCTTGTTCACCTCGCCTGGCGTTGCGGCGGCCGTGCCGTCGAACACGACCTTCGTTCCGGCCCGCGGCGGTTCGGCGGCGGCCTTGAGCGGCACGACTCCGCCATACTCGGCGATGATCGGGAATTTCAATGCCGCGGCCTTTTCGAAGATGTCGAAGTAATTCTCGCTCAGCAGCTCTCGTTCTTCTCGCGTCTTGCGAAATCCCGAGCGAGCGACTTCAGCCTCGAACGCTTCCTGACCGGCCCGCACGTGATTGAGCAAAAATTCTAGGGTCTTGCCCGGAATGCGGTGAAATTCGACGAGGATGAAGCGTCCGCCCGGCTTCAACGCCCGATGCAGCGTGGCCAGCGTCTTGTAAGGGAACTCGAAGTGATGGTACGCGTCGCAAATGAAGGCTACGTCGACCGAGCCGGGCGGCAACTCGGTGGAATCGTCCTTGCACAGAACCGTCTCCACGTTCTGCCGGCCCGTCTCGCGACACGTCTTTTGGATCCGATCGAGGAACTTTTGCGAGATGTCGACGGCGATCACTTTTCCGTCCTTGCCGACCGCGTCGGAAAACAGCCGCGTGAATAGCCCCGTGCCGGCGCCGATATCTGCGACCGTCTGGCCCGGTTCGATTCCGCAAGCCGCTACGATCTCTTTGCGGCGCGCGAACACTTCCCGGCTTTCGACCTCGAACCGGCCAATGAACTCATCGACGTTGGGATCGCGGAACGAGTCGTTGATGCCGGGCCTGACGCTTTGCTTTTGCGCGTAACCGAGCGTCGGCAGGGCCAAGGCCAGGGCAAGCGCGCCGATCGTGAGTCGCATGTTGCGGGGCATAGAGGTTATTCCTTTGCGAGAGATTTCAGGGAACAGGCGGTCGTGCAGGACGGCGAGGCGAGTGCATCCGACTCGGTCGGCAATTGCGAAGCGATCCAGGCTTTGATGCCGCCGACCAGGTCGCTGACATTCGTGCGTCCGGTGGCCGCCAGCAGGCTGACGGCCAGCGCCGAGCGGTAGCCGCCTTCGCAATGCACCACGACCGGCCGATCCGCCGGAACTTCGGCCAGCCGCTCGCAAAGGTGCGTCAGCGGAATGTGGCGGCTGCTTTCCAGTCGCACCGCCTGCCATTCTTTGGCCGCGCGAACGTCGAGCACCAGCGGCGCGCCCGGCGCCGCCAACTGCTCGGCCAACGCCTGGGCCGTGATCCGCGAAACGGTTCGCGTCAACTCGGGCCGCGGCGCCAGGGCCTGCATGCCGTCGCGCAGATAACCGGCCACGTTGTCGAAGCCGATCCGACCGAGCCGCGTCACCGCCTCTGCTTCGCTGCCGGGTTCGGCGATCACGACGATCGGCCGGTCGTGGCCGAGGATCGAGCCGCACCAGGTGGCGTACTTGCCTTTCAGGCCGATATTGATCGAGCCGGCGAGATGCACGGCCTCGAAATCCGCCGCCTCGCGGACGTCGACAAGCTGGGCGCCCGCCTCCTTCAGCCGCAGCACGTCGTCGATGTGGAGCGCCTGAAGCGATTCGCGGAGCGTGGCCTCCAGATCGGGCCGTTCCTGCCGGTTCTTGATCGCGTCGTAAATGAAATAGTCGGGCGACTCGGGCTGATCGCTCACGACCAGCCGTTCGAACTCCTCCAGGCCCATCGGCTGCAAAGCGTAGTTGAATCGCTTTTGCTCGCCGATCGTCGAGACGGTTTCGCGGCTCAGGTTCTTGCCGCACATCGAGCCGGCGCCGTGCGCGGGGTAGACCAGCGTGGCGTCGGGCAATTCGCGGAGTTTCCTCAGCGAGCGATACAACATCTCGGCCAGTTCGTCCGCCGAAACGCCGACGGAAGCCAACAGGTCGGGGCGGCCGACGTCGCCGATGAACAACGTGTCGCCGGTCAGCACCGCGTGCGGGACGGCCTCGCTTTTGGTCAGATCGAACGCCGCCAGCGAGATTCCCTCCGGCGTGTGGCCGGGAGTTTCGAGCACATCGAGCCGCACGTCGCCCAGTTCGATCCGATCGCCGTCGCCGACCGCGTGAAAATCAAACTCCGCCTCGGCCCGCGAACCCATCACGATGCGGGCGCCCGCCCGATTGCGCAGCTCGATGTGCCCAGCCAGGAAGTCGGCGTGAAAGTGCGTCAGTACAACGTACTCGATCGAGTAGCCGCATTCCTGGGCGTCGCGCAGATACTCGTCGATATCGCGCTGCGGATCGACGACGACGGCCTGACGCGTCCGTTCGTCGGCGATCAGATAAGAGGCATGAGCCAGACAGCCGAGATAGTATTGCTTGAGGATCATCTTCGCAGCTCTTGGTTCCACGGCGCCTTCGCCAGCATGTTGGCCATCAGACAGTTGCCGGTGAGCCCTGCAAACATCTGTCCTGCTCCGACGGCAGCGGCCAAGCCGAACCAAACGGGGTCGACGAGCGCGCCCAGCGTCGTGCCGGCGACCACCAGCGAGCCGGTCGCGATCGGCACTTGCCGTTCCAACGGAATCGTCTGTTTGCCGCGAACGACCTGCAGCCCGGCTTTGTCCCAGGCCAGGGCGCCGCCTTCGACGTTGACGATGTTCGTGTAGTTCGCCGCGAGGAACTTCTGGCAGGCCTGCATCGAGCGATTGCCCGAGCGGCAGATCACGTACAGCGGCTGCTCGGAGCCATTGCGCTGGGCCGCCAATTGCGCCGCGTCGAGCCGGTCGAGCGGTACGTTGCGAGCGAAGGTTACGCGGAGTTCGCGGAACTCGACCGGCGTGCGCACGTCGATCAGCTCGACGGCCGCGCCGGCTTCGACAAGTTCGTGCAGTTGCTTGGGGGAGATCGTGGCGACGTTCATCATGAACTCCTGTTGGGGGGCTTCGGTTTGGCTGGCATGCCGAGCGGTTTATGGTTTCGAATATCGGGAGATATCGACCTATCTAGCGAAAAGAGAGACCTACTCCCTTACCGCGGGATCGAACCGCTCTTCGATGCACTTCAAGATGTTCTTCAAATGCGATTCCGCGACGCGATAGAACACTTTGCGGCCATCCTTTTCGCTGGTCATCAATCCGCAGCGTTGCATGAGCCGCAAGTGTTCCGAAGCCATCGCGGTGGGCAGTTCACACGCTTCAGCCAATTCGCCGACCGTGTACTCCCCCTGCAACAGCATCTGAATCATTCGCAAGCGGTGCGGATGGGCCAGCAAGCGCAGACACTCGGCCGCCCGCCCTAGGGCTTCCAAGTCGGTCAGTTTGGGCGATGCTTTAGCCGTCATGATTTCCTGCCTGTTGCCGAGACAGTAAAATATATCGGAACATTACGACCTGACAAGCAATTTTTACGTGAGAAATCCTTGGCCCTGACGTCGGCGGAGCGCGGCGCCGCCCCAGCCGCGCGTTGAGCCAAGCCGAGAATGCATCGTATCTGATTGATGGCAAATAAGTTGCGACGATTGCGATCAGATATAGTATTCGATCACGGCTTCTTCCAGCACGCGGAAGCGGTCCTCGTCGCCCGCGGCCATTTCGTCGGCCAACAGCACGCGGGCCAACTGCATGGCCTGTCCACGAAGCTCGGGCACGGCGGTCGTTTCCCAGAGCGTGCCTTTCAACAGCGGGCCCAAAGCGAACAAGCAGCCGCTCGGGCGGCCGTCGCGGCCGATGACGGCCAAGTCCTCGTCGACCTCGATGCCCATGTCGAGCTCGTCCGGCCGCACCAACCCGCGCCGCAGCAGGTTCTGGCAAAGTGGCACGTCGGTGGTCGAAAACCGAGCCTGCGGGCCGGTGCAGTTGATCGCCAGCCCGGCGGCCAGCGAATCTCGGCGCCCGTCGGCCGTCTCGATGACCACCTGCACGCCGTTCTCGCACGCTTCGACCGTATCGACCGTGCCGCGCACGACTCGCAACCGGCCCTCCTCGATCGCCCGAGTCATGCGTTCGTGAATCGGCTGCGCGATACGGTGTCGCGTGATATTCCAGCGGGTCGCGAAACGGCTCAGGAACTCCTGCTTCTCGGCCAATGAAAAGCTCTTCCAAATTCGCTGCGTATGCGGCCGCAACCGATCGACGGCGATCGCCGGGTTGGCGCCGAGTTGGCGCAACAAGCCGCAATGCGTCTCGATCGATTCGACCAGCGCGGCGAGCCCCAGCCTTTCGGGATCGGCCGGCGGAAAGTCGCGGTAGTCGATGCCGCGAAAGTGCGACAAGGGCAGCATTCCGCTGCGCGAGACGGCAATGATGCTGCCTTGCCAATCGCGGGCCAACAGCGTGAGCAGCGTATCGACCATCGTCAGGCCCGTGCCCAACAACACGACATCTTGCGCGGCGTCGGGCAAGCGCGATTCCCAATTGCTCCACGGATCGGCTACGTAAGCGGGATGCGAAAAGCCGGCCGGCAGGCCGCGCAGCGGCGCAGGAGGCTGGTTTCCGGTGGCCAGCACGACATGGTCGGCTTCGATCAATTCGCCGCCGGCCAACGACACAAGCAGGCCGCCGCCTTGATGCGACTCGACGTCGACGGCTTCGTCGTCGTAGGTCTCGATGGCCACCGCGCAGCGCTCGTCGAACGGATGAAAATAGCCGAACGAAAGACCGCGAAGATAATCGCCGTAGACTTGCCGCGGCACGAAGGCCTCGCGCAGTTCAGCCTCCGGCGTGTCGCCGTATTCGCTGCGACCGCGGAGCCAGTTGACGAAGTTGTCGGGCTGATCGGCCAGGGCCGACATGTTGCGCGCCGCCACGTTCAATAGATGCTCCGCGCGTCGCGTGCCGTAGGCCGTGCCGCGGCCCAGCGGCCGGCGATAATTGACGATCACGACGCGAGCTGCTTGTCGGGCGAAGCGGGCCAGATTGACGGCGGTCATCGTGCCGCTGAAGCCCCCGCCGATGATGACGATCGTTTTCACAGTAGTCCTTTCGTGGCTGTCGATTGTTTCGAAATGCGTCGGAATGGCGGCGTTACGCGGAAGCTTACGCCTCCGGCTCGCCAAAGCGCCAGGCGTTAGGAACGGCTCTCCGGCGGCTGGCCGTCGATCCATGGCCCGGCGAGCTTCTGGTATTCGGGCGCCTGCATCACGCTCCCCGTGTCGCCGGCGGCCCAACCGGGCACGTGCTGCGGTTTCGCCTTGGCCTTCGACAACTTCTCCCAGTGGTCGGCCCAACTGCTGTCGCCGTCGCTGACGTTCCCCTCGTGATCGACGTGAAACACCTTGCCCTCGCGGTAGCTGCGCACGGCCAGGTTCACGAACATCACGGCCGCGGCGGCCAGCTCCGGGTCGTTGTTGACCGTCTCGGGCTTGCCAGCGACGATCGCGTCGAGCCAGTTGCCGCAGTGCTCCGAGACGAAATCGAGATTGGTCGAAACCTCGAACGACTCGCGCTTCAGTTTACTGTCGTGCGTGACCTGCGGGCGCTCGGGAATGAAATCGAACTTGGCCCGCGGGCCGTTCAGATAGCACGACTTTTCGAACAGCAGCAATCCGTGATGCCCGCGGATCAGGTGTTCCAGCTTCAACTCTTCGCTGACCATCGTGCTGCTGACCACGCCTTGCGCGCCTTCGTGGAAGTCGGCGATGATCGAGGCCACGTCGGCCACCTGGCGGTCGTCGTATTCGAAGAAGATTCCGCCGCCGCCGACCACGCGGCCGGGCGCCCGCAGGCCGGTCGCCTTGAGCATGCCAGTCACGCGGTGTACGAACAGATCGGAATACATGCCGTAGCCGAACGGCCAGTAACAGCGCCACTGGCCGAAGGTGGCCCGGTCGAACGGCATCTCGGACGCCAGCCCTTCGTCGACGCCGAGGAAGCGGCGGAAGTCGACGGTCTCGGGCGTCATTTCCTTGGTGATCACGTTGTGCCGCGACATGCCGAACGTGCCGTTGCGGAAGCACTCGGTCTGAAACTGCACCACCTTGCCGAGTTTGCCCGCGTCGATCATCTCGCGGGCCATGTCCCAGACGGGCGAACTGGTCGACTGCACGCCGACCTGCAGCACCAGGCCGCTTTTCTTCCAGGCTTGCACCACGTCGCGGCCTTCGTCGACCGTGTGCGTCATCGGCTTTTCGCAGTAGACGTGCTTGCCGGCTTCGAGCGCGTCGAGCGTGATCTTCGCGTGCCAATGGTCGGGCGTGGCGATGCAGACGGCGTCGAGGTCTTTTTCTTGAAGCAGATCGCGATGATCGACGTGCGCGGTCGGCGTCACGCCGGTTTTGTCCTTGACGAATTCGACGAAGCGGTCGCGATGCACCGAGTAGACGTCGGCCACCGAAACGAGATCGATCTTGCGGCCCGCTTCGCGGAGCTTGACCAGCGTTTTCACGAGCGTGTTGAAGCCGCGATTGCCGGCGCCGATCACGCCGATCCGCAGCCGCGAATT
>DATKRK010000026.1:0-14081 GCA_035532215.1 Pirellulales bacterium | reverse complement strand
TAGACGCGCCGCGGAAAGGCCAGCCGCACGAGCTCCATCGAGGCCGCGCGGCCCTCGCCGCCGAACATCACCGTGCCGATTTCGACGGCCCGCACGCCCGCGTGTCGATAGAGCGCCACGACCAGCGCCTGGCCCGGCAACTCGTGCGGGGGAATATGCGGACAAAAGGCGCTGGCATCGAGATAGATGGCGTGGCCGCCGGGCGGTTCGATGATCTGAATGCCCGCAGCGAGCAGCTTCTCGCCGACGTACTCGGCGCTGTGAATGCGATAGTGCAGGTAATCTTCGTCGAGCACTTCCTGAAAGCCTTGAGCCATGGCCTCCAGATCGCGGCCGGCCAGCCCGCCGTAGGTCACGTAGCCTTCGGTCAGAATCAACAGGTTGCAAGCCCGGCGAAACAGCGCGGCGTCGCGGATCAACAGCACGCCGCCGATATTCACGAGCCCGTCTTTCTTGGCGCTGATCGTCGCTCCGTCGGCCAGGTCGAACATTTCTCGGACGATCTCGCGCACCGAACGGTCTTGCTCGCCCGGCTCGCGATGCTTGATGAAGTAAGCGTTCTCGGCGAAGCGGCAAGCATCCAAAAACAGCGGCACGCGATATTGATCGCACAAGCGTCTTACGCCGCGCAGGTTATCCAGGCTGACGGGCTGCCCGCCGTAGGTGTTGCTGGTCACCGTGACCATCACAGCCGGGACCTGCCCCGGATCGGCGTCGGCCAGCAGCTTGTCGAGCGCCGGCAGATCCAGATTGCCTTTGGAGGGATGGCGGTTTCGCGGTTGCCGGGCTTCGGCGATCGGCAGATCGACGGCCACGGCGCCGGAATGTTCGACGTTGGCCCGCGTGGTGTCGAAGTGGGCGTTGTTGGGCACGATCTTTCCCGGCCCGCCGATCAACTCGAACAGAATGCGTTCGCTGGCCCGGCCCTGGTGGGTTGGCAGGATGTGCTCGAAGCCGGTGATTTCGCGCAGCGTACTCTCGAAATGATAAAAGCTCGGCGACCCGGCGTAACTTTCGTCGCCTTGCATCATGCCGGCCCACTGCCGGCTGCTCATCGCCCCGGTGCCGCTGTCGGTCAGCAGGTCGATCAGCACCTCTTCCGAGCGGAGCAAGAAGACATTGAAGCCGGCCCGGCGAATCGCCGCCTCTCGTTCGTCGCGCGAGAGCATGCGAATCGGCTCGACGACCTTGATGCGAAACGGTTCGATGATCGTCTTCACAGCTTATGTGCCCGGGTTTCGTCGATCAGTTGGCTCAGCCAGCGCATGTAGGGCGTGCCGCCGGTGCCGCGGGGGTCTTCGACGCGCTTGTGAATGTATTCCTCGGCCCAGCCCAGATGGACTTCGCGGAAGGCGGCGATGGCTTCGAGCAGGTCGTTGTAGATCAGCCGCTCGGCCAGCGGTCGCACGTTGGGCGAGTGCTCGATCTCGGCGATCAAGCGGCGATGCTCGGCCGGCATGAAATTGCGCATCTCGGCCAGGTGGTTCGTCAACAGCGACGCCTCGTGCGGAATCTGCAAGAAAGCCACTAAGGTCGGCATGATGCTGCTTTGGGCGCCAGTTTCGCCGCGATAGTCGAGCGGCGCAGTCTCGACCCCTTCGTAATACACGTGCTCGAAGAAGCGGATATAGGGGCGGAACGCTTTGAAGTACAGCGCAGGGTCCATGTGTTCGGGGATCCGCCGCAGCACGTCGACTTGCCGCCACACGGCGCGGCCCATCGCCGACAGCGCCTCGTTGACGCCCGCCGCGTCGTTTTCCGCGATTGCGCGGCAGGCGTCGTCGATGGCCGAGAAGATTTCGGCCGCGATGCCCTCGATCTCGACGTGTACGAGGATAAACCAGTGCTCGTCGTAAAGGTGTACGAAATTCTGCAGCGTATCGAGGTTGCCCAGGGCGATCGGACCGGCCGGATCGAACCGCTTCCAATTGTAAAGCGCGTAGCCGTCGTAGCTCAGAATCGGCGGCCGGTCGAGCGACTGGCAAGCCTGGCAGAGCGGCACGGCGATGTTGCGCGGCAGCACGTTGGCCGGCGTTTGCCCCACCTGATTGATGTAGGCCGAAGCCAGAAACCCCAGCCGCACGTAATATAGCCGCAATGTCCCGAGCGTTTTCGATTCGTCGTGCGGCGGCGTCCAGGGAGGAATGTTCAGCGAGCGAGCATAATCGCGAAAATGCGGGTCGTACAGCAAGCTGGGCAGGTCGCGGCCCAGTTCATCGAGCATCGCCAGCGGCGAGTCGGGCTCGAAGTTCCGCAGCGGATCGGTTGCGGGCAGAAAGCCTCGTTGCTTGTAAAGCGGGTCCATGCTCCACCACGAAATTGTCGACGTTATGGAGGGCCGGGCGCCCTCGCCCGTGCTATACAGGTGCGTCCGGCGCTCTATTCTCAGCGGGCGAGGGCGCCCGCTCCTCCATCCTTCGGGCGAAGCGCCCGAGCTGTCCTAGCGGTTCGCTTCGGTCCCATGCGCAGGCCCACGGAATCCTACACGGCCGAGGCTCGGGCGGCCAGTCGCTTGTCGCGAGCCGAGACAAGCTGCAAGAATACCAATCGAGCGCGGTTTTTTCCTCGAACAAGCCGAACCCGATGAGGGCTACTTAACATGGAATCGACGATCTCGCCCGAGTTGCGCAGTTTCGTGCCGGCGGCGCCCGATTCGCATTTTCCCATCCAGAATCTGCCTTATGGGGTGTTTCGTCCGCGGGCCGGCGGCGCTCCTCGCGCCGGCATCGCCATCGGCGAAATGATCTTGGACCTTCGAGCGCTCGAAAGCCGCTCGCTGCTGAAGCTTCCCCAGGTCGACGAGGGCGCCGGGCCGATCTTCGCCAGGCCCTCGCTCAACGCCTTCATGGCCCTCGGCCGAGAAGCGTGGCGCAGCGTGCGCGAACAAGTCAGCCGCTTGCTCAGCGCAGACGAGCCGCTATTGCGAGACGATGCAAAACTCCGCCAGTCGGCGCTCGTGCCAATGGCCGAGGCCGAATTGCTGCTGCCCGTCGAGATCGGCGACTATACCGACTTCTATTCGTCGCGACATCACGCCGCGAACGTCGGCGCGATGTTTCGCGGCCCGGAAAACGCTCTGCCGCCCAACTGGCTGCACTTGCCGATCGCCTATCACGGCCGGGCCAGCTCGATCGTCGCCAGCGGCGTCGATCTCCGCCGGCCTCGCGGGCAAACCAAGCCCGAGGGCGCCGACTCGCCGACGTTCGGCCCCAGCCAGGCGGTCGATTTCGAGCTCGAGATGGGCTACTTCATCGGGCCGGGCAACCGTTTGGGCGAACCGATCCCCGTCGAGCGGGCGATGGACCACGTGTTCGGCCTGGCGTTGGTGAACGACTGGAGCGCCCGCGACATCCAGCGCTGGGAATACGTGCCGCTGGGCCCGTTTCTGGCCAAGAATTTCGGCACGTCGATTTCGCCGTGGATCGTGACGCTCGAAGCCCTGGAACCGTTCCGCACCGCCGGCCCGCTGCAACAGCCGCCGCCGCTCGATTATCTGCGATGCGGCGGCGACCAGGCCTACGACATTCGCCTGCAAGTCTCGCTGCAATCGGCGACGATGAGCGCCCCGCAAACGATTTGCAACTCGAACTTCGGCAATCTGTATTGGAGCATCGCCCAACAAATCGCTCATCACACGGCGGGCGGCTGCAACCTGCGGACCGGCGACCTGCTGGCCTCGGGTACGATCAGCGGGCCGACCCCTGACTCGCGAGGCTGTCTTTTGGAATTGACTTCCGGCGGCCGGCAGCCGCTGGAACTCGCCAGGGGCGAAACCCGCCGCTATCTGGCCGACGGCGACCGGGTGACGATGACCGCCTGGTGCGAAGGGGATGGCTATCGCGTCGGATTTGGCGAAGTAACGGGGCGAATTCTGCCGGCCGTTGACTAAACGCTACGGCGGTTGGATTTGCGCTAGCTGTCGCGGCTACCATCAGCTTCGCCTGACCAAACACGTCCCGGCGGTCTGATAGATCGCGTTTGTCATTCGCCGTCGCCCCTAGTAGAATTAGTTGTCATGAACATGGAAACGATTCGAGAATGGTTGCAGCGCGTACCGTTTGAGCCGTTTGAAATTCGGCTCTCCAACGGCGAAGCCCATCAAGTGCGCCACTCGGAAAACGTCGCTCTCGCCAAGACGCGAATTGCGGTCGCTTACCCCGAAGCGGACCGGATGGTCCATTGTTCGCTGGTGCATATCAACAGCATAACGGCTTTGCAGGCTGTCTAGCGTGGTTTACCCGCAGGGTGCTTCAGCCCGGACTCGACTTGCCGGCTAGAAAAGCTCGTGAATCACCTGCCCGCGGTCGATGGCGGGCACCGGCCGGCCGGCGTGGTTCAGGAAGCTGACGGTCGGGTCGACGCCGAGCACGTGGTAAATCGAGGCGTGAATGTCGCAGGGCTCGACGGGCCGGTCTTGCGGCACTTCGCCCAGCCGGTTGGTCGAACCGACGATCCGCCCGCCCTTCACGCCGCCGCCGCCCAGCAGGCAGAACATGGCGTTGCCCCAGTGGTCGCGGCCGGGCGTGCCCCTGCTCAAGGGCGGGCCGCCGTTGCCGCCGTTGTTCATCCGCGGCGTGCGGCTGAATTCGCCGCAGAGCACGACCAGGGTCTTTTCCAACAACCCGCGATCGCTCAGGTCGCTAAACAGCGCTGCCACGGCCCGATCGACCTTGGGCAGATTATTCTCCATGCCCGATTGCAGGTTCCAGTGATGGTCCCAGCCGCCGAAGTGAACCGTGACGAACGTCGAGCCGGCTTCGACCAGCCGCCGGGCCAAGAGCGTAGACTGGCCCCATTTGTCTCGGCCGTACTGCTCGCGCACCCGCGGGTCTTCCTGGCTGATGTCGAAGGCCTTGCAAGCCGCCGATCCCGCCACCAGTTCATAGGCGTTGCGCTGAAAACGATCGACGGCATCCAGGGCCCCGGAACTATCGACGTCGCGGCGGAGCTTGTCGATTTCCTTCAATAGCCCGCGGCGGTCGCCGAGCCGTTCGACCGTCAACCCGGCGGGCGGACGGATGTTGTGAACCTGGAAGTTGTCGGCGTTCGGATCGCCTAAGGTTTCGAACGGGTTGTGTTCGATGCCCAGGTAATTGGCCCCAAAGTAACCGGGCCGCAGCCCGATACTGGCCGCGTAAGGCACGGCCACGTAGGGCGGCATGTTCGGCTGCCGGGGGCCGGTCATGCGGGTAGCGATCGAAGCGATCGACGGATAGTGGCCCGCCGTGTTGGCGCCGCTGGCCCCGCCGCGGCTGGTCAGCATCCAGTGGCCGCCGGCGAAATGGTCGCCCGTGTCGTGGTGCAGCGAGCGGACGATCGAAAACTTGTCGGCGACCTTGGCCTGCCGCGGGAAAAGCTCGGTGATTTCGAAGCCCGGCACGTTGGTCGGTATCGGCTGCCAGAGGCCGCGGTATTCGGCCGGAGCCTCCGGCTTCATGTCATAGAGATCCATGTGGCTCGGCCCGCCGTCGAGCCAGATCAGGATCACCGACGTGTTTTTCTTCGTCACCCCCTGCGCGGCCGCAGCCTCTTGAGCCCGCCAGACGTCGGCCAATCCCGCCGAAGCCATGCCCGCCACGCCGAGCTGCACGAAATGGCGCCGGCTGAGTCCATCGCAGTACTTCCCCGTGCTTCCGGCATGAATACGGAACATGGCAGGATCTCCTCGTGGCTAGGTTAAGGCGGGACAGTGGGGCAGGAATCGGTCAACGCATAGGCAGGTTTTGATTTGAGCGTATTGTAAGCGAGGATTCCGAGAGGAGTCAATCTCGGGGCACAGCGAAAGATCACGAGGAGCGCACCTCGCTCGCATTCCGAGTGATCTTGCCGCCGTCAGAAAGGCGGAACTTCGCCACAGGCCAAGAGTTTTGCCGCTTCGCCGATCGCCGCCGCGGCGGCATTGCGGGCTTGTCGGCACAAGATTTTCGGGTAAGATCGTTGATTCGTACCTCGTCCGTAGGAATCCGGTCAGCATTCGGAGTAAGTTGTCGCGGCCCCTTGTCGCGGCATCTCGCCCGGAGTAGTAAGCAGTAAGTCGTTATACTACAACAAGTTGCCAGCGTAGCTTCAATTGGCAGAGCACCGCATTCGTAATGCGGGGGTTGTGGGTTCGACTCCCACCGCTGGCTCTTTAAGGTTGACTCTCATACACAAGGTTACTCAACGGCAATCCGCCCGAGCGGCAATCCGCCCGAGCGGCAGTGCGGATGGTCTGTCGCAGCGCTAAGTCGGCGTTATTCAGGAGATCGGTTGATGCTTCCAGGCGTGCAAGTTGATACGAAGGAACTCGTGACTTCGAACTCGGCGTTCGGCCCTGCCGAGGTGCAACAGTTGCTCGACGGGCTGAGCGCTGAATTTGCGACCAATCATCGGCTGCTCCGCGAAGCCGTGCAGGAATTGGAATCGCGAGAAGGGGCGACTCCGGCCAGCCGCGTGCGGTTGGGAATCTGTTATTACCTGCTCGGACGCTATCGCCTGGCAGTCGATGCCTTGAGCACGGCCGACGGCGGCGCCTTGGCGCAGTTTTACTTGGGCAAGTCGCACTTTGCCCGGCAAAACTACAAGTCGGCGGTCGAGGCCTACCAGCTCGCCGCTCGGGGCGGCTACGACGCCAACGCCTGCACCTTGGCCAAAGCCGAGGCGCTGCGCTATCTCGGGCAGAAAAAAGAAGCGCTGGCCGCGCTCGACAGCCTTTCGGGCGCCGTGGAGCAAACGGCCGACTATCTGTATCAACGCGGCGCCACGGTCGCCTCGCTGGGCGGCAATCCGGCCGAAGCGGTCGCGCTGTTGGAGCGCGCCGTCGAGGTCGACCCGAAGCACCCGGGCGCCCTGTTCGCGTTGGCGCTGGAAAACGACCGCCGCGGCAACGACGAAACGGCGCTCGATCTTTACCAGCGTTCGACGGCCAAGCTTCCGGCCCATCTCGGCGCGCTGTTGAACCTGGGCGTTCTGTACGAAGACCGCCAGCAATACGACCGGGCCCGGCAGTGCTATCAACGGATTCTGGATACCTATCCGAATCATCCTCGCGCGCGGCTGTTCTTCAAAGACGCTCAAGCCTCGGGCGACATGTATTACGACGAAGACGCCCAGCGCCGCCGCGACCGCCTGGGCCAAGTTCTCAATGTCCCGGTCACCGATTTCGAACTTTCGGTGCGCAGCCGCAACTGCCTGCAAAAGATGGGCCTGCTCACGCTGGGCGACCTGGCGCGGACCTCCGAGGTGGAGTTGCTGAACAGCAAGAACTTCGGCGAAACGTCGCTGGTCGAAATCAAGGAAATGTTGGCCTCGCGGGGGCTGGAACTCGGGCAACTGGCCGGCGAAAAGGCGCCGATCGAAGTGGGCTACGAGCCGGAAGTGATGACGCCCGACGAGCAAGCCTTGCTGAGCAAGCCGATCTCCGATTTGAACCTCTCGGTTCGCGCTCGCAAGTGCATGATTCGCCTGGGGGTCAGTACGATCGGCGAATTGCTTCGCCGCACCGGCGACGAGCTGCTGGAGTGCAAAAACTTCGGCGTCACGAGCCTCAACGAAGTCCGCGAGAAGCTGACGGCCAGCGGCCTCAAACTCCGCGGCGACTGATTTCGCAGTGACTGATTTCGCAGTGACTGATTCCGCAACGTCCGATTCCGCCGCGTCCGACCCTGCGGACCCCGGTTCGGCGTTTCAATTTTGCCTTCTGCACGAGGACGCCGGCTGCCGGGCGCGGCGCAGCACGTTCGCCACGCCGCACGGCGCCGTGGAACTGCCCGCCTTCATGCCGGTCGGCACGCAGGGCACGGTCAAAGGGCTGACCGCCGACCAATTGCAGGCCACCGCCGCCCAGATGGTGCTCGGCAACACCTATCATCTTTCCTTGCGGCCGGGCGAGCGGATTGTCGAGGAATTGGGCGGACTGCACGCGTTCATGCGCTGGGACGGGCCGATTCTGACCGACAGCGGCGGTTTTCAGATCTTCAGCCTGGCGCAGATGACGCGCATCAGCGAAGAGGGGGCCGCGTTTCGTTCGCACATCGACGGCCGGTTGGTGAACCTCACGCCCGAGCAGGCGATCTCCATTCAGGAAGCGCTCGGGAGCGACGTGGCGATGGTCCTCGACCATGTCGTGGCGCTGCCGAATTCGCCCGAGGCCCTGCGCGACGCCATGCAGCGCACCGTGCGTTGGGCCCGGCGCTGCCGAGAAGCCGCCCGGCGAGCCGACCAGGCGCAGTTCGGCATCGTGCAGGGCGGCCTCGAAGAGGGCTTGCGAATCGAGTGCGCCGAGCGGCTGGTGGAACTCGATTTCGCCGGCTATGCCGTCGGCGGGCTGAGCGTCGGCGAAACGCCCGAGGAAATGTATCGGGTGCTCAAGTTCACCGTGCCCGCCCTGCCGCGGAATAAACCCCGTTACCTGATGGGGGTCGGGCGGCCGCAGGACCTGCTGGCCGCTATCGCCGAGGGCATCGACCTGTTCGACTGCGTGATGCCCACCCGCAACGGCCGCAACGCACTGGCCTTCACGGATCGAGGGAACTTGCGACTGCGGAACCGGCGGCACGAGCGCGATCCGCGCCCGTTGGAGGAAGGCTGCCCTTGTGCGGCTTGCCGCCACAGCCGGGGCTACCTGCGGCATTTGTTCATGGCGGGCGAGATGCTCGGCCCGATTCTGCTCTCGATCCACAATCTGACCTATTACCAGCGGCTGCTGGCCGGGGCCCGAGCGGCGATCGTCGAGAACCGCTTTAACGACTTTCGGCAGGACAAAATGCGTGCGTGGGGCGGCCAGGCCGCGGATTTTGACCAAGAAGCTTGAGCGGGTCTGATTTCCAGCCCTTGCGGCCCCGAGGTCCCTGCGTCGCGGCAAGCGGGCGAGATGCCGGCGCCACAGGCGGGGCGGCCGGCATCGCCGGTAGTGATACCATTTGCGAGCATGTCAAGGAAAAACGGCGAATTGCTTGGCCCCATCCGCGTTTGCCACCAGCTAAAGAGATCGTCCTGCTTTCTGGAAAGATGGATAAGGCCGAAGGCCGCCGTAGCACCGAAGGTGCGTCATTCGATAGCCCAGGGCGAAGCCCTCGTTGTTCTACACAAGCGACCTTCTAACCCGGATTATTCATCAGCCCGGCTATTACTTGACAAAGCGCTCCATACTAACCCGAGGCGCCAGCGAGGTAAGTGCTTTGCTCCGCCTCGCTTGCGCTTCGGGTTGGTGTGGGCGGATGAATAATCCGGGCTAAAGCTGCCCGGGGATGCAAGACGGCGCCGCGGCTGTTTTTTACGTAGCCCAGGCATTTATGCCTGGGATCCGCGAACCATTTCAACCTTCCGCCCCCGATCGGCGCCTCGCGGGCCGCCGGCGGCGGCCCGCGAGGCGCCGATCGCAGAAAACGTGTGCGCGCTGTATGGATCCCAGGCATAAATGCCTGGGCTATTTAAAAGTTCTGGCCGAAGTCGGGTGGGAAAGTGCAAGTGAAAAGATGTGTAGAACAACGAGGGCGCAGCCCTGGGGGACTCTGCTCAGTTTACAATCGCTGGTCGATGCCGCGGCCGGTTTCACCCCGTTGGGGTGAACAATGTTGCGTCGTTCGGATTCCCAGGGCTGCGCCCTGAGCTATCGAATCTGACCCCTTCGGGGTCGGAATTCACTGCGGAAAACGCCGCGTAAAAAGCAGGACGATCTCTAAAGCTGGTGGCAGACAAAGCGATAAGTTTTTCTTGACGCCAGTTCAAATGGCCCACTACCGGCGTCGCCGCTCCACTTGCTCGTTGCGGCGCTTCATCTTATGATACGCGGCTACACCTGGGCGAAGTGCGGCCCGACGAGAGTTCGCCGTCGGGCCGTTTCTGTTCGTGCTTTGGGAAGTCGCAAGGGCCCCTGCGCCGCGGGCGCCTGCGGCAGTTTAGCGGTGAATCGTACTGGCCGACAGCATGGCTGCGGCCGTTTGCGTGATGATGGAGAAAGACGTCGTGATTTCGCTCGTTTCGAACGCCTGGTTGCTGCTCGCCGCGGATCAGCCGCCGGGCAGCTCCGCTGTAGGGATGCTGCCGCTGATCGCGTTTGGCGTCATCATGCTGCTGTACATCTTCATCGTCCAGCGACCGAACATGCGGCGCGAACAGGAAGCCCGCAACGCCCTGCGGCAGAATTTGAAAAAGAACGACCGTATCCTCACCACCAGCGGAATTTACGGCGTGGTGACCAATGTTCAAAGCGATGCGGACGAAGTGACTATTCGAGTGGACGACGCGACCGGCGCCAAGTTGCGGATCACGCTCAGCTCAGTGCAACGCGTGCTGAACGACTCGGCCGACGGCGGCAAAGGCTCGAAGGCGGAAACCTGAACATCGGCAAAGCGATTCGAACCGAGCGGCCGCGGCCCGACGGACTTCGCGGCGCTCAAGGGAGAGATTGGCATGTTGGCTGAACACACCGGGCGGCGCCCGGCATGGATGATGGGAATCGTCGGCTTGGCGATCGCGCTGGCCGCCTGCACGTCGCTGGCCCCATCGGTCGCGAGAGCGCAGGCCGATTCCGCGACGTCCGAAAGTGCGGCGAAAGAAACGCCCGCCGACGAGACGCCGGCACCTTCGCGGGACGCGGAGAAGACCGCCGACGAGGGAGCTGTCAAACCGGCGGAAGGGGAAACGCCAGTTGCTGAAACCGCGGCTTCGGGCGCGGCGCCAGCCGCCGGCGCCGGCGCGGCGAAATCGCAAAACGGCCGCATGCTGCTGATCCTGGCCCTGGTGGCCGCCGTGTTCGTCGTGCCGGCGGTCTTGGCGCACTATCTGAGCAAGTCCTTGCGCATGCCCGATCACGCGACCAAGATCGGCGTGGTGCTGTTTGCGACGCTGGCCGCCTCGGTGGCCACCGTGACCGGCTGGCCGCCGAAGCTGGGCATCGATTTGCGCGGCGGCGTGATCCTGATCTACGAAGTGGCGCAGGAAAACTTCAACGAAATGGACAAGCTGGTCGGCGCGGTCAGCAAACGCGTCAACCCGGGCGGCATCAAGGAAGTCACCGTGCGCCCCTACGGCGAGCGGGAAATCGAAATCGTCATTCCGGAAGCCGATCAGGACGAATTGGACCGCATTCAAACGATCGTCAGCAAGACCGGACAACTCGAATTTCGGATCGTGGCCGACACCCGCTACGGCGATGACAAAGAGGTCATCGACCTGGCCCGAGAGCCTCAGTTCCGCAACACGCGAGAGGTGACGCTGGAAGAGGACGAGGAGGAGCCGAACGCCTCCGACGCGGAAGCCGGTCAAAAACGAATCGTCGGCAAATGGGTGCCCGTGGTCCCGGCGGAAATCGGGCATTTTGCCAGCAGCCCTTATTATGTCACCCGGCCGAACAAACGCGGCGACGGACTCGAAATGCTGGTGCTGACCGACCGCTTCAACGTCACCGGCGACTATCTGACCAGCGCTTCCGGCGGAGTCGATCGGGTGGGCAAGCCCTGCGTCAACTTCGTCTTCAATACGCGCGGGGCCAACCGTTTCGGCCAGTTGACCAGCAAGAACTTGCCCGACGATTCGAATCCCGAACTGCACCGGCTGCTGGCGATTATTCTCGACGGCGAGTTGTATTCGGCCCCCGCGATTCGCAGCCGCATCGACGATCGAGGCGAGATCACCGGCAGCTTCACGAGCAAAGAGGTGGAGGACTTGGCGGCCGTGCTGACGGCCGGCAGTTTGCCGACCACGCTGCGCAAAGAGCCCACCAGCAGCATGTTGACCGGTCCCTCGCTCGGGGCCGACACGATCCGCAAGGGCGTCTATTCGATGGTCGTGTCGACGGTCGCCGTCGTGCTGTTCATGCTGGTCTACTATCGCTTCGCGGGGATCGTGGCCAACCTGGCGCTGTTGTTGAACGTGCTCTTGATCGTGGCCTTCATGATCCTGTTCAACGCCGCCTTCACGCTCTCGGGGCTGGCCGGCCTGGCGTTGACGGTGGGCATGGCGGTCGACGCCAACGTGCTGATCTATGAACGCATCCGCGAAGAAATCGCGCGCGGGGCGACGTTGCGGATGGCTATCCGCAACGGCTTCGATCGGGCCACTACGACGATTATCGACGCCAACGTCACCACCTTGATCTCGGCGATCGTGCTGTATGCCATCGGCACCGACCAAGTCAAAGGCTTCGCCGTAACGTTGATTCTCGGCATCGTGATGAACCTGTTCACGGCGATCACTTTCACGCGGCTGATCTTCGAGATCGCCGAGCGTCAGCGGTGGATCAGCAAGCTGCGGATGTTGAAAATCCTGGAGAACCCCAGCTTCGACTTCATCGGCAAACGACGGATCGCAATCGTGTTTTCTCTGCTGTTGATCGCCGCCGGTTTGGCAGGGGTCGTCGAGCGCGGCAAGGGACTGCTGGACATCGATTTCACCGGCGGCGTGTCGGTTGAAACATTGTTCAGCAAGGCCATGAACATCGGCGAGATTCGCGAGCAGGTCGCCAATTTGCCCGACGTAACCGTGCAAGAAGTGAGCATTACCGACGAAGAGCCGCATCGCCGGTTTTTGATCATCACTTCGAAATCGGACATCGACGAAACGAACCCGCCGGAAAAAGGCCCGCAGAGCAACATCGAATGGGTCGAGACGGAACTCAAGCAGCATTTTGGCGGCGAGTTGGCTTACAACCAGCTCACGATGGGCGAAATCAAGCCGATCGCCGGGGGCGAGCAGAAAGCAAGCGAAGCGCCGACCGAGGGTGAGGCCGAAAAGGGCGGCGGAAAAGCGCCGACCAATGAGGCGCCCGCCGAAAAGCCGGCGGCCGACGCGAAGGAAGGCGCGAGCCTGATCGACAAGGATGCCTGGTTGCTCGCGCTGGCCGAAGACGACGAGAACCCGTTGAGAAAGTCGGCGCCTGCCTCGGACGCCGATGCTTCGCCCGCCAAGCCCGCGAGCGAAACGGCCAAAGCTGGATCGACGAGCGAAGCCGAACCGGCAGCCAAGGAGCCCGCCGCCGCGGACGCCGAAACGTCGCCCGAAGAGCCTGCCGCCGCCGCGGATGTTTACGCCGGCGGGTCGCAAGTCGAACTGACCTTCACGCAAGACATCAGCCACGACGCGCTATCGCGTAAAATCGAAGCGGCCGCCGCGGCCATCCCCGAGGTGGGCGACGACGTCGTGTTCGAAGTCGATAATCCGAACTACGAAGCAGGCAGCAAGCGCGGTTTCGAGCAATGGACGTTGAAAATCGCGGCCCCGGCCGACGCGACGAAGGCCCTGCTGGAACGCATCCAAAAAACGCTGGCCGCCGATCCGTTCTTTCCCTCTTCGAACAAGGTCGGCGCCAGCGTGGCCGGCAATACGCAGTTGCAGGCGACCTACGCCTTGCTGGCCAGCCTGGTGATGATCATCGTGTACGTCTGGATTCGCTTCCAGCAAGTCAGTTTCGGCTTGTCGTCCGTGCTGGCGTTGGTACACGACGTGTTGGTGGCCTTGGGCGCATTAGCGCTGAGCTATTGGCTGTCGCGACTCCCCTTCATGAGCGCGCTGTTGATCGAACCCTTCAAGATCAACTTGCCGATCATCGCCGCCTTCCTGACGATCATCGGCTACTCGATCAACGACACGATCGTGATCTTCGACCGCATCCGCGAGATTCGCGGCAAGAGCCAGGAGATTACGCCGGAATTGGTGAATTTGTGCGTCAACCAGACGTTGAGCCGCACCTTGCTCACCTCGTTGACGGTTTTCATCGTGGTGCTGATCTTGTACGTGTTCGGCGGCCAGGGGGTTCACGGCTTTGCGTTCACCTTGGTCATCGGCACGATCTCGGGCACCTACAGCACCGTCTATATCGCCACCCCGATTTTGATTTGGATGAACCAGTCCAAGCCCGAGGCGAACAAAGGCGCCGTGAAGCCTTCGGGACAGCCGGTTTAAGAGATCTTCCTGCTTTGTGGAAAGATGGATCAGGCCGAAGGCCGCCGTAGCACCGAAGGTGCGTCATTCGATAGTTGTACTACACAAGTGGTCTTCTAAAGCTGCCCGGGGCTGCAAGACGGCGCCGCGGCTGTTTTTTACGTAGCCCAGGCATTTATGCCTGGGATCCGCGAACCATTTCAACCCTCCGCCCCCGATCG
>DATKRK010000025.1:0-14862 GCA_035532215.1 Pirellulales bacterium | reverse complement strand
GGCCTGCTGATCTACTTCCGAAAAAGCTATGCGGGTCATCCTTGACCACCCTTCCGTCTACGGAGTCATCGAGAATGGGCGTATTAAACCAAACAGCCGCTGTCGTGAAAAGGCATCATTTCGCGCCGCGAGACGTATAAGCCCAACCGCCTGGCCAGGCGCCGCGCGGCAACCACGTTCTCCTCCTTGTAGTCGCGTAGCAGGGCGGAACACGGAACGTCGGCCATCCGCTTCAGCGTTTCGAGCAGATAGCGGCCCGGGCCGGAGGCGATGTCCAGCAGCCGCACCGGCCGGCCGGCGGCATGAAGCTCCCCGATGGCGTCTTCCAGCAGGCGTTGCAGGTTCGCGCCGCGCTGACGGATGCCGGCCCAGCCGATGCTGTTCAAATACCGTCTGTCGAACCAGCGGCCCAGCGGAGTCGTCCCGGCAGGCTCGTTCTGGTAGACGTAGTCGAGCGTGCGTCCCGAGTCGAAGCCGGCTTCCCAGCCCAGCCGAATTCCCGCGCTCAGCCGGCCGAGCGTTTTCATGCCGAAGCGGACCAGCTTGAACTTCAGCGGCCCCGGCGCCAACAGGCGGTCGTACTCGTTGCGCGTGAAGCCGTAACGGTCGGCCTCGACAAGCGACCAGGGTTCGGGCGGGCGGTCGATCCATTCGCGGACGAAACTCCGAACCTTTTCGACGACCAGCCGCCGGTCGAGCTCGTGAAACACCGCGTGGTGCATACCCGGCAGGACTTCGAATCGCTTGCATTGCGACGACAGGCGTTCGAAGAACGTTCGCTGGGCCGATTGCCGGACGACCCAGTCGTTCCCGGCGGCGAGCAGCAGCGTCGGCGCGTGGATCGCGCCGGCGTCGGCCAGCAACCGCGTCGAGGCGTCGTACAAGTCGAGCAGAATCTTGACGGCAATTTGCGGGAAAATGGCCGAATCCTGACGATAAAGCCGGGCCTGCTCGGGGTCGTGCGTCAGCATCTTGGCCTTGACGTAGCTCTTCACGTAACCCGGGCCGAACAGCTTCTGTCTCAAACGCAGCAAGGGAATCGCCAGCGGCACGTACAACTTCACGCGGAACGCGGGCGCCGCTAGAATCAAGGCGCGAATCGGCGGCGCGTAATCGTGGACCCAAGCGGCCGCCAGCACCCCGCCCACGCTGTGCCCCAGGACGATCATGTCTTGGCGGGCGAAACCGTACTGTTGCGAGACATGGCCGACGAACTCGTCAACGTCCTGCACTACGCGGGCCAGGTTCTCCGCGCTGCCGCGCTCGCCGGGCGATTGCCCGTGCCCGCGAGCGTCCCAGGCAAAGACGGCGACGTCGTCCAGTTCGAGTTCGTCCACCGTTTCTTGCCAGCGCGCCGAATGTTCGTGTCCTCGATGAAACAGCAGCAGCGCCGCGCGAGCGGGCCCGGCAGGCAGCCACGCCCGGTAGAAGATCGAGGCGCCGTCGCTGGCTTTGAAACGCCGCTCGACCGATTCTCGCGACGCTGGAAACGGGTCGATGCTCATGGCATGCTCGAAGTGCTCGGAAAAAGCCGCCTCAGCGGCCGACGAAACCGGCCGTCACCAGCCTGATTGGCGGCGGTCTGAATTGCAAGCGGTCCAACGCCGCCGCACGATGGCGACGAAAGCTTCGCGCGTCGGCGAACGAAAACCAAGGCGGCGTTTGCGGCGGAATGTAACGCGCCAGTTCGCGCGGCCAACCGCCAGCGCCGGCGGCCCAGCGAGGCTAGAGCCTCAGTCCTGGGGCCGGGCGTCGTTTTGCAAGGCCCGCACTATCCGCGCGAGCCGAACCCAGATCGTCTGCACGCAACCGGCGATAATTGCCAGTTGCGTCCAATCGAGCACTGTCAGGCTCCCGAGGTGGATGTCGCGGCCCGTCCAGAGCAGCGCCAAGGTCCACCACGCGCCGACGTTGAGCGCGACCATCCTCCAGGGCTTGGTCATCAGTCCGCTGAACTCGCGCTGCACGCCGACCGCCTGGCCCAGCGTTCCGACGTAGGCGACCAGCAACGCGGCAATCGCCGTCCAGTACCCGGCCAGCGCGTGACACAGGCCGCTATGTGCTACGCCGACGAAGATCGCCACGTCGGAAATGCGGTCGGGCAGCTCATTGGCGATTTCGCCGGTGCGGCTGGCCTTGCCGGAAGCCAGTGCCACCATGCCGTCGAGCATGTTGAACCACAGCCTGAGATAACAAAACCCCACGGCCGGAACGAGCAGCCAAGCATATCGCGACGATTGCCAGAAACAGGCGGCCGCCAGCGAGGACGCCAAGATTGACGAGTACGAGACGTAGTTCGGATGAACATCTAAACGGACGCAGAACCGCACGGCCGCACCGGCCGTGCGCCGGAAAACGTCCGCAATCGGCCGCCGCCAGGTCGGTTGGTAGAATTCGGACATGTCTTGACCTGGCTGATTCGACTGCCGCACGCCTGCCAAGCGTAAGCCGCGAAAAGCGGAAGGGCCTCGCCGACGCCCCTGCTTGCCTCAAATCACGCCGGCGTTGCGGCCGGCTTCGGCGATGCGCTCGACGGCCCGCGAGAGTTGCTCGCGAGTGTGGTTGGCCGTCAGGCTGATCCGCAGCCGCTCGCTGCCGTGGGCCACGGCGGGAAACGGCACCGAGTTGACGCAGATGTCGTTGCGGTGCAGTTCGAGCGTCATTTCGCGCAGGCCCTTCATCGTGCCGACGATCACCGGGATGATCGGGCTGGGAGCGTCGTTGAGCTGAAAGCCAAGGCTCTTCAACTCGCCGTGCATATAGCGGCAGTTGTCCCACAGCCGCTCGCGCAGTTGCGGCTCGTCGCGGATCACGTCGAGCGCGGCGTTGGCGGCCGCGGTAACCATCGGCGACGCGGCGGTGGAAAACATGCCCGAACGGGCGAAATAGCGCAAATAGGTCACCAGCTCGCTCGAACCGGCCACGAACCCGCCGGAGGCGCCCAGGGCCTTGCTCAACGTGCCGACGTGCAGATCGATCTGGCCTTCGAGCCCGAAATGTTCGGCGACGCCGCGGCCTTCGGCGCCCAACACGCCGGTGGAGTGCGCTTCGTCGACCAACAGCAGCGCGTCGTGCCGGCGGGCGACTTCGTGGATTTCATCGAGCGGCGCCATGTCGCCGTCCATGCTGTAAATGCCCTCGATGCAGACCAGTTTCAGGCCCGGAGTCGCATGGCGGCGCAGCACGTTGTCGAGATGTTCCGCGTCGTTATGCCGAAAAATCTTGACGCGGGCCCCGGAAAGCTTGGCGCCGTCGACCAGGCTGGCGTGCGACAGGCGGTCGAGCACGACCAAATCTTCTTTGCCGGCCAAGGCGGAAATCACGCCCACGTTGGCGGAGTAGCCGGTGGCGAACAGGCAGGCTTCTTCGCAGCGTTTGAACTCGGCCAGGTTGGCTTCCAACTCCTTGGTGACCGTGAAGGTGCCGACCAAGAGCGGCGAACTGCCGGCGCCGGTGCCGTATTTGGCGGCGGCTTCTTGAGCGGCTCGGATGACTTGGGGATGCGTGGTCA
This sequence comes from Pirellulales bacterium, assembly GCA_035532215.1. GTDB lineage: Bacteria > Planctomycetota > Planctomycetia > Pirellulales > JAICIG01 > JAICIG01. Next base: position 11,351 of record DATKRK010000025.1, on the reverse strand, counting down.
GGCCGAGATAATTGTTCGAGGCCAGAATGATCATCTGCCGCAGACCGCCCTCGCCCGGGTAATCGACGGCGCCTTCTGCGTCGCTGGGACCCATCAGCATGCGGCCATAGAGATTGCGGCCGCTTGAGGAGAAACCGGCCAAGCCGCGCTTGAAGGCGGCGGCGGCGTCTTTCAATCGCATTCCGCCGTCGCGAGCCCGCAGAAAGTCGACCAGCGAGGTCTCTTCGGTCAAGTCAAACCCCGCCTTGGTAGGAAGTTCCGAGTTCTCTCGGATCAACGCAGCCTCCTTGTCCGCCTTACGGACGTCGTCTTGGGAACCGCTAGACGCACCGTGCATCCAGAGACTAAACGCATAAGCCTAACGGCATATCGGAGGGGATACAAGCTGCCCGCCGCTAGCATAGCATCGCGGAATGGCTCGGGGCGGCGGGTGCGCAAATCAGCCGCGGCGGCGGGCGCTATTCAATATAGCGCAAGACGTTTAATGAAGAGCAGTTACGGCATGCGATGACGCACTCAGCAAGAGCTATCCCGGATTATTCATCAGCCCACACTAACCCGAAGCGCAAGCGAGGTGGAGCAACGCACTTACCTCGCTAGCGCTTCGGGTTGGTATCGAGCGCTTTGTCAAGTAATAGCCGGGCTGTGAATAATCCGGGCTATCGCTCTCGCGATTTCTTGGGCGTTCGGGCCGTCTCCTGGCTCGGCCCCTCGGCCATGGCGCGCAGCAACACTTTGGCGTAATACTGGTAACGGTTCTCCCAATACTTGTCGAGCACCGCGGCCACGATGGTTTCGGTCGAGGCGTCGCGACGCTTGCGCAGGGCCGCAACCACGTCGCGCAGAAAATAGCGAGACTGCCCGGCCATCAGGTTGACGGCGGCGTTGACCTCCTCGGCCGGCAAATCGCGCAGGCGGCCGATGCCCGCCAGCGCCGAGCGAATCCAGGGCGACTGGCTGGCCAGCAACAAATGATAGTCGTGGCGAAAATCCTCAGGGGAAAGTTTTTCCAACCCCCGCGCCGCCAGCTTCCTCGAAAGCTCCGGCTCGACGTTGGCGGCCAACCAGGCGGCGACCAGATAACCGATCGGACCGGTCTGTTCCGCAGCGCCGATTCGAGTCAACTCCCTGCGGCGGCGTTGGCGGTCGCCCTGGTAATGGTACGCCGCGGCCCGGGCCATGACGCACGGCCACGCATCGGCCGGAAACAGGCCGCGGCACATCCACAGCGAAAAGCCCGCGGCGGCCAGCGCCGACGGGTTTCGCGGCGGTTCGCCGGGCTTTGCCGGAGAGTTAGGAATGAAGAAAGCTTGCTCCTTCTCCGCGGACTCAGCGATCCATTGATCGAGCGGCGGCAGAAAATAATTCGCCAGCAGGGCTTGCCACACGGCCAGTCCTCGCATGTCGGCCAGCGTCGCCAGCCCGGCCAGACCTCGCTCGAAAAACAGCAATTCGCAACTGGCGAAGGCGGCCAGCGAGTTGACCGGCCGGTGCGGATCGAAATCGTTCTCGCCGCCGACCAGGGTCCGCAACTCGGCGGTTTCTTGGCGGAAGGCCCCGCGCCGCGCGACCATGCTTCCCAATTCCGAATTCAACCCCGCCGCGATCGCCGCCTTGATCAGCCGGCCCGTCGCCGCTTCGATCTCGACGACCAGCACGCCGCTCTTGATTTCCAACACCCCTTCTTTCATTTCATAGGTGAGATGCTTGTTGTGCGCCAACGCCACGAACGCGGCCGGGGCAAGCTCCGCGTTCAAAGCGAATGGTTGCGACGGCTCTCCGGGCGATTGCTCGCGCGACGAGGCGCCGAGATGCAGTTCGACGTTGTGATTCGCCTCCAGCGACGCTTCGAGCCGCAGCTTGGCCGTCAACTGCTTGCGATCGGGCGTCATGGCATACTTGCGCTCGCGCAGCGGCGAATACGCGCCCAGCAACCCTGGACCCGCTTCCATCGCCAGCAAGCACTTGTTTTCTTCGGCCGATTTCGCGTCGTCGCCGAATCCCGTCAACTCCTGCACGCCGTGCAATACCCGGCCGCCGAGCGACATTCCCGGGTCGAGAATGTCGAACCGCACCGCGCCGCCTCGGGCCGAGACGACCGCCTTGAGCAGCCGCAATCGTGCGGCGGGATTCTTCAGCGTCAGCACCAAGTCGGCGTCGCCGGTGACGATTTCGTCGAGCAGCCATTGCCGCAAGTTGAGCAAGGCTTGTTCCTCGGGCGAAAAAGGCTGGCCGAGCAGGGGCGAAGACGGCGCCTCGACTAATTCGAGTTCGAGCCTCAGAGGCCCGCCGAAGTTCGCAGGCGGTTCAGGGCGCAGATCGAAGCGGGCGAAGCGCGCCGACTCGTACAACCGCTTTTTGATCTGTCCCATCCGTGCGTGAGTCAGCGGCATGCCCGGCGAAAATTCAATCAGTTTGAGAAGCGCATCGCGCGAGTTTTTGCCGGTGGTCAGCATCTCGATCTCGCCCACGACGCCCGACGGGCCGTCGTCGAAAACCTCGATCAGCAGTTCGGCATTGCCGGTGCGCGGATTCGGGGCGATCCTCACTTCCAGTTGCGGAAAGAAATACCCGTGCTCGGCAAATGCCAGGTAAACCTGGCGGGTCAAGTGTTGACGCGTCCAAGCGTTGAAACGCGCCGGCTTGCCGGGCTCCCAGATCGGTTCTTCGCCGAAAGCGTCGCTGATCCGCAAACCGTCGGCCACTTCCCAGCCGGTACGTTGTTCCGCGACGGGCGCCGGATGGGACGTTGTCAGCCAGCGCGAAATCGCGGCCTCTGCAACGGAACTGGCGCCGAGCAAGCGGACCGGTCCGGCCAGGTAACGACGCCCTTCGGAAATGGAAACCGCCACGCACCGGCGAGCCAGATCGACGCCCGCTTCGATTTCGATCTCGGGAAACCCGGCCCGCTCGTAGCCGGCCCGAAGCCGCGCTTTGAGCACGCTCAGGTATTCGTCCAGCGGGGTCGAAGGATCGGCCGCCAGCAGAAACTCCAGGTCGTCGTCCAGCGCCCGTTTGAGTTGCTCGGCCGGAAACTGACGCTGCCCGGTGAGTTCGAGTCTCGCGGTCGACGCGAGCTCGCCGGCTGTCGGTGGCGCCGCATCGACATGCGGCGCAAGTGCTGACAAGATAAGCAGAATGGTCGATTTAGCAAAGGCGCGCATCTTAGTCCCCGCCAATGGATTCCTGGGCGGAGTAAGATAGTAGGCTCCGGCCAAAAATGAAATGTCAACCTTTCGCAGAGGCGGGGGTTGCAACTCGCGCTCCGCCGTTACGCAGTCGTCCTATCCTGTCTGCCACCAGTTAAAGAGATCGTCCTACTCTTTTCGCCCCACGGCGCTCGTTTTGATGCGAGAAATCGTCGCGGAGCTCTCGGCGTGCTCGCGGCCGCATCGAATTACGGGTTCCTCTTCTCTGTTCCAGATGCTTCTGAGGCTGCGGCCTTCGTTCGCATGCCATCCTTCTCGATGCAGCTTTACTTGCCCATAGCAACGCCTGCCGCAGCCGGAACAGAGAAGAGGAACCCGTAATTGCCCCGGCTTGGCGAATTGCCCCGTCCTCCAAAAAGCGGGACGATCTCTAAAGCTCTCTAAAGCTGGTGGCAAACGAGCTTCGTCTATCGCCGATCATCGCCGCCCTGCCAAGCACACCGGTCTATTCCGTGCTAGCAGCGCCTGCCCAATACCTGGTGATTCCGTGCCTTATGACGAGCGGCAGGCGAGTTGCGACCAAGGGCGCCTGGCATCACCGCAGTCGACTTAGCTTTCATAGGTTATATAGCGGCCCCAACTTGCCACGCAGATGGCTCATCAAGGCTCGGTGAGAAAGCGCGGAGCCAGTTACGCGTTGGACCAGTTCGCCGGCCGAGTAACGCTGCCCGAATTGGTGAATGCGGTCGACGAGCCACGCGCGCAGCGGCTCGAACTCGCCGCGGGCAAATAGATCGGCCAACCCGCCCAAGTCCTCGTCGGCCTGGGCGAAAAACTGGGCGGCGTAGAGGTTGCCCAACGAATACGTGGGAAAATAGCCGAACAGCCCTGCGCTCCAGTGAATGTCTTGCAGCACGCCTTCACGGTCGTCGGCTGGCTCGACGCCCAGATAATCGCGATACTTTTGGTTCCAAGCCGCCGGCAACTCGGCGACTGGAAGATCGCCTTCCACCAGGGCTTGCTCCAGCTCGAAGCGAATCAGAATGTGCAGGTTATAAGTCGCTTCGTCCGATTCGATGCGGATCAGCGAAGGCCGCACTTCGTTGATGGCGAAGTAAAAATCGTCGCACGACACGCCGCCCAAGGCTTCGGGATAGGCTTGCTGCGCGGGGCCGTAAAAATGCCGCCAGAACGCCTGGCTGCGGCCGACGAGATTCTCCCACAGCCGCGATTGCGATTCGTGGATGCCCATCGACACGGCCTCGCCGGCCGGCAGGCCGAAATGCTCGGCCGGAAGCCCCTGATCGTAAATGCCGTGTCCCGCTTCGTGCAGCGTGCCGAACAGCGCGCCGCTGAAGTAACCTTCCTCGTAGCGGGTCGTGATGCGGCAATCGTGGGGGCCAGGCGCCGTGCAGAACGGATGCGCCGTGACGTCCAACCGGCCGCGCGTGAAGTCGAAACCGATCGCCGCAGCAACTTGACGTCCGAAGGCTTCTTGGGCGTCGAGGGGGTAATGCCGACGCAGGATCGCGCGCTCGGGCGCCCGGCCGCTGGCAGCAATGGCGGCGACCAGCGGCGTCAACTCGTCGCGTAGTTGGCCGAGCACGCGGGCGACCGTCGAGGTCAGTTCGCCTTGCTCGTAATCGTCCAACAGCGCATCGTAGCGGCATTCGGCGTAGCCGATCGCGTCGGCTTGTTGACGCTTCAGGTCGATCGTTTTTTGCAACAGCGGCGCCAAGGCGGCGAAGTTGTCGTCGGCCCGCGCGGTTTGCCAAACTTGTTGTCCGAGAACGCTGGTGCGCGTCAGCTCTTCGACCAGCGCTTGGGGCAATTTCGTCTTTTTCTGGTACTGCCGTTGCAGTTGACGGATCGTCGCGCCGCTCACGCTCGTCGGATCGGCTGCCAGCGGGCTGGCCGCCAGCTCATCGAGCCAGCCGCCCAAGCGAGGATCCGTTTGCCGGGCGTGGATCAGGCCCGAGAGCAGCGTCATTTGCTCGGCGCGATACTCGGCCCCGGCCGCGGGCAACAGGCAGCGTTCGTCCCAACCCAAGAGCGATTCAATCGAACTCAACAGCCCGATCTCGCGGGCATGGCGACAAACTTGTTGATAAAGGGCTTCGTAGTCGGAGGGCATCGATCGCCAGGGGGGCTGACAGTATTCGGAAACTCGACCGAAGACTCGCGTCCTGGCCGGTTTCTTTTGTACTGTCCGAGACGAAATGATGCTAGGAGCCCAGATGGCGCTCGATTTCTTGAGCTTTGGCGCTCAAGCCCGCGTGATCTTCCGGACTGCCTTCCGGCCTCAGGCCCTTGCCCCACTCCTTGGTTTCGCCTTTGAATCCCTCGCCGCGCAAGCGATCGAGTTTACAGCCCTGCGCCGCAACCAAAAGAAATGCAGCGGCGCAAGCAATCGCCAACCGAGACCAGCAACGCTTCAGACGAGCAATCATGGTCGATGAAAACCCTGACATGAGACGCATTGGGAAAGGGGGCCAGAGTTTGCCAAAACCTCGCCCAAGTGTCCAGGCCGATTGGCGAATTCTGGGCAAGCTGGGCGCGGAGGCGAATTTTCTGTAGCGTAGCGAATCGACGCCAACATGGGAGTTCAACGTGCTCGACATGCTAGTAGTGGCCCCGCATCCGGACGACGCCGAACTTGGCGCGGCCGGAGCGATTCTCAAGTGCAAGGCCGATGGCTTGAAAGTCGGTATTCTCGATTTGACCAACGGCGAGCCGACGCCCTACGGAACGCCCGAAAAGCGGGCCCAGGAAACGGCGGCCGCCACGCAAATCTTAGGCATCGATTGGCGCGAAAATTTGGGGCTGCCGAACCGCAGCGTCGAAGCGACGCTCGAAGCCCGCGCAAAACTGGCCGGAGTATTCCGCCAGACGCGTCCGCGTTGGCTGCTGGCGCCTTATTGGGTCGACGCCCATCCCGATCATACGGCCGCCACCCAGTTGATCGAGGCGGCCCGTTTCTGGTCGAAGCTGACCAAAACCGACCTGCCGGGCGAGCCCTTCCACCCGCAACGCATCTTCTATTACTACTGCGTCCATTTGAAACAGCCGCAACAGCCGGCGTTCATTCTCGACATCAGCCGCTACTGGCCGCAGAAGCGCGCCGCGATTGAATGTTACCGCAGCCAATTCATCGAAGGCCGTCCGAGCGAACCGCCCACATTCATCGATCGCCAGCGCGACCAAGCGGCCTATTGGGGCTCGCTCATCGGGACCGCGTATGGCGAGCCCTATGCCGTCCGCGAGCCGCTGGGCCTGAGCGGCTTCCGACACGCGATTTGATAGAATGGAGGTCCGGGCGCCCTCGCCCGGCGAGCACGATGACGGGCCACTCTCCGATGACGGGCGAGGGCGCCCGTCCCTCCACTCTCCGATGACGGGCGGGGGCGGCGCAAAACTCCACGGCGGCGCCCGATAGCAAACCGTCACGGCCGAATGATCGCCGGCAGACTCGTGAGCTGGACGCTCTTGGGAATGAAGTAAGGAAGCGGCGTCTGGCGCAGGCGATTAGCCAGACGCCAGTAGAGATACTCGCGCATCTTCGCCCCTTCGCCTTCGGCATCGGCGATGACGTTGGCGGTGAACACGTCGCGTTTGCCATTGATGATTAATTCGAGTTTCAAATCGCATTGGTTCGTCGGCGACTTGCCGGCGCCGGTCCCGCGCTTCTGCTCTTCGAAGTAATTGACCACCAATTGCGTCGGCCGTTTCGGAGCCATGGAAATCCTCTCCGCTTCGAGCCGTTTGCCGACGATATACTCGATTGCCGTGCGCACGTCCTCTTCCGTGGTTCCGGGCAGGACGCGGCCGACCCGCACCTGGACGCTGACGGATTCCCCCGGTCCGAGATACCGCGGTTGGTCGCTGTCGATGACGCGCAGCGCGGTATCGATTTTTTCCCAGGGGAGGGCGATATCCGCCAGCTTGCGTTCGTGCCCCCGACCTCGCAACAAGAGCAGACGATCGGCGTCCAAGAAGCGCATGCGGGCCTCTTCGTCGCGCTCGGTCTGAAGCATCCAAGTCACGCGCCGCAAAGCGCGATCGAAAAAGAAATGGCCGCCCAACAGCCAGCCGCGACCCTGCGGGCGCCATTCGATGGCGGGGCCTTGATAGACGCAGGCGCCGGTCCAGACGGCGCGCATGTCGACGCCCGAAACGTGCTCGAACACGAGTTCCCCGCGTTCGTTCCAGCACAAGATTCTCGCGCCGCCGTCGACGACGGCCAACAGTTCGTCGCCTGCGGGCGAAAAACACAGGCCATCGACGGTGGCCGCGCCGCCCGCACCGGGCAGAATCGGTATTTGCACCAACTGCTCGCCCGGCTGCTGGTTGCGACTGTGCCGCAGATCGTAGACGACAATTCCTTCGTCGGGCGTGGCGACGGCCAGGGACGACGCATTATCGCTCAATGCAGCCTGGCGTCGGTCGAATTCCGCGATCGAGAACTCTTTGATGAGCGTGCCGTCGCTGAGATCCCAGATCTGCACGCGATGGTCGCGGCCGAAACTTGCGGCGCTGACGAGTTGCCCCGGTTCGCCGAACGCTAACAGCTTGAGTTTGAGAAACGAGCGGTCGAGATTCAGCGTGAACAGAAACTCGCCCGTCTCGCACGATCGGACCTCGATGCCCGAGGCGCCGGTTTCTTTCGCGGCTGCGTAATACTTTCCGTCGGAACTCAACGCGCGCAGCGCGTCGCGAGCAATCGCCTGATACGCGCCCGTCTTGCCTGCCACGGCGCCCGTCTTGGCATCGTAGACGGTCTGCCCGACGGCGACCAAGGAGCTCGGCGGCGCGGCGAACACGATCAACGGGTCGCTCGGCGGCAAGGGAATCGAAACCGTCGGCTCCCCGCCGTCCATTTCGCCGGGGAAAACGGACGGGGCGCCTGAGTCGGCCTCGCTCTCGACGAGATCGCTTGGCGCGGCCACGGGAAGCCCGCCAGCCGCGGTCGCAGGCTGAAACCGTGAAGCGCCGGCCATGCTCGCTCCCCCCGGCCGGTCACTGCCCGGGAAAGCGCCGGGGGCGACGCCGCCCGGCACGAAAACTTCGTTCGGCGCGGCGCTGGCGGAGGTCGCGGTTGGCCCGCCGCGTTCTGGGGAAGAACCAGCGCCTTCGTCGGGCAGCGCTGCGTTGCCGCCCTCGGCGACCTCGGACGGTTGGCCTTCCGCCCCCGAATCCGTCTTTTTGGCGAGCGACATCACGAGGATCGCTACGACCAGCAAGCCGACGATCCCCAGGGGAATGAGCCACATCGCTGGCGGAATCGCGGTTTGCTTAGGCCGGGAAGTGAGACGCACCCGCGGCCCGTGGGAACGCCCGCGCGCGGATACGCGTGCCTGGCCGGCCAATGCATCGAGATCGATGCTTGGCGCAACCGGCTGCGGGCGAGCAGCTTGCGCTACGGGACGTGCCGTCCTCGGTTGTGGTTCGGGCGCTAAAGGCGCCACCGGCGTTTCGTGGGCCGGCTGGGGGTACTGTCCCTTTCGTTTCAAATCGGCATCGTAAGCGGCGCGTTTGGCGGGATCGAGAATGCAAAGCTTGGCGGCTGCAATTTCGTTCAGTATCCGGGCGGCGTCGGCCCCGTATTTGCCCGTCTGAAAGTTGCGAACGTAAGCGCTTTGGCGCAGCACGGCTGCGTCGATGACCTCCAAATCGCGTTCGTCGGCCGAGATGCCCAACAATTGGTAGTGCGTTGGCGGCCGGAATTCCTCAGGGATGCTGAGCCATTTCCGATAAGGGTCGAAATCCGACATGCGTGAAGCCTTTTGCCCAAGCGTGAATGACGCCTAGCTTCGCAGAACACGGCCGAGCGGCGATTCGGGCGCGGAATTGAGCCCCGCTCTGCCGCCCTTTGCAAATCTCCGTCATCTTACGAACTGGCTGATCGATCGACTAGCACAAAAGCCCCCCGAGCCCGTATTCGTTATGCCGCCGCATAACTTGCACGGACGATGCTGTTTACGCAGCCAGTTCCTTGGCTTAACATAAAATACCATTCTTCTTGGGTGCAATAACTATAGCGGTTCCACGTAATCTTAGGCGCCTCAGCCGGCTGCCGGGTGGCCGGCGAGCCGGGAAAGGGGACCGCTGCGCGTACGACCGGGGTGTAACGGATGACGGCGAATCTCAATCTTTTACTGGAGAAGCACGGGCAGGCGTTTATTGAGAAGGCATTCAGGCAAGTCGCCGGCGAACCGGCGGACTGCATTCTCGACGACGTGCAGTATCGCGTGCGCGTCGCGTCTCCTGCATGGCAAATGGCGCCGCTGCAAATGCGCCTCTGCGATCCCGCCGCGTTGCGATGGGACGAATTCATGCGGGCTCTGCGGCCGGAAGTCTTCGACGCATCGCAAGGCGTCGTCGCGCTCAAGCCCGGCTGGGAGCAGGCGCCGGGCCGGCTGAAGCAGGAATTCGGCGCGCCGGCGCCAGCCGAGGGCGAGACTTTGCGGTTGCCGGCGGCCGGCCCCGATTCCGCCCCGATTCCTTTGCCGCCGGGCGCCAAAGCCTTGGCGATCGGCATCGACCTGGGAACGACGTATTCGGTGGTGGCCTATCTCGACCAGCAAGGGCGTCCGACGAGCGTTCCGAATTCGAGCGGAGACATTTTGACGCCCAGCGTGGTGCTGTTCGACCAGGACGGAACGGTGGTCGGCAAAGAAGCGGTATTGGCGGCGGCCCTCGAACCCGACCGCGTGGCCGATTGCGCCAAGCGCGACATGGGGTCCAAACACTATTGCCGCAAGATCAACGGCGAATGGCTGCCGCCCGAAGTCATCTCCAGCTACGTCCTGCGCCGTCTGCGAACCGACGCCGAGCGCAAACTGGGGCCGGTGACTAAGGCCGTGATTACCGTGCCGGCCTACTTCGACGAAACGCGCCGTCGAGCGACGATGGATGCCGGGCGGCTGGCCGGGCTGGAAGTGCTTGACATCCTGAATGAGCCGACCGCCGCGGCGATCGTCTACGGTTACCAAGAGGGGTTTCTCGACCGCTCGGGCCAGGTCAAAGACGGCCAGACGGTGCGGGTGCTCGTGTACGATCTGGGCGGCGGCACGTTCGACGTCACCGTCGTCGAAATGAGCGGCCAATCGTTCAAAGCCATCGCCACCGACGGCGATGTCCGCCTGGGCGGCAAGGATTGGGACGAGAAGCTGATCGAGATCGCCGCCGAGCGAATGCAGCGGCAATTGGGCGAAGACCCCCGCAAAGACCCCGAAACGCTGCAAGAACTGTGGTTGGCGGCCGAACTGGCCAAGAAAACGCTCTCGGAGCGCACCAAGGCGACGATGTACGTCAACCACCAGGGAAAGCGCAACAAGCTCGAAATCACGCGCGAGGAATTCGAAGCGGCCACGGCGCCCTTGGTTTCGCGAACTCGCACCACCGCCGAACTCGTGGTGATGCAAGCCGGCTTGACGTTCAAGGAGATCGACAAGGTGCTCGTCGTCGGCGGTTCGACGCGCATGCCGATGATCACCCGAATGCTGACGGAATTGGCCGGCCGGGCCGTCGATTGCACGGTTTCGGCCGACGAAGCCGTAGCGCACGGCGCGGCGCTATACGCCGATCTGCTGTTGCAAAAGCAGGGCATCGGCGGCGGGCACACGCAGTTTTCCGTCACCAACATCAATTCGCACAGCTTGGGCGTGGTCGGCGTCGACCCGATCACCGGCCGCAAGCTGAACCGGGTGATTATTCCCAAAAACACCCCGTTGCCGCACGCGGCCTCGCGACGCTTCAAAACTTATCAAACGAACCAGCCGAACGTCCGCATTTGCGTGCTGGAAGGCGAGAGCGAACTACCCGAGGCTTGTATCGAAGTCGGCGCCTGCGTCATCCGCGGGCTGCCGCCGAACTTGCCCGCCGGCTGGCCGGTGGAAGTCCGCTATTGCTACGGCGAAAATGGGCGGCTGCAGGTCATCGCCAGCCTGGTCGGGCACGATGCGCAGGTCGCCACCGATTTCGTGCGCGACAACAGCCTGACCGACGACGACCTGATGCTGTGGGCCGAATGCCTGGCGAGCGAAGCCCGCCAGCACGCCTTTTATACGTCACGCGGCCAAGAATGAGGCCGGGTTGAAGGTCTGGAAATTATGGGTCATCAGGGATTGCAGTTGCTCTCGGTGCTCGGTGGGAATCTTTGCCAAGCAACCATCAATGGCCGCTTGGAATTCTTGGAAAGTT